>DBEYUK010000029.1:0-38122 GCA_048181625.1 Collinsella sp. | reverse complement strand
GTCGCGCGAGGACGGAGGGCCGGAGTGGGGCGACAGGGCCGTGTGGGAGGATCTCCACCACAGGGACCCGTACCCGTTCTGGCTGGATTAATGGATAGAAACGGATGTTCTATCGGGACACACATTTTGTCCTATAAGCCTGGATTCGAACCTCGGTCGAGGCGCGGGCGTAAAGCGGACTATTTCCTGTCGACTCGTGTAAGATTTCGAGTAGGTGTCGCGGCCCATCCGTGACCACTCCTTCTTCAAGCGACCGATCAGGGTGATACTTCGTGGCAGAGCGTCCGACATACAAGCTCAGGTTTCTCGATCCCAAGAAGCGCTTTCCGGCGATGCCCGAGCAGCCTGCGGGGCGCTCATATGGCGTGGTCTGGAAACTCTTTGGCGAGGACCAGCATGAATCTTGTTATGTCGTCGAATTCGTTGGCAAAAGCCATGTGTCGCTTTTGGGCTACGTAAGCGTTTCGGGTGAGGTGTACAAGGTGGACCGCCCCGTTAGCGAGGCTCCGCTGCCCAACGATCCCGACATGGAGCTGGTCCTTGACGAGTCGGATTCCAGTATTGGTGAGATTATGGTAAGGGAAGCCAGCGGTGCAATGCGCGCGTGCGCGCGAACCGTCGGCTCTCCCGAAGGCCCCATGCGCGAGCAGTCCGACCACGAGACATGGAATTCGACCCGCGCCCTTCCTTACGGCGAGTTCATGGCCTCGATGTTCTTGCGCTACGTGATATTTGCCAACTCCGAAAGCGCTATTGCGAACACGGCGGGCGTCGACGGTCTCGATGCGGACATGCAAAACGTTGTCGACAAAATAAAGCTCGTAAAGTTGCCCGAGCCGGTCGAGGTGTTTTTGGGCTTTAACACGGCACCGCTACCTGACGCTATCGAGACGCTGCTCTACCGTGTCGACCATGCCGAGAATCCGAGCGGTATCGAGCGTTATGCGGCCGCCCTTATGAGCGAAATTGACTTGCCCCGACTGCGCACCATCGCCGCCAAGTCCGAGATGAGCCTGGCTCGCATCGATCGCTCAAAGCTTTTCTATCTCAATTTTGATCGTAGCCTGCTGGACCAGGACGAGATTGACATGCTGCTTGCCATCGAGTGCCGTCTCAACCGCCTCTCTGGCATCCTCGAGCGCATCGGGGCCGGATTGGCCCCTGCGGCATCCTCGCCGAGCCTTGAGGGCTGCGCGCTCTTTGATGCGTGGCATATCGCCAAGACGACCAACGATGTTCCCCGACTGCTCGATACGGCCTCGAGCGATAACCCGTGGGGCAAACCGGGTACGGTGGCTTGCCAGCCGGGCGGTGAGTGGGATGTGCGTACCCGCTTCGCGCGTATTGTCGAGGCGCTTAACGTGGTCACACGGCTCGACTATACCTATCGGGCAAACGTTGCCGAGGGGATTATGCTCGTTCGGTTTGGGCGGTCTGTCGTGGATGCCATGCCACAACGTGAATACGACGCTCAGGATGACGCCTGGCGCGAGCTGGACGAGGACATGCGCGCGATCTGGGCCGCGGAGCACGATGCGCGCGTGGCACTTACGCTTGCGGCAGCGTGTTTTGCCGCGGGCACCTGCATCACGCGCTGCTATGTGCAGATTGCTGCTCCCGACAGTGAGCAGGGCGAGCGCGTTGTCGCAACGTATTTCTTTGGGCGCGCGGCCTATCTGGCCGATTGCGTGCCTGTCGCCAAGGATCTTGAGAGCATGGACATGGACGATATGCCGTGCAAGCGTGTGCTTGAGGCGTATGAGTCAACCGCTCCGGAGACGATTGAGCCTGCGGAGGTTCATGCTCGTCCGCGTGATGACCATCGCACACTGCCGCCGGCGCTGCGCGATCTGCTGCTTGCCGATACGGCTGACGAGTTGGAGGTCATGGAAGAGGATGACGACCCATACGTGGCCCGCGTTGTTGAATTGCGCGAGCAGGCAAAAGTCGACCGTACAGATGCCTTTGAAGGCTTTTCCCGTCTTGTCGAGGAGTTGGAGGCTAAGTGCGCCGTCGCCGAGCTTTTGGCGACAGGTCCGGTTCAAACGCAGTTTTGCGATAACCAGCTGGTACGCATGGTGCTACCGGTGTTGGAAGAAGACCGCTCTGTGCGAATCCTTCGTGCGCCCGATGCGCTGTACTTTGCCCAGCACGAGATCTGCAGCTTTTACGCCGAGCAAGAGGACTTTGAACGAGCACTGCCCGAGGTGCGCCATCTTTACGATCTGGCACGCTCGTCCATGCAATCGCACTTTGCGCTCATCAACGTGCTTGCGCGTCTGGAGCGCTTTGACGAGATTATCGAGGTGGCGCGCCACGGCCTACGTATTGCCAGCGATCGTTCTGCAATCGGCTACCTGTTCTATCGCTTGGCGTTTGCCTATTGGAATTGCGATCAGCTCGACCTGGCGCTGGCTTGTTACCGTCTGGTGCCGCGCGGCGAGGAGTCGGGCAGCAGTGCGCTGGAAGAAATGCAGGGCCTTATGAACGAGATGGGCGTCAGCGAGCCTCCGGCGTTCGAGGAGGCGGTCGAGACCATCCGCAAGGCTGGACTCGAGCTGCCGCCAGTGTCCGCCGTGACGAATCAGCTGGCAGATGCCGCTGTGCAACTGGTCGACAACGGGTTCTTTTTCCTGGCACGCGGTTGCATCTTCCAAATGTGGCGCACCATGGGCAACGACGAGCTCGGCTCCCTCAACCGCTCGCTGGGGTAGGCGAAGCTTCCAATGAGGAAAGGATGCTAGGCAATTAGAAAATTTCCTCTTGCCCATCTTTGGCTGTTTGGTTACTATAGAACGGCTGTTACGGAGAGCTGACCGAGAGGCCGAAGGTGCTCGCCTGCTAAGCGAGTATGCCCCAAAAGGGCATCTGGGGTTCGAATCCCCAGCTCTCCGCCAGTTTAACTTTAAAGAAGGGTCCCATCGGGGGCCCTTTTTTATTATCGAGAAAGGGCGCTGGGGATTCGAACCCGAGAGGGCACGGGCGTTAAGCAAACGCGAAAGCGTTTGTAGCCCGTGGGCGAAAAGCCGCCAGGCTTTGAAGCCGGAGGGCATGCGCAGCATGCCCGGACATCCCCAGCTCTCCGCCAGTATGAATTGAAAGAAGGGTCCCATTTGGGGCCCTTTTTTTAATTAGGAGAATGTTAACTGGGGATTCGAACCCTCAAAAAAGGAGGCATCCTTTCGGACACCTCCTTTCAGCGAGTGTATTGTTCTTCGACCTTACACCTCGGGCGCCTTGGCGACGGTCTCGCTCTCTGCCGCAAGTGGGCGGTTGTCGATGCGGCGGCCCAAGCGATCGAGCTTCACGAGCAGCCATTCAATGGGATTCGGCCCTGCACCTTCCTCGTCGGCAACTAGGTCCATGACGGCGATCTTGGTGCCGTCCTGCTTGAGCGTAACGCTGCCCACCTTGTCGCCCACATGCACCGTGCCCGAAAGATCGTCGTAGCTAACCTTTTCGGTCACCTCGCCGGCAAGGGAAAACACGGTCGCTTGCGCCGTAGGATCGGCGAGTGTGGCGTCGATTGTCTTATCCGTCCAGTCGGTTTGGCCAACGCGCGCCATAAGCGGGTTGCCGTTGGCGGTCTTTTCCTGCGTGTTGGCGATGGCGACCGTCACCTTGTGACCGTAGTACCAATTGGCAAGGGTTGCGGTATCGGTAAAGCGCTGGTCGGTGGTGGTGGAGTTCAAAACGACGGTGTAGATCTCGTCGCCGTCGCGGTTGTAGGCGCTCGTAAAGCAATAGCCCGCGTCGTCGGTGGTGCCGGTCTTGCCGCCGATGTTGCCATCTTGGCCCAGCAAATAGTTATGCGTGTCCATGGAATGCGAATGGTCGGTGCCGTCGGCGCCCGTGACCTCGATCCAGGAATCCTCGCTCGCTACGACCTCGCGGATCGTGTCGTTTTTCATGGCCTCCTGCATCATCAGCGCTACGTCATGTGCGGTTGAGTGCATATCGCCAGCCCACTCATCAAAGTCCAGACCATGCGGGTTTTCAAAAAGCGTACCGGTGCAGCCGAGCTTCTTAGCGCGCTCGTTCATGGCCTTCACAAAGGTGGCCTCGGTGTCTTTGGTCTTAGGGTCGATCTTCTTGCCCACATATTCGGCGAGCACGATGGCGGCGTCGTTGCCCGAGGGAATCATCAGGCCGCGCAGTGCCTGCTCCACGGTAAGCTCGTCGCCTTCGAGCAAGCCGGCGGTCGAATTACCCACGGTGGCTGCGGCGTTGCTTACCGTGACCTTCTCGTCCATCTTGCAATTCTCGACGGTTAGGATCGCGGTCATGACCTTGGTGATCGAGGCGATCTTGACCTGCTCATCGGCGCCACGGGCATAGTAGACGGTGTCGTCTTTGCCCATGACGAGGGTATTGGTCGCATCGATATCGGGCAGGTTTTCGGCCGTGATGCCGCGCGCATCGGCGGTTTTGCCGCAAACATTGTCGGTCGTGAGCACTTGGGCGCCGGCGACGGTGGGCGCGCCAGCGGCAAGGGCGATAGCGCAGACAAAGCCGGCGGCAAGCTGGGCTGAGCGCTTTGCAAAAGAGGTGAGGGACTTCACGGATTTCGCTTTCGACGGGATGGTCTCTTCTGAAACTAGAGTATATCGTTTGCCGGCGTCGGCGATCATCGCGTGCGTGCGTGGCCCACATCCGCGTTCGAACGGGCACAAGGGTGCTTAAGACCGACTTAATCACCCACGCTTGTTGTGTGTGGCGTGCGTCGCCTCAGGCATAATGGAGCGCGAGAGGAGCACGCATGAACGAGCGCATACTGGTAGTTGATGACGAAAAGGCCATCGCCGACTTGGTTGGCATCTACCTTACAAAAGAGGGCTTTGATGTCCAGATTGCCTATAGCGGGGCCGATGCCGCCAAGGCAATCTTGGAGCAGGAGTTCGATCTGGCGCTGCTAGATGTCATGCTGCCCGATATCGATGGGTTTGAGCTGCTGCGTACGATCCGTTCCAGCCATACCTATCCCGTGATCATGCTGACGGCGCGCGATGCCCAGCAAGACAAGATCGGGGGCCTTTCGCTTGGCGCGGACGATTACGTGGTTAAGCCGTTCCGTCCGCTGGAGCTCATCGCGCGCGTGCACGCTCAGCTTCGCCGCTACACCAGCTACGGTAGCCGTGCACAGGCGGCCGAGTCGCCGACCATTCAGCTCGACGGCTTGGAGATCAACCGCGACGCTCGTTCCGTGACGGTGGACGGTGCGCCGGTACGCCTCACACCCACCGAGTATTCAATCTTGCTGTATCTGGTCGAGCATCGCGGCAGCGTGGTGGCCGTGGAGGACCTGTTCCGCGCGGTATGGAACGAGGACTTTATGCCCGGCTCCAACAATACGGTGATGGTGCACATTCGCCACTTGCGCGAAAAAATCGGCGACGACGCACAAAAGCCACGCTTTATCAAAAACGTCTGGGGCGTCGGCTACATCATCGAATAGCGCTTTTCGCTTGTGAGGATCTTGATATGACAAAAGACGATAGGCAAGCGTTCGAGGTGCCCGATCGACTCTTTGAATACGTGAGGTCAGTCGTCGACAACCGCGCGCTTGCAACGGTGCTGCTCTTTTTGCTGAGCCTGCTGCTGATTGGCATCGACAACATCGTCGGAATCTTGGCGGTGCTGCTTGTCGGCTTTTTGCTGATCGATCGATTTGAGATCGTGTGCCGCTGCGTGGTGATTGGCGGCGCCGCGTGGGCCATGACGTTGGCGATTGGCGCCATGGCGCTCGGCGGCATCGAAGGGCCGGTGCTGTTTGATGCCGGCTTTGTATTCAACATGCTTGGCTTTGTGCTGGCGCTTGCCGTGTGCGTGCTGTTCTTGTGCGGCCGCGCCCTGTACTGCCAGGGCTACGAGCAGGGCGAGCAGCATGCCGATTGTGTGCTGGCTGTTCGTATTCAAGATCGCCTGATCGATCACCCCGACACCTGGGACAACATCGACGGCGACTTCTTGGAGGTCGAGGGCGCCCTTAACCGCGTGCGTGACCGTGAGCGCAAGGTGCAGCAAGCTCTGCGTGACGAGTCGCATCGCAAGGACGATCTGGTCACGTACTTGGCACATGACCTACGCACCCCGCTTGCCAGTGTGGTGGGCTATCTTTCGCTGCTGCAAGAGGCTCCTGAGCTGCCGGTTGAGCAACGTGCGCACTTTACGGGCGTGGCGCTCGACAAGGCGCACCGGCTCGATGCGCTCATCGAAGAGTTCTTCGATATCACGCGCTTTGACTTTCACGATATCGTGCTCACGCGCGGCTATGTTGATCTGGGGTTGCTGCTGGCTCAGGTGGCTGACGAGTTCTATCCCATCCTCAACGAGCAGCATAAGGAAGCACAAGTTGATATTCGCGAGGACCTGACGGTGCTCGTGGATGGCGACAAGATGGCTCGCGTGTTCAACAACATCATGAAAAACGCCATCGCCTATAGCTACGAAGGATCGACCATCACGATTGAGGCTGGGCGTCAAGATGACGGTGGCGTGCGCGTGCGCTTTATCAATCAGGGCGATCCTATCCCTGCGGCTAAGCTCAAGGTGATCTTTGAGAAGTTCTATCGCCTGGATGCGGCGCGTGCGACCAATCGCGGTGGTGCCGGTTTGGGCCTTGCTATTGCCAAGGAGATCATCGCGGCACACGGCGGTACCGTTGCATGTGAATCGACGCCCGAACACACGATATTCACCATCGAGCTGCCCGCCGCATAGCCAGCGTGCCCTTACAAACACTTGACAATGCGCTCACGTGCATATGAGCCGCGATTCCTACTATCGATACTGCTGAATTGATATCGATGTGGAGGTATGCGGTATGACGGCTGCTGCGGCTGTGGAGCCCACGGAGCTTGAAGAACTCATGAAAGCGCAGGCCGAGGCCGCGCACGAGCGCGAGGTTGGGGATGCGACTCGCCCCACGGCAGAGGATCTTGCCGCCTCGCCGACGCGCATCGACGTCGAGGGCCTCGACCTGTTCTATGGCGACCATCATGCGCTCAAGGACGTGAATATCAAGATCCGCGACAAGCAGATCACCTCGTTTATCGGGCCTTCGGGCTGCGGAAAGTCCACGTTGCTGCGCTGCTTTAACCGCATGAACGACGGCATCAAGGATTGCCGCATCGAGGGCAAGATTGCGCTCGATGGTCAAGATATCCTGGGCGATTACGACATCTGCCGTTTGCGCCAGCGCGTGGGCATGGTGTTCCAGCGCCCCAACCCGTTTCCCATGAGCATCTACGACAACGTCGCCTATGGGCCGCGCGGTATGGGCGTGCGCGACCGCGTCGTGCTCGATGAGCTGGTCGAGGACTCCCTGCGTCGCGCCGCCCTGTGGGACGAGGTCAAGGACAAGCTCAAGGAGTCGGGCCTGGGTCTTTCGGGTGGATAGCAGCAGCGCCTATGCATCGCCCGCGCACTTGCCGTGCAGCCCGACATTCTGCTGATGGACGAGCCGACCTCGGCGCTCGACCCCGTGTCGACGCTCGTGGTGGAGCAGCTGGCCTGCGAGCTCAAAGAGACCTGTACGCTCGTGGTCGTTACGCACAATATGCAGCAGGCAGCGCGTATCTCCGACTCGGTCGCATTCTTTTTGCTGGGTGAGTTGGTGGAACACGCGCCCACCGCGCAACTCTTCAAGAATCCGACCGATCCGCGCACGGCGGATTATTTGACGGGACGTTTTGGCTGATACCATCTAGTAAAGGTACCTTTAGGGTTAAGATGCGGTCATGCCGGCCGCAAAGGGGTTCAACATGATCTATTACGTCGAGGACGATGACAACATCAGGGATTTGACGGTCTATGCACTGCGCAAGCGGGGGATTGAGGCCGAAGGCTTTTCGTGCGACGGTGAGTTTAAGGCTGCCGTGGCGCGACGGGTACCCGATGCCGTCCTGCTCGACATCATGCTGCCCGATACCGATGGCTTGGCGATTATGCGTCGACTGCGTGCCGATCGCCTGACGGCGACGGTGCCCATCATGATGCTTACCGCCAAGGATACCGAGCTCGACAAGGTGATGGCGCTCGATGGCGGTGCCGACGATTACCTGACTAAGCCGTTTTCGCTCATGGAGCTTGCGAGCCGCTGCCGCGCACTGCTGCGTCGCGGCGGCATGGTCAAGCAGGCGAGCGATGTGCTCAGCGTGGGCGACATCGTGCTCTCGCCCAGCCATCGCGAGGTGACCGTTGCCGGCGAGCCGCTTAAGCTCACCCTGCGCGAGTTCGACCTGCTCGAGTACCTCATGCGCAAGCCCGGCGTGGTTTTTACCCGCGAGTCGTTGCTGCAGAGCGTGTGGGGCTGGGACTTCGACGGCGGTTCGCGCACCGTTGACGTGCACGTGCAGACGCTTCGCCAAAAACTGGGCGAGCATGCCAGCGCCATCGAGACCGTGCGCGGCGTGGGCTACCGCTTGGCCGAGCCTTCTGCCGGCGATGGTGCCGAAGGTGACGACACCGCGGCCACCGCATCGGAGGAGTAACCCGTGGTCTTCGCCCCCCAGGGAAAACATACGCTGTCGCACCGCGTTTTTGTGACGATCTTTGTCTGCGCCATGGCGGTTATCGTGGCGTTTACGGTGCTGGGTGCGTTCTTTGTGCAAAACACCTTGGCGGATGCCACGAGTGCCAACCTGGCGCAAGAAACCGAGCTCATTGCTGCCGCCCTCGACGAGCAGCAGGAGCCCATCCCGTTCTTGCGTAGCCTCGATCGAGAGGACTTGCGCATCACGCTGATTAACAAGGATGGATCGGTTGCCTACGACAACGAGGCGTCGCCTTCCACACTGCCCAACCATGGCGATCGCCCCGAGGTCATCGAGGCCTTTGAGAGTGGTTCGGGTTCCGCGGAGCGCGCAAGCTCTACGCTCGACGAGATTATGCTGTATCGCGCCGTCGCCCTTGATAACGGCCAGGTTGTCCGCTTGGCGCAGGCCCAGCCTGGCGTTGCGGCGATTTTGCTGTCGATGGTGGCGCCGATGCTGCTTATCGCAGCAGCGGGTGCGGTACTCTCGTTTTTTATGGCGCGCCGCGAGTCCCGTGCCATCATCGCGCCGTTGCAAGAGGTGGATTTGGACCACCCACGCCGTAGCTATGAGCACGCCTATGCCGAGATGGTCCCCATGCTTGAGCGTATTGAGTCGCAGCGCCAGGAGCTCAAGCGCCAAATGGCGGTGCTGGCGGACAACGACCGTATGCGCCGCGAGTTCACGGCGAATATCACCCATGAGCTCAAGACGCCGCTTACGGCGATTTCGGGCTATGCCGAGCTCATCGCAAACGGCATGGTCGAGGGCGAGGGCGACCTGCGCAACTTTGGCGGTCGCATTTATCGTGAGGCGGGCCGCTTGGCAGCGCTTGTCAACGATATCCTTACGCTGTCTAACTTGGACGAGGCCGAGCGTGCAACTGAGGGCGAGGCGGTGCCCATTGGTTCCACGGAGCCTATTGAGCTCTCGCGTGCCATCTACGCGGTTGAGCAGCGTCTTGAACAGGTCGCCCGTCAGGCGAATGTGACGATAAGTCATGAGACCAAGCCTGTGGTCATCGAAGGCGTGTCGCGCTTGATTGACGAGCTCATCTATAATCTGGCGAGCAACGCCATCCGCTACAATCGACCCGGCGGTGCGGTTACGCTGCAGTGCGGCACCAACGACGAAGGCCATCCGTTCCTTGCGGTCGCCGACACGGGAATCGGTATCGCGCCTGAAGAACAGGGCAAGGTATTTGAGCGGTTCTATCGCGTGGACAAGAGTAGGTCCAAGGCGCGCGGCGGAACCGGTCTGGGGCTTGCAATTGTCAAGCATGCGGCCCTGTATCATCACGCCACGCTCGACCTGTCGAGCGAGTTGGGCGTGGGAACCACCATTACGGTGACGTTTCCCATACGGCAGGACGAGCCATTCGCATAGCGATACAACATAGATATTGATGCAGACGCCGCATTTGACTTTCGGGTGCGGCGTTGTTGTGCAATTTTACGATTGCTTCCGACATTTTTACAGGAGAGCCTATTTCTTATGTATAGAGTTTGGTCTCGGTAAAAAGATGCGATATCATACGGACAGTTTTGTCAATCCGAACTGGGGAAATGAAAGGCAAGCTGCATGACCCTTCTCGAACTGTTCCAGCTGCTGAAGAAGCACCTTAAGCTGGTCATCACCCTTCCGGTGGTCTGCGCGATCGCCATGGGCATCGTGTCCTTCGTTGCGATGGACAACACCTACACCGCGACGACGAGCATGTACATTCTCGCCAAGACCGACGATAGCGGCCAGATGAGCTACAACGATCTCTCGGCGAGTCAGATGCTTTCCAACGATATCGCCACGCTGCTGGATAGCGATAGCGTTAAGAGCGGCGCCGCCAATGAACTGGGCCTCACCGATCTGGATGACTACAAGGTGTCTGTTTCCTCCGAGACCACCACGCGTGTCATTACGCTTTCGGTTACCGGCACCGATGCCAAGGAGACGGCTAAGGTCGCAAAGGCCATAGCTAGCTCGGTGAGTACGGTCGCTCAGAACGTCGGCGCTGCCCAGAGCATCAACGTTATCGACGAGGCTAAGACCCCCGAAGCCCCCAGCGGCCCCAAACGCACGCTGTATATCGCCGTCGCGTTCCTCGCCGGTATCTTTATCGCAGTTGCCTATGTCGTTTTGGCAGACATGCTCAACACCCGCATCCGCGGTGCCGAAGAGGCAGAAGAGCTCCTGGGCATTCCCGTTGTTGGCCGAATTCCGGCTATGAAAGGTGGTAAATAGGCATGGCTAAGGCAAAGAACACCGATAAGCTCGTTGTACAGAATGCCGCCAAGACCCTTCTGGCCAACATCCGCTTTGCGAGCGTGGACGACCCCATTCGCACCATCACCGTTACGTCCTCGATTCCCAACGAGGGCAAGTCTACGGTTTCCATCAACCTTGCCCAGGCTATCGCCACCAGCGGCAAGAGCGTCCTGCTGGTCGAGGCTGATATGCGTCGCAGGTCCCTTGCCGATATGCTCGGCGTCCGCTCCCGCGGCGGACTCTATGCAGTCCTTTCCGAGCAGGTTTCTATTGACCAGGCGATTGTCGAGACGGGGCAGAAGAACTTCTACTTCCTCGATGCCGAGCCGCATATTCCCAATCCTGCCGACATCATCGTCTCTCACCGCTTTGCCAAGCTGGTAAAGGCACTGTCCGCCAAGTTCCAGTACGTTATCTTTGATGCTCCCCCGGTCGGCACCTTCATCGATGCTGCCGAGATCGCAAGTCTGACCGACGGTGCGCTTTTTGTCGTGCGTGAGGATTTCACCAAGCGCGAGGAGGCGCTCAACGCCATCGGTCAGCTTAAGAAGTCCGAGAAGGTCAAGCTCATCGGTACCGTTATGAACTACTGCGAGACCGAGACCAGCGAGTACTACTACTCCTACTACACCAAGGACGGTAAGAAGGTGAAGAAGGGCTCCGACGATCAGGGGACTTCCAAAAAGGGCATCTTCACCAACCGAGCAAACGTTTAGTTGATTAAGGCTGACCTATGCGTGACATTCATTGCCATATCTTGCCGGGTGTAGACGACGGCGCCGCCGATCTCGATGAGAGCTTGGCGATGCTCGAGGCTGCCAAGCGGGCCGGTGTAACCAGAATCGTTTGCACTCCTCACTGCCGTGATCCCTATTTTGATTACGACAAGATGTGGGATGCCTTTGAGCTGCTGCGTGATAACGCTGACGGTTTTCCGCTCCAGATGGGCTTTGAGGTCAACCATCGAAAGCTCGTTGAGCTTGGTATCGATGCCGCGGAGCACTTGCATTTCGATGGGACCAACGAGTTTCTGCTCGAACTTTCGACGCATGCCGATGCGTATGCGTTTAGAGAGTACGAGAACACGATTTACGATTTGCAGTGCCGTGGCTACCAGGTGATCATCGCTCATCCTGAGCGCTATCGTGCGGTTCAAAAGGATGTAAGCGTTGCGGAGCGTCTGGTCGATATGGGCTGCAAGCTGCAGGCTTCGGCGGACTTTATTGCCGGCGGTCGCTTTGGTCGCGAGAAAAAGCCGGCACAGCGCCTGTTCGATCAGAGCCTGTACAGCTTCATCGCGAGCGATGCCCATAACGTGGGTCATTACGACTGCCTGGCGAAGGCTCGCGCGAAGTTTAGCGTGCGCGGAGCTCATTTTCGCTAATATCTGTCCCTAACGTTCGCATTGAATGAAAGGGCAGCCATGGATATTCAACTTAAGACGGGATGTTTTGATGACGCGGCGTTGGTGCGCCGCGTCGTTTTTATAGACGAGCAGGGCTACGAGAATGAGTTCGACGCTATCGACGAGGATCCAAACTGCATTCATGTGACGCTCTATGTAGACGGCGAGCTTGCCGGTTGCTCGCGCGTGTTTCCCGAAGAGCTTGAGCGCGTGGCTGACGCAGAGGCCCCGGTGTTGCCGGCATGCGACATGGACGAAGGCGTTGCGGCGGGGGAGACCTACATTATGGGGCGCGTCGCCGTGCTGCCGGCTATGCGTCGTCGCGGACTGGCGAGTGCGATCGTCGAGGCCAGTGCTTCGTGTGCACGCGATGCCGGCGCTAAGCTTATTAAGCTGCATGCGCAGGAATACGTGTTGCCGCTCTATGCAAAGGCGGGCTACACGCAAATTGCCCCGGTAGATTACGAAGACGAGGGCCAGCCCCATGTCTGGATGGCCAAGCGCGTAGATGGCAGATAGGGACGTTCCTTTTCTGCCGGCAGTTGGGGACGCTCCTTGGCAATTGGCGCATCGGAGCGCTTAGACATACAGTTTTTCGATTCCGTATGTATATATGCGCGCTAATGGGTTATAAAATCTAAGTCTGAACATAGCAGGTCTGCGATTCGGCTCGGGCGACCGGGCCGTTTTTGCGGACGGGGGTAGCGCGAAAGGACTGCACATGCGTCAATTTAAGACCGAGAGCAAAAAACTGCTCGACCTCATGATCAACTCCATCTACACCAATAAGGAAATCTTCCTGCGCGAGCTTATCTCTAACGCGAGCGACGCCGTCGACAAGCTCAACTTTAAGAGCCTGCAGGACCCGAGCGTCAAGATCGACCAGAGCGACCTGGCCATTCGCGTCTCCTTTGATAAAGACGCCCGCACCATTACCATCTCGGATAACGGCATTGGCATGACCGCCGAGGAGCTCGAGCGCAATCTGGGCACCATCGCCCATTCCGGCTCCGAGGAGTTTAAGACCGAGAACGCCGAGCAGCAGGGTTCGGATGTCGACATCATCGGCCAGTTTGGCGTGGGCTTCTACTCGGCTTTTATGGTCGCCAGCCATGTGAAGGTCGTCAGCCGCGCCTACGGCGAGGATGTCGCCCATGTGTGGGAATCCGACGGTCTTGAGGGCTACACCATCGAGGACGGCGAGCGTGCCGAGCACGGTACCGATGTCATCCTGACGCTGCGCGAGAACGAGAAGCTCGATGCCGACGGCGAGGCCGAGACCTACGATCGCTTCCTGACCGAGTGGGGCCTCAAGAGCCTAATTCAGCAGTACAGTAACTATGTGCGTTACCCGATCCAGATGATGGTGTCCAAGAGCCGCCAGAAGCCCAAGCCCGAGGATGCTGGCGATGACTACACGCCCGAGTACGAGGACTACCAGGAGCTCGGGACCGTCAACTCCATGACGCCGATCTGGAAAAAGCGCAGCTCCGATGTCGAGCAGAAGGACTACGACGAGTTCTACAAGTCCACGTTCCACGACTTTGACGATCCTGCGCGCACCATCAGCTTCCATGCCGAGGGCACGCTCGAGTATGACGCCCTGCTGTTTGTGCCGGGCCGCGCGCCGTTCGATCTGTACAGCAAGGATTACGAGAAGGGTCTGGCGCTCTACAGCTCCAATGTCCTGATCATGGAGAAGTGCGACGACCTGCTGCCCGACTACTACAACTTTGTCCGCGGCGTCGTGGATTCCGCCGACGTGTCGCTCAACATCTCGCGTGAGACGCTGCAGCAGAACCGTCAGCTCAAGGCCATCGCCAAGCGTGTAGAAAAGAAGATCACCGCTGACCTTGAGGATATGCGTGACAACGACCGCGAGGCCTACGAGAAGTTCTTTGAGAACTTTGGCCGCGGCCTTAAGTACGGCATCTACTCGAGCTATGGCATGAAGGCCGATGAGCTCGCCGACCTGTTGCTGTTCTGGTCTGCCAACGAACAGAAGATGATTACCCTGGCCGAGTATGCCAAGGGCATGCCCGAGGATCAGAAGGCCATCTACTACGCCGCCGGCGATTCACGCGAGCGCTTGGCCAAGATGCCCGTGGTAAAGGGCGTGCTCGACCGCGGCTATGACGTGCTGCTTCTGACGCAGGACGTGGATGAGTTTACCTTCCAGGCCATGCGTGAGTACGTTGCCGCCGATATGCCCAAGATCTACGAGGACGATGCTGCCCGCGAGGCTGCCGAGAAGGCTGTGGCCGACGGTGCCGAGCCCGAGGTCGAGGATCGTCATCTGGAGCTCAAGAACGTCGCGACCGGTGATCTTGACCTGGCGACCGAGGATGAGAAGAAGGAGGCCGAGGACGCCACCAAGGAGAACGAGGACCTCTTTAGCGCTATGAAAGAGGCACTCGGTGACAAGGTCGAGAAAGTTGCCGTCTCCGCGCGCCTGACCGATGCCCCCGCTTGCATCATCACCGAGGGTCCGCTTTCGCTTGAGATGGAGAAGGTACTCCAGAAGGGACCCGAGGGCGCGCCCGACGGCATGCCCAAGAGCCAGCGCGTGCTCGAGCTCAACGCCAAGCACCCGGTCTTTGACAAGCTTGTCGCTGCCCAGAAGGCAGGCGACGCCGACAAGATCAAGCAGTACTCTGGTCTGCTCTACGATCAGGCCCTGCTGGTCGAGGGTATCCTCCCCGAGGACCCCGTTGCCTTCGCGGCGGCTGTTTGCAACTTGATGTAGTTAGGTAGTTACGCGGTTCTACGAACCGCGTAACGGCTCGACGCTGCAAACGCCCCTAAGCGGCAATCTGACGTTCAATCGTCGGTCGCGTACCGAAGTACGCTTCCCTCCTCTTTCACGTCACCTTGCTCGCTTAGGGGCGTTTTCGCTGACTTATGCTCAACCTGCGACGCTTTCGTGGTCCTAAGTAGTCATTGGGGACGTTCTTAAATGAACAGTTGGGTTGCTAATTTGTGCGGGTTGTGGTTTTGTAACCTGCTGTAATTTAGGATACTGTACATCTGTACGCTAACTCATCTTCGTAGTATATTGCTACCCGCAAAACTCAGCACCATTGTGCCGTGAGGCACTAAAGCGCCTCCGTACAATGGTTGTCGATAGTACGATTCGATTCAACGACAGGATGGATGGTCCAAGCGTGAGTCTCGGCAGCAAACTATCCAACGCAAAGGTCTCCTTTGCGATCTTTAAGCGCGACATCAAGCGATTGCTCGTGAACCCCGTCGCCTTGGTGGTTACTTTGGGCGTGTGCGTCATTCCCTCGCTGTATGCCTGGTACAACATCGTGGCTAACTGGGATCCGTACGGAAACACCCAGGGTATCAAGATTGCCATCGCCAACAACGATCGGGGCACCCAAAACGACTTGGTGGGCGAGCTCAACGCGGGCGACCAGGTCGTCGATCAGCTCAAGGAGAACGATCAGCTGGGCTGGACCTTCGTCGATTCGGCGGCCGACGCCAAGGAGGGCGTCGAGAGCGGTGAGTACTATGCGGCCATCGTAATCCCTAAGAACTTCTCGGATAACCTGGTCTCGATGCTCGACGGCAACTACCATCAGCCCAAGCTTACGTACTACGTCAATGAGAAGAAGAGTGCTATTGCGCCCAAGGTTACCGACACCGGTGCAAGCACCATCGAGGAGCAGATCAACTCGGAATTTGTCTCCACAGTGGGCGAGACCGTTGCCAGCATCGCCAAGGATGCCGGGGTCGATTTAAAGGACAAGGCAACCCAGACTCAGAATTCGTTGGCTGGTTCGGTATCAGAGGCATCCGGTACCTTGGGTGAGGTGCGCGATTCGATTGGCGACATGAATGCCGCCATCGATAAGACGAGTGGCGCTATCGCCTCGGCTGATGCCGCGTTGGCGGGCCTGCAGGGTCAGACGCCCTCTCTAACGCAGGCAATCGCTCAGGGCAATGACCTGCTGGGCGAGGCGCGCGCTACGGCGGGCAACTCTGTCGCCTCGCTCTCCAAGGCACTCTCGGAAGGCAGCCTTGCGCTCACCAAGACGTCAGCCTCCGCGAACGCTGCGATTGGCAAGCTGACGGGCGCGGTCACATCTACGACCACCCGCATCGACAACTCGCTTGAGTCTCTCCAAGCGACGATCGACCACAATAAGGCCGTTATCGGGCACTTGGAAATTCTCGTTAATGACACGTCGACAGGTTCCAAGGAAATTGACGCGCGCATTGTATCGACCATCGATTTGCTCCGCGAGCAGAATGAAAAGCTTCAGAGCATCAAGGACGGTCTGTCTGCGCAGTCGAGCGCCATGGCGAATGACGCCGCGGCTGTCTCGGGCGCCAGCGACGCTATCAATAACGCAATCCAGACCGGTGCGACCAACCTTGGCCAGGCCCAGACGGACCTGGGTCAAAACGCGCTGCCGAAGGCCTCGAGCGCGCTTGATTCATTTGCCGCCGTCTCGGGTGATCTGACGGGAATCGTGTCTGGCCTCACGCCTACTATTGCAAGTGCGCGCGGTACGCTTTCGCAGCTTAACGCTACGCTCGGCCAGGCCAAGACCACGCTGTCCCAGACCGATTCCTCGCTTGCCAAGGTCCAGGACAAGCTTGCGACCGCAGCCAATGACATCGCGGCGCTGCAGACCTCTGAGTCTATGGGCGAGCTCGCCGACCTTATGGGCGTCGATGTCAATGACGTGGCAGATTTCATGGCCTCTCCGGTCGAGCTGACGTCCAAGTCGATCTATCCGGTCAAGAGCTTTGGCTCGGGCATCGCTCCCTTCTACACCAATCTGGCGCTTTGGGTGGGCGGTTATGTACTCATCGCCATCTACAAGCTCGAGGTCGATCGCGAGGGTATTGGCAGCTTTACGGCGCGCCAGGGCTACTTCGGCCGTTGGATGCTCCTGGTGATCCTGGGCGCGCTCCAGGCCACCATCGTTACGGTAGGCGATCTGGTGATTGGCGTGCAGTGCATCAACCCGCTGCTGTTCGTGCTGGGCGGCATCGCCATCTCGTTCACCTACGTCAATATCATCTATGCGCTGTCCACTACGTTTAAGCACATCGGCAAGGCAATCGGCGTCATTCTCGTCATCGTGCAGATTCCGGGTTCGTCGGGCATGTATCCCATCGAGATGATGCCCGGCTTCTTCCAGTGGCTGCACCCGCTGCTGCCCTTTACCTACGGCATCAATCTGCTGCGCGAGACCGTCGGCGGCATGTACTCGTTTAACTACCTGTTTAACCTGTGCATTCTGGGCGTGTTCTTGATCGTGGCGCTCTTTATCGGTCTGCAGCTGCGTCCGCTGCTGCTCAACCTTAACCTGCTCTTTGATAAACAGCTTTCCACGACCGGTATGATGATTTGCGAGTCCAACGACCTGCCGCGCCAGCGCTACTCGCTGCGCACGGCCATGCGTGTCATGCTCGATTCCGATTCGTACCGTCGCGAACTGCTCGATCATGCGGTCGCCTTTGAACATCGCTACCCGTACTACATCAAGGGCGGTTTTGCCGCCGTGGTGGGCGTTCAGGTCCTGCTCTTTGTCCTGTCGACGGTTCTCGATATCGAAAATAACGGCAAGATCATCCTGCTTGTCATTTGGATCATCTCGGTTATTGCCATCTGCGGCTGGCTTATCAATATCGAGTACATCCGCTCGAGCCTCAACACCCAGATGCGCATCTCGGCGCTTTCGGATGAGGACCTGCGCCGCGAGATGCGCGAGCACACGGCCGCCATTCCGGCCGCTCGTCGCATGTTCGGCTTGAATGCGAGCGAGCGGGGGTCTGAACCCAAGACTCAGGCTGTCAACCAATGTGGTCATCGCGATGCGGCCCATGTGCCCGAGAACGGGGATGACACGTTTGTGATGAATGAAAAGAACGCCCCGCTCGGCAAGCACTCCAAAGGAGGTGAGGCATAAATGAAGAACATCCTGCATCTGTTTAAGCGCGATGTCCAAAACGTGTCTCGCTCCGTAATCGGCTTGGTTGTCGTGATGGGCCTCATTATCGTACCGTGCCTGTACGCGTGGTTTAACATCGCCGGCAGCTGGGATCCGTACGGCAACACCGGCAATCTTAAGATCGCCGTGGTCAACACCGATGAGGGTTACGAGAGCGATCTGATCCCCGTCGAGGTCAACGTGGGCGAAAACGTGACCGCCACCCTGCGCGGCAACGAGAACTTCGACTGGGTTGTGCTCAACGATCGAGAAAAGGCCATCGAGGGCGTCAAATCGGGCGCATACTATGCGGCTGTCGTTATCCCTAAGACGTTTAGTGCCGATATGATGACGCTCTTTTCGACCGACGTTAAGCATGCCGATATCGAGTTTTACGAGAACCAGAAGGCCAACGCCATCGCGCAGATCGTGACCGAGAAGGGTTCGAGCGCCGTTCAGAACCAGGTTAACGAATCTTTTACCGAGACCATTACGAGCATCGGTCTTAAGACGGTGTCCAGCCTGCTCGATTACATGAGCACCGACCAGGTCAGCAACTTTATCGCCAACCTGTCCTCGACGCTCGGCGATTCGATTGAGGACCTGCAAGACGTTCAGGCTAATGCTTCGTCGCTGGCGGGCATTTTGAGCTCTACGTCCGATTCGTTGACGTCGGCGAGCGGTATGCTCCAGCAGACGGGTACGGTCGATGAGTCGACCAAGCGGTTGATGGAGCATGCCAAGAGCGGCATGAGCGATTCCAAAGAAGCGCTGAAGGCCGCCAACGACGCCATCAACGCCGCGATTGACGGAAGCGCTGGCTCGTTCGACAACGTGTCCGCCGAGCTTGCGAAGGCATTCGATGCCGCGAATCAGCATGTTCACCTTACGGTGTCTCAGCTCAACGATGCCGCGGCGGCGCTCAATACACGTGCCGACGATATCGACGCCACGGCCGACCAGCTCCGCGGCTTTGCCGAGCAGGTCAGTGACGAAAAGCTCCAGGAGAGCCTCAAGTCTGTGGCAACATCGCTGAACAGGATCGCGGTGGAGTATCGCAACAGCGCCAAGGACCTGACGGCAACTGCTAAGTCCCTTTCTGACAGCATGGCAGAGGTCAACAGCACGCGTGCCGAAGTCGACCAGGCCATCGCCGATGCCAAGGCGGGCATTTCGGGCGCCAAGTCCGACTACGACTCCACGTTCTCGGTCAAGGCAAAGGAGCTCAAGAAGACGGTTTCAGGCATCCTGGACTCGCTGGATGGCATTTCGGGCGATCTGGATAGCGCCGTAGACGGCCTGACCGACGCATCCGGTTCGCTGGCAAAGGGCCTCTCCAAGGCTGCAAAGCTGGTCAACAAGGCTTCCGATCAGCTGGGTGAAGCGTCCGATAAGATCAGTGCCTTTAAGGACGAGCTCGACGGCGCCCTTATGTCGGACGATCTGGCCACGATCAAGACGATGATTGGCAATGATCCCGAGGGTTTGGCCGTGTCGCTTTCCGGTCCCGTCGCGCTCGATCGCAAGCCGGTCTATCCGATCCGCAACTACGGCTCGGCCATGGCGCCGTTCTACACGATTCTGTCGCTCTGGGTCGGCTCGATCGTGCTGGCGGCCATGATGAAGGTGTCGGTTGACGACGAACTCATCAATGAGTTAATCCCCGTGCGCTTGCACGAGATCTACCTGGGCCGCTACCTGTTCTTTGGCGGTCTGGCCCTGCTGCAGGCAACGCTCGTGTGCGCGGGCGACATCCTGTTCTTTGGCATTCAGTGCGACAACCCGCTGCAGTTTGTGCTGGCGGGCTGGGTCGCGAGTCTCGTGTTCTCCAATATCGTCTACACGCTTACGGTTTCGTTTGGCGATATCGGCAAGGCTTTGGCCGTTGTGCTGCTGGTCATGCAGGTCGGCGGTTCGGGCGGTACGTTCCCCATCGAGATGACCGGCCCTGTGTTCCAGGCGATCTATCCGTTCCTGCCGTTTACCCATGGCATTAACGCCATGCATGCCGCCATGGCTGGCGCCTACCATATGGAGTACTGGGTTGAGCTGGGTATTCTGGCGAGCTATCTGATTCCGTCGCTGGCCCTGGGCGTCGTCTTCCGCCGTCCGGTCATCAAAGCCAACGACTGGATCATCGAAAAGCTGGAATCAACTAAGTTGATCTAGTTCAGCCACGTAAACGCCGTCGGAACATCGAGGTCTTCCAGTTTGACACTTTATTATGCTGGATTGCGATGCAACGCTGGTTGTTGCTACAGTAGCGGGGCGTACCGGGGGTCCGGTGCGCCCCGTTTTTATTTGACCATGAGGCGGCACGCAGCCATACGCGTGCGGACACCACGCCCAGATTGAGTGTGAGGATGTTCCATGGCCCAATACGCTGCCAACGAAATCGAGAATATGCCCGATAGCCCTGTAGCCCGCGAAGACCTAGGTGCCGGCGGTGCCTCTCACGGTGCCGGTGCGCGCTCGCCGCTGTTCTGGAAGGTCTTGCTGCTTTCGGTGGCGGTCATCTGGGGCTATTCCTTCACCACCATGAAGGATGCGCTCGATACCATTCCGGTGTTCGAGCTGCTCTACATTCGTTTTCTTCCGGCGTCGTTGGTCATGCTTGCCATCTTCCACGAGCGCATTGTTGCCCATTTCAACGCTCGAAACCTGATTGTTGGACTTGGCATGGGCGCGCTCATGTGGGGTGCCTACGGTTTGCAGACGATCGGCCTGGCACAGACCACGGCAGGCAAGAGTGCATTTTTGACGGGCACGTACTGCATCTTGGTTCCGTTTGCGAGCTACGTTCTAAGCGGCGAAAAGCTTACCCGTTACAACTTGGGCGCCGCGTTGCTGTGCCTGGCGGGCATTGGTCTGGTGGCGCTCGATAGCGTCGAGTTCAATGTCGGCGATGTCATCACACTGGGCGGTGCGGTCTTCTTTGCCATCCAGATGGCGGTGACCGCCAAGTATGGCCGCAAGATGGACATCAACGTCATCACGTTTTGGATGTTTGTGGGCAACGGCGTGCTGAGCCTGATCTCGTCGCTGCTATTCGAGACCCAAGCGCCGCTGTCCGTTTGGACGCCGAGCTTTATCAGTGTGATGGCGTTTCTCTCGGTGGGCTGCACATGTGTGGCTCTGCTCATCCAAAACGTCGGCCTGGCGCATGTCCCGGCCTCGACGGGCTCGCTGCTCCTTTCGATGGAGTCGCCTTCGGGTGTGCTGTTCTCGGTGCTGCTGATGGGGGAGGCGCTCACCTCGCGCCTGCTTGCCGGCTTCGCGCTCATCTTCCTGTCGATTATCTTGAGCGAGACGCATTTTGATTTCTTGCGCCGAAAATCACGCCCGCAATTGTAAACAACTTGTTGCGCCGCCCTCCCAGGGCGGCATTTTTTATGTCATGCCCTTACAGTTGTACCTTGCACTTTACGCTATCAAAGTGCGTGCTGCAAAAACGTTACTGGAGGGCATCTATGGCACCAGCTCTGTCCGATTTTCAACCGCAACCAGCGCCTCAGGCTACCACAACGGCGCAGACCGCTATCGGCGACGGTCTTGTCGCAGAAGCTCAGGCTTTTGCAGACGAGCTCGCTGCGTGGCGACACGATCTACACCAGATGCCTGAGCTCGGTAACAATCTTCCGCAGACGTCTGCCTATATCCAGGCACGTCTGGACGAGATGGACATCCCCCATACCACGCTCGTCGACGGTTCCTGCGTCGTTGGCCTGATCGGTGCCGGTGCGGCCGCGGCCGCTCAGGGCAATGGCACGTGCAAGGACGAGCAGGCCGGAACGGTCGTCATGCTCCGAGGCGATATGGATGCCCTGCCCGTTGTCGAGGAATCCGGCGAGCCCTTTGCATCCACCAATGGCTGCATGCATGCTTGCGGTCACGATATGCACGCGACGGCACTGCTTGGTGCGGCGCGCCTGCTCAAGGCCCGCGAGGCCGAGCTTGTGGAGGCCAACGCCACGGTGAAGTTGCTGTTCCAGCCGGGCGAGGAAACCTTTGAGGGTGCCCGCGCCGCTATCGCCGACGGTCTGCTGCAGAACCCGCGTCCCCAGGCGGCCTTTGCCATGCATGTTAACAGCCAATCGCCGCTCGGCCTGGTGCTCTATGGGAGCCCGGCGCTTTCGGGCGTGTACGGTTTCCGCATCACGCTCCAGGGCAAGGGCGGCCATGGCTCGAGCCCCGAGATCTGCATCGACCCCATCACGGCCGGCGTCCATGTGCATCTGGCGCTCCAGGAGCTTATCTCCCGCGAGGTGCCGGCGGCCAAGGAAGTCGCGCTTACTGTGGGTAAGTTCGCCGGCGGCCTGGCGGCCAACGTCATCCCCGACACCTGCGTGCTCGAGGGAACGCTGCGCGGCTTTGATGTTGAGCTCATGGCTCACCTAAAGACCCGCATCGCGGAGGTCGTTAACGGCGTTGCCGTAACATATCGTACGCCGGCGACCATCGAGACGCTTTCGGATGTTCCGCCGCTTGTACTCGACAGCGATATGACTCAGGCGTCGCTTGGCTACGTGGGCGCAGTGCTGCCCAAGGCGGCTTTCTTGCCGCTTTTCCATGCCATGGCGAGTGAGGACTTTGCGCTTATCTCGAGCGAGATTCCGAGTGCGTACTTTACCGTGGGCGCGGCTGTAACCGACACGGACGAACACTTTGCCCAGCACCATCCCAAAGCACGTTTTAACGATGCCGAGCTTCCCCTCGGCGCCGCGGCCTATACCGCCGTCGCTTTGGGCTATATCGCCGACCACCGGTAGCACCCAGCCTTGCCTTTCAAGCCTGCGGGCATGGCCGTAAGGCCTATGCCCTTGTCTTTCAAGGCAATCTTGGGCACTACCGGCGCCCGGCGCCGGCTATTCGTTTGTTAAATAAGGAGCAGTATGCCCCAGCAGCGTAAGTTCTTCCCCGGCTGGCTCGTGGTGGCCTCCGGCTTCGTGATCATGGCCACGTGCTACACGATTTTCGTCAACTGCATGAGCCTGTTCCAGCCGCTGATCGTCAGCGACCTGGGCATTTCCCTTGCGCAGTACAACATCTCCAATGCCATTTCCACCGTGGTGAGTGTCGTGGGTTCGCTCGTTATCGGTCATGTTGCCGATAAGGTGAGTGGCCGCGTATTGGGCTCGCTCACCGTTATCGCTACCTCGGCAGTGCTTGCTGGCATGAGCTTTGTCGGTGAGCTGTGGCAGGTCTACGTGCTCTTTGCCGTTTCGGGCTGCTTCGCTGTGGCCTCGACCCGTCTGCTCATTAGCCTGGTGACCGCCAACTGGTTTACCGCCAAACGCGGCCTTGCCATTTCCATCGCACTTTCGGGTTCGGGCTTTGGCGGAGCCATTCTCTCGCCGATCGTGAGCTCGCTTATCGTGAGTGTGGGCTGGCGCTCTGCGTTCCTGGTACTCGCTGCCGTCTGCATTGTGGTGGCGCTGCCCATCACGGCCTACTCCTTCCGTACCAAGCCTTCCGAGATCGGCCTTAAGCCGCTCGGCGAGAACCCGGGCGATCCGTCCGTCTCGACGGCTGGCGACAAGGACGAGCACACGGCGCCCGAGGTTAGCGTCGGCTGGTCTCGTATCAAGAAGAGCCCGGCGTTTTGGCTGCTTGTCGTTGCCTTCCTCTTTATGGGCTTGGTCAATGGCGCCATCCTGCCCAACCAGGTTACCAACATGACGAGTGTTACCGTCAACGGTGCCAAGATCGTCACGGGCGGCCACGATCCCATGTGGGCGGGTACCGTGCTTTCGGCCTATATGGTCACCGTCGTTATCGCCAAAATTTCGCTCGGTGCGATCTATGACCGCTTTGGCCTGCGCTTTGGCAATATCCTTGGCTCCGTTGCGTGCATTATCGCCTGCGTGGCGCTGTGCTTCCCGACGACGGACCTCGGTCCTATAGTCGCCGCTGTGAGCTTTGGTATCGGAACGTGCATGGGCACCATCACGCCCACGATCGCGGCTTCCAAGCAGTTTGGCATGGCCGACCTTGGCAAGGTCACGGGAACCATCACCTCGCTCGAGATGGTCGGCGGCACCGTAGGTGCCATTGTCTCGGGCGTGCTGTTCGATGCCACGGGCTCCTTTGCGAGCACCTGGATCGTGTGCCTGGCGTGCTCTGTGGTCATGCTCGTGTTCCTGCTGGCATCCGAGCCCATCGCCGCCAAGCTGCGCGCAAGCGTGGCGGGGGAGTAGACGTCCGTCGCTCTTTTCTGTTCGCCCCGTTCTGTCCGTGGCCGCCTTGGAAGCCGAATGGATGCTCGTACCATCATTCGGTTTCCAAGGCGGCCACGGGCCTACGAAATGATCCCTATTCCTCCGTCCCCAACAGATCACGTGATCCGAAGGGGACGGAGGAATGGGGATCACAAACAGCGGCGGCGCGTCTGGCCGAACGAGTCCCCATACCCTCGTTCGGTCAGACGCGCCGCCGCGTTGCTGCTTTGTGCCGTATAATGTCCACTACCTATGACGCGATACAAAAGAAAGGTGTTTGCCCATGCAGGCACAGAAGGCGGAGGGAACCCGCGACCTTATCGGCGCCGAGATGCGCGCTTGGCAAAAGATGCAGCAGATTGCGGCTGGCGTATTCGAGCCGTTTGGCTTTAAGCCCATCGAAACGCCCGCGATCGAGCAGGTGGACGTCTTTGTCCACGGCATCGGCCAGTCGACCGACGTCGTGCGCAAGGAGATGTTCCGCGTGTTTAGCGGCGCCAACCTGGAGCGCGTCTTTACCGAGGGTACCGATACCAAGCTCAAGCCCAAGCAGCGCCTGGCGCTTCGTCCCGAGGGCACGGCCGGTGTGGTGCGCGCCGTCGTGGAGAACAACCTGGTGCCTCAGGGCTCCACGCCGTTTAAGGCCTACTATGCCGAGGCCATGTTCCGCGGCGAGCGTCCCCAGAAGGGTCGTCTGCGTCAGTTCCACCAGGTGGGTATCGAGTGGCTCGGCGCTCCCGATCCGGCGGCAGACGCCGAGTGCATCATCATGCTCATGGAGTTCTACAAGCGCCTTGGTTTCGATCTTTCCAAGCTTCGTCTGCTCATTAACTCGATGGGCGATGCCCAGTGCCGTCCGGCCTATCGCGAGCAGGTTAAGCAGTTCATTCTCGATCACGCCGACGAGATGTGCGATGAGTGCCGCGAGCGCGCCGAGCTTAATCCGTTGCGCGCCTTCGACTGCAAGAACGATCACTGCCGCGAGATCATGGCCGAGGCCCCGCTGATGGGCGACAACCTGTGCGATGAGTGCCGCGAGCACTACGAGCAAGTCAAGCGCTATCTGGATGCGGCGGGTATCGAGTATGTCGAGGACCCCACCTTGGTGCGTGGTCTGGACTACTACACCCGTACCGTCTTTGAGGTCGAGGCTCCCGGTGCCGGTGTCGGCTCCATCGGTGGCGGCGGTCGCTATGACGGCCTGGTCGAGCTCGAGGGTGGCAAGCCCACGGCGGGCGTCGGTTTTGCCGTCGGTTTTGAGCGCGCCCTGCTGGCCCTGCAGGCCTTTGGCAGCGATTTGGGTGCCGATGAGGCCCCGTGCGTCTATGTCGCCAACGCCGGCAAGGAGCTGCGCCAGAACGTCTTTGCCATCACGCAGGAGCTTCGCGCCGCAGGTATCGTGACCGAGGCCGACTATCAGGGCCGTTCGCTCAAGGCTCAGTTTAAGCAGGCCGATAAGGTGGGCGCCAAGCTCATCTTGGTCCTGGGCGGCGACGAGCTTGCTGCCGGCAAGGTCAAGGTGCGCGACATGGAGAGCCATGAAGAGGTCCTTGCCGATCTGGCCAGCGTCGTCGAGGCGGTTCGTGAGCGCCTGTAGCGCATCTTTTTGAGCTGCGGGCCTGCTAACGTGCCCTGCTCATGGAGAGCGATTGTTACGGGGGTGTTTCGCATTTATGCGGAATGCCCCCGTTTGTGTATGCCGTCCACCGAGAAATACGACCATTTAGAGCAAAAACCCTTGCAATGCAGAAAATACTTTTGTGTGGTAAAGCGCAATCAGTGTCGAAAGTATTTCTCAAGCGCCTATAATGAATACCGCATGTTACGTGCATAGAAGGAGGAATGGGAGGAAACGTGGCTGAGAACCTAAGCAACCAGTCTGTACCCGAAGCCGCGGCGCGCGTCGCTGCCGTGGTCAACCGCCTCGTTAACCGAATCGGCTCGAATGCCGAGTCCAGGGAGCGTCTCGCCGAGATCGAGATCCCCGAGGAGCTGCGCGACAATCTGGCGTTGTTCCTGCGCCTGGAGCGTCGTGTGCTTAGCGAGTATGATCCTGAGATCGCGGACCTGTTCGACAAAATCCTGTTGGCCGAGATTGTGGCCAATGCCGGCAACCCCGGTACGCGCGCTGCCGACGAGGCCGTCGACGAACAGGGCGTGCCCACCGCCGACGAGCCCACTGCCGTGGCATTTCGTGAGGTCGTCGATCTGATCGACAGCCTGCCGCTCGATAAGCAGCAGGTCATTGTCCGCGCCTTTACGAGCTTCTTCCACCTGGCAAACCTGTCGGAGGAGAACTACCGTGTGGCGCAGCTGCGCGAGCGCGAGGCCGGTGCGTCGACCGATACCGAGGTCGATCCCGCCAACGAGCTCACCGTCGCCTATCACCAGCTGGTGAATGAACTGGGCGTTGAGGGCGCCAACGAGCTGCTCGGCAAGCTTGAGTTCCATCCCGTCTTTACCGCGCATCCCACTGAGGCCCGTCGTAAGGCCGTCGAGGGCAAGATTCGCCGTATCTCCAACCTGCTGGAGGAGCGTCCGCGTCTGGGCGGCTCCGACCTGGTGGAGAACGAGCGCCATATGCTGCAGGAGATCGACGCCCTGGTGCGTACGAGCCCCATCGCGCTCAAGAAGCCCACGCCGGTCGAGGAAGCCGATACCATCATCGACATCTTCGATAACACGCTGTTCGACGTCATCCCCGTTATCTATCGTCGTTTTGACGACTGGGTGCTGGGCGACAAGGCCGGTACCGTGCCGCCGCTGTGCCCGGCGTTCTTCCATCCCGGCAGTTGGATCGGTTCCGACCGCGACGGTAACCCCAACGTCACCGCCAAGGTGAGCCGTGAGGTCGCCGCCAAGTACTTCACCCACATGGTGCTCAAGCTCGAGGACAAGTGCCGCCGCATCGGCCGCAACCTCACGCTCGAGGCCACCTACAGCAAGCCGTCTGCCGAGCTCATCAACCTGTGGAACCATCAGGTCGAGATGAGCCCTCGGTACACGGCCCGCGCCGAGCTGATTTCCGAGCACGAGCCGCATCGCGCCGTCATGCTCGTCATGGCCGACCGTCTGAACGCCACCGTGCGCCGTATCACCGACACCATGTACCACAGCGCCGATGAGTTCCTGGAGGACCTGCGCGTCGTCCAGCGCTCGCTGGCCGCCTGCGGTGCCGTCCGTGCTGCCTACGGCCCGGTTCAGACCATCATCTGGCAGGTCGAGTCCTTCGGCTTCCATATGGTCGAGATGGAGTTCCGTCAGCACTCCGTGGTGCACGCCCGCGCTCTCAAGGATATCCATGAGAACGGTATCCATGGCGACCTGCAGCCCATGACGCGCGAGGTCATCGATACCTTCCGTGCTATCGGCTCCATCCAAAAGCGCTACGGCAAGAAGATGGCGCACCGCTACATCATCTCGTTCACTAAGAGCGCCCAGCATGTGGCCGACGTCTTTGAGCTGGCTCACCTGTCCTTTGCACACGAGGAGGATGTCCCCGAGCTCGACGTGATCCCGCTGTTCGAGCAGCTCGAGGACCTCGAGGGCTGCGTCGACGTGCTCGACCAGATGCTCACGCTGCCCGTGGTGCAGAAGCGCCTTGCCCAGACCAACCGCCGCATGGAGGTCATGCTGGGCTACTCCGACTCCTCCAAGGATGCCGGTCCTACCACGGCCATGCTCGCGCTGCACTCCGCGCAGGAGCGCATCGCCAAGTGGGCCGAGAAGAACGATATCGACCTGGTGCTCATGCACGGTCGCGGCGGTGCCGTGGGCCGTGGCGGCGGCCCGGCCAACAAGGCCGTGCTGGCGCAGCCCAAGGGTTCGGTCAACTGCTTCTTTAAGCTCACCGAGCAGGGCGAAGTCATCTTTGCCCGTTACGGCAACCGCACGCTGGCTCAGCGCCATGTTGAGTCCGTTGCCGCCGCGACGCTTTTGCAGTCGGCCCCGAGTGTCGAGAAGACCAACACCGAGACCACGCAGAAGTTCTGGGATATGGCCGAGAAGCTCAACACCGCAAGCCACGAGCGCTATCTGGACCTGCTGAACACCGAGGACTTTACGCCGTGGTTCTCGACCGTGACGCCGCTGACCGAGGTCGGTCTGCTGCCGATCGGCTCGCGTCCCGCCAAGCGCGGCCTGGGTGCCAAGTCCCTCGACGATCTGCGTACCATTCCGTGGATCTTCAGCTGGAGCCAGGCGCGCATTAACCTGGCCGCTTGGTACGGCCTGGGCACCGCCTGCGAGCAGCTGGGCGACCTTGACCAGCTTAAGGCTGCCTACCAGGAGTGGCCGTTCTTCCGCACGTTCATCGACAACATCGAGATGTCAATCGCTAAGACCGATCAGCGCATCGCCAAGATGTATCTGCACCTGGGCGACCGCCAGGATCTGTCCGAGAAGGTCTTTACCGAGATGCAGCTCACCCGTAAGTGGGTCCTTGCCATCGTCGGTGATGAGTGGCCGCTGCAGCGCCGTCGCGTGCTCGGCTGCGCCGTTCGCGTGCGCAACCCCTATGTCGACGCTCTGTCCATCGCCCAGGTCCGCGCCCTTCGCGAGGTGCGTATGAACCAGGACGAGATGGCCGAGGAGAAGAAGGCCGAGTACATGAGCCTGATTCTTTCGACTGTGACCGGCGTCTCGGCAGGATTGCAGAACACGGGGTAATCGATAGCCCTGTAGTCGTCCGGGCCCGCCATCAGTTTTCTTTTAGGCACGTCCTCGGACATGCAAGAAGCCCTCGCTGCGCACTTCGTGCGGCGAGGGCTTCTTGCGTCCTGCGGAGTGTGCCTAAAAGTAAACTGATGGCGGGCCCTGCGATGTCCGGTCTTCGGCGGATTACTGGCTGGGGGAATATTGGTGCGCTTCGCGCGTTTGGAAAGGGCTTCGTGCTGCGGAATGCATTCAGAGGGAAACCCATCGGGTCCCTTCGTCCTCGGTCTTCTGGGATTAAAGCTAAAGGGAATAAGGCGCGCTTCGCGCATAGCGTGGAGTGCGGCGAGGGCTTCTTGCGTCCTGCGGAGTGTGCCTAAAAGTAAACTGATGGCGGGCCCTGCGATGTCCGGTCTTCGGCGGATCAGCCGCTGGGTGAGGGTGGTGCTTGGGGCGACGTGCAAAAAACGGAGTTTTCAGCAGCCAAAGATTGATGCATAAGGCCATAGCCGGCTTTCGCTGCCTTTGTTGATGCTTTTGCACGACGATTGGGCTTTGGCGACGATCATATATGGCTGGTTTCTCGCCGCATGCTATCCAGATGGGTCGAGTCATGAGGACTATCTACCTTTTGAAAGATTTTTGGCACCAAAATCTTATCCCGCGATGCTGAATACTCGCAAAAATGCACGCTCCGGAGGGTACTACCCAGTTATGGCCAGAAATCCATGCGCCATCTTATGCAATTAATTAATGAATTTATGCAAAATGGCTTACGTGCGTACGTCTCGGACTAGATGTTTGCCTCGGCGCTGCGTAAATCATCCTGTCTATAGTGTCTTTGACAGGCGGCTGCTGTTCCGTTTGGGGTCGCGGCCGTTTTGTTGTGGGTCAAATATGAACGTTGTGTTAATGAGTCGGTGGACGGTGGTGTTTTTCGGTGAGCGGCGTATCCTTCCAACGGTTTAACTAGTGTGTCAGTTGAAAGGAAGAGGGCGCTCGTCATTGTTTGAATGTGAACTGCCGTTTGACCACAAGACGTTGCATCTGGAGCTCGAGGATAAGAACTTCGCGGGTGTGATGGAAGGTCATCAAAACGAGTTTAAGACTACAAAATCGCAGGAAGAGCTGGTAGAGGAGTCGCTTGCCAACCCTTATGGCTCGCCTTCGCTCGAGGAGCTTTGTGCTGGCAAGAAGGATATCGTCATTATTAGCTCCGATCATACGCGTCCCGTTCCCTCGCGTGTGACGATGCCTATTCTGCTGCATCACATCCATTCTGCTGCGCCCGAGGCTCGCGTGCGTATTTTGGTTGCTACGGGTATGCATCGTCCGTCGACGCACGAGGAGCTCGTCAACAAGTACGGCGAGGAGATCGTTGCCAACGAGGAAATCGTTATGCACGTCGCGACCGATGACAGCATGATGAAAAAGATCGGCACCCTGCCTTCTGGCGGCGAGTGCATCATCAACAAGATTGCTGCCGATTGCGATCTGCTGCTTGCCGAGGGCTTTATTGAGCCGCACTTCTTTGCCGGTTTCTCTGGTAGCCGCAAGTCCGTCCTGCCTGGTATCGCCAGCTACAAGACCATCATGTACAACCACAACGGTCAGTTTGTGAACGATTCCCATTCGCGTGCCGGCAACCTGTGCCACAACCACGTGAGCGAGGACATGTTTGCCGCTGCCGAGATGGCTCACCTTGCCTTTGTGCTCAACGTGGTGCTCAACGGCAAGCACGAGGTCATCGGCTCCTTTGCCGGCGACATCCACAAGGCGCACGAGGCTGGCTGCGAGTTCGTGAAGAGCCTTGCCGGCGTTGAGCCCGTCGAGTGCGAGATTGCCATTACCACCAACGGCGGCTACCCGCTCGACCAGAACATCTATCAGGCCGTGAAGGGCATGTGCTCTGCAGAGGCCACACTTCCCGAGGGCGGCGTGATCATCGATGTCGCCGGTTGTGCCGACGGTCACGGTGGCGAGGGCTTCTATCACAACATCGCCGACAATGATCCGGCAGAGTTTGAGCGCGCCTGCATCGACCGTCCTAAGGACGAGACCCTGCCCGACCAGTGGACGAGCCAGATCTTTGCCCGCATCCTGGCGCATCACCCTGTGATCATGGTTACCGACCTGTGCGATCACCAGATGATCAAGGATATGCACATGACGCCGGTCAACACCCTCGATGAGGCGCTCAAGCTCGCCTTTGAGATGAAGGGTGCCGATGCCAAGGTGGCCGTCATTCCCGATGGCCTGGGCGTTGTCGTCGCACAGCACTAGTACGCGGCCTAAACGAATCGTTTATAACCGACAAGAAAGATAAGGTTTTATGCTTACCAAACTCCTCTGCGAATTCGGCGCAACGGCCCTCATGATCATCTTTGGCGTGGGCGTGCACTGCGATACCGTGCTTAAGGGCACCAAGTATCAGGGCTCCGGCCATATGTTTGCCATCACCACTTGGTCTTTTGGCATCTCGGTCTGCCTGTTTGTCTTTGGCGGCGCCGTGTGCATGAACCCGGCTATGGTGCTTGCCCAGTGCATCGTCGGTCTGGTGCCGTGGAGCAGCTGCATCCCCTTCATGGTTGCCGATATGCTCGGCGGCTTTGCGGGCGCCGTGATCGCGTGGTTGATGTATGCCGATGAGTTCAAGGCTTCCGATGGTGTCATCGATCCCGTTGCTCAGCGCAACATCTTCTCGACCAACCCCACCACCGAGGGCACGAACTATGCCCGCAACTTCTTCTGCGAGGCTATCTGCACCTTCGTGTTCATCAGCGCCATCCTTGCTGCCGCTAACCGTGCTGGCGAGAACGTTCTGATGCTCGCCATCTGCGTCGGTCTGATCGTTTGGGCCGTTGGCATGGGCATGGGCGGCATCACCGGCTTCGCCATGAACCAGGCTCGTGACCTTGGTCCTCGCATGGCCTATCAGGTGCTGCCGATCAAGAACAAGGCCGACAACAACTGGAAGTACGGCCTGCTCGTTCCTGGCATCGCGCCGTTTGTCGGTGCCGCTCTGGCCGCGCTGTTTGTGCATGGTTTCTTGGGCATGTTCTAGTCTGAGGCTACATAGTTGTCCGCTGGCCGCATGGGGTAACTTCCCAGCGCGTCCTCGGACATGCAAAAAGGCTCGCTGCGCACTTCGTGCGGCGAGCCTTTTTGCGTCCTGCGGAATGCGCTGGGAAGTTACCCCATGCGGCCAGCTGCGGGGTCTTTGCTGCGCTCGAGCAAGCGGCCCAACATATAAATCTGAATTTGGATTTGGATGGGAGGGGCTTGTTGCTGTTGAGGGCGGTGAAGCGCGAGTGACACTTTGGGATGCGTGGCGCCCTGGGTTGGGGCGATGCTTTGGGATGATGTTCTTGCTTAGTTGAAGAGGGGTTTTATGGCTGATAAGTAGTCTTTGGCTACGTCGGCTTTGTCTGCTTGGAAGTTGTGCCAGGCCCACCATTGGACCATTCCTACGAAGCTTGAGGCTATGTGGTGTAGTAAGAAGCTGCGGTCCATGGTGGCGGCGGGGCCTGCGGGGTCGACGGGGACGGTTTCGGCTGCGCGCGACATGATGGTCTTGCGGAGGCAGTCGGCGAAGACGCGTGAGCCGGCGCCGGCTACGAGGGCTCGAACGCCCTGACGGCGTTCCCAGAGGTTGTTGAGGATATGCTCGACTTGCACGAGTGGGTCGTCGAGCGGCGTACCATCGTCGTCGAGGGCGTGGGTGCAGATGTCGCTCACGAGCTCGGACAGTAGGTCGTCTTTGCTCTTAAAGAGGCCGTAGAATGTCGCGCGGCCTACGTGGGCGCGCGCGATGATGTCGCCGACGGTAATCTTGCCGTAGTCCACTTCGCGTAGCAGCTCGGAGAACGCCGCAACGATGGCGGCGCGGCTTTTTTCTTTGCGGGCATCCATGGCTATGCATCCACGTGAACGAGCAGACAACGGAGCGTGCCGGAGCAGCCCTCGTAGGGGCGCTTGCCGGCGCCGTAGCCGACGGCCTCGATGCGGTAGCGGGCCGGCAGGTGCTCGGACGTGCGCAGTGCGGCGACGATGGCGGCGCCCGTGGGCGTCACGAGCTCGCCGGCGACCGGTGCAGGCACGAGAGCGATATTGCCCGCCTGGCACAGGTTGACGACAGCGGGGACGGGAATGGGCATAAGGCCGTGGGCACAGTGGATGGTTCCGTGGCCCTCGGAGAGCGACTCGACAACGATGTCCTCAATACCCAGGTCATCGAGGCAGATGGCGACAGAGCAGACGTCGACGATGGAATCGACGGCGCCTACCTCGTGGAACATGACGGTCTCGGGCGTTTTGCCGTGGGCCTTGGCCTCGGCGGCGGCGAGCGCGGTAAAGATGGCGAGCGCACGACGCTTGGCGCCATCGCTTAGCTGCGAGCCGTCGATGATGGCGGTGACGTCCGCCAAAGAACGATGGTGATGGTGGTGGGCGTGATGATGGCCCTCGTGGCCATGGCCGTGGGTCTCATGATCATGCTCATGGCAGTGTTCGTGCTCACCATGGTCATGATGGTGGTGCTCGTGCTCGGCAGCTGCTTCGTTGCCGTAGAGCCAGGCCATATCGTGATCGTGGTTCTCGAGCTCCTCTGCCAGCTGAACGTCAAAGTCGCAGGCGTCGATGCCATGCTTGTTTACGCGTGTAACGGCAACCTCAAACCCGTCAACCGGCAGTGTGGCGAGCTGTTCGCGCAGGTGCTCCTCGCTGGCGCCCAGATCGAGCAGGGCCGCGACAGTCATGTCGCCGCTGATGCCCGAGGTGCCGTCGATGATAAGTGTGTGCTGATGATTGGACATGGAATGCTCCTTAGCGGGCGCGGGGTGTGCCGGCGCTCAGATGATTGATAAGACTTGCCTGGTAGGCGGCACCAAAGCCGTTGTCGATATTGACGACCGATACGCCGCTGGCACAGGAGTTGAGCATGGCGAGCAGTGCGGCTACGCCACCAAAACTTGCGCCGTAGCCCACGCTAGTGGGAACGGCGATGACCGGACAGCTCACCAGGCCGCCGACAACGCTCGCCAACGCGCCCTCCATGCCGGCGATGGTGATGACCACCTGCGCCTGTGCAAGTTCCTCGGCATGCGCGAGCAGGCGGTGCAGGCCGGCGACACCTACGTCGTAGAGGCGGTCGACCTCGTTGCCATAGAACTCGGCCGTCAACGCGGCTTCCTCGGCGACGGGCAGGTCGCTCGTGCCGGCGCAGGCGACAACGATGCGCCCGTTGCCGGTGGGGGAGGGCTTGCCGCCCGCGAGGGCGAGCTGGGCGTCCGGGACATATCCCAGGTCAATGCCGTTGCCGAGAAGCTCAGCGGTGCGCGCGGCTTTTTCGGCATCCAGGCGCGTGACCAGGATGCGCTCCTGGCCGGCATCGCGCAGTGCTTCGATAATGGCGGCAATTTGCTCGGCGGTTTTACCGGCACCGTAGACAACCTCGCCGGCTCCCTGGCGCACCCCGCGCGAAAGATCGAGCTGCGCAAAACCCAGATCGGCAGTTGGCGCCGTCTGGATGCGCGTGAGGGCGACTGCCGGGGCGACTGCTCCGTCGGCAACATCGCTCAGCAATTGCTCAAGATCTCGCTTATCCATATATGTTCCCTTCGACGGCGCAAAGTCTAGCACTCAAAGGGTATGTTTCCGAACACTAAGACAAAATTGTTCGGAAACTATAGGACAGACTGATTCAATTGCTAGACAGATCGGCTAGTCGCGCAGGATGATGTCCATGGCGAGCATCAGGTTGCGCTCGTCGATGGTAAACGGGGCTGCCTCGCGCGTCTTGGGCTTGGCGCAAAACGCGATGCCCGTGCCCGCGGCCTGGATCATGGGGATGTCGTTGGCGCCGTCGCCGATTGCCACGGTATGGGTCATGTCGACACCGCACTCAACTGCCCAGTCCAGCAGCTGGATGAGCTTGGACTCCTTGGTCACAATGTCTGCCGCCAGCTTGCCCGTGAGCTTGCCGTCCACGACTTCCAGGCGGTTGGCCAGGCAAAAATCGATGCCCGCGGCGGCCACGATCTTATCGGCGACCTCGTGGAAGCCGCCGCTCACCACGCCGACCTTCCAGCCCTTGCTGTGCGCCGAGTGCACAAGCTCCAGCGCGCCGGGGGTAAACGTCACGCGCTCAAACGTGCGCTCGAACACGCTCTCGTCCAGGCCGGCGAGCAGCCCCACGCGCTTCTCGAGCGCTTGCTTAAAGTCCAGCTCGCCGCGCATAGCGCGCTCGGTGATTTGCGCAACTTGCTCGCCCACGCCGGCCTCCTCGCCCAACAGGTCGATGACCTCCTGGTTGATGAGCGTGGAGTCGATATCCATAACAATGAGGCGTGCAGTCATGACGGGCCTTTCCAAGTGCTGTTTTATTGGGGCATATTGTCGCACGTGGCGCGCCTTGGCGACGGCCACGGTGCGTCAATTGTTTCGTCTCCGTCAAGTCTTTGGGCAAGAGTTACTTTTTCGCGGCACATCGACACAGGTGCGATAAGATAGAACGCCATGTCTGGCTGCGCGGTTTACGCAGGCTGGGCAAATCTGTACGACGCCGCCCGGAACGACACGGGGCGGCACAGATCCATAAAGGAGGATCACTGGTATGAGCCAGACCCGTCCCATTGACGAGCATTCCATGCACACCCGTACCTGCGGCGAGCTTCGCTTCGAGAACGTGGGCGAAGAGGTCACCCTCACCGGTTGGGTGAGCCGTCGCCGCGACCACGGCGGCCTTATCTTCTGCGACCTTCGCGACCGCGAGGGCATCACGCAGCTCACTTTCGACCCCGAGCACTCCGACGGCGATGCCTTTAAGATCGCCGAGACCATGCGTCCCGAGTGGCCCATCAAGATTCACGGCGTCGTGCGCGCTCGTGGCGAGGAGACCACCAACACCAAGCTCGCGACCGGCGAGATCGAGGTCCTGACCGACCACGCCGAGGTGCTCAACACGTCCGTCACCCCGCCGTTCCAGATCGAGGACGGCATCGAGACCAGCGAGGACACCCGCCTGCGCTATCGCTATCTGGACCTCCGCCGTCCCGAGATGATGGCCAACCTCAAGCTGCGCTCCGACTTTACCTTTGCCATTCGCGAGGCGCTGCACAACCGTGAGTTCATGGAGGTCGAGACGCCCTCCCTGTTTAAGTCCACGCCCGAGGGCGCTCGCGACTTCATCGTTCCCAGCCGTATTCAGCCGGGTAACTTCTACGCCCTGCCGCAGTCCCCGCAGCTTCTGAAGCAGCTGCTTATGGTCGGTGGCGTCGAGCGCTACTACCAGGTTGCCAAGTGCTTCCGCGACGAGGACCTGCGTGCCGACCGTCAGCCCGAGTTCACTCAGGTCGATATCGAGATGTCCTTCGTGGATCAGAACGACGTTATGAGCGCGCTCGAAGAGGTCCTGGCCGATGCCTTCGGTCGCATGGGTGTCGAGATGCCCACGCCGCTGCGTCGCATGAACTACTGGGAGGCCATGGATACCTATGGCTCCGACAAGCCCGATACCCGCTATGGCATGCACCTGGTCGACCTGACCGACATCTTTGCCAACTCCAAGTTCAAGGTCTTTGCGACTGCCGCAAACGAGGAGGGTTCTGTCGTCAAGGCCATCAACGCCAAGGGCGCCGGTGCCTGGGCACGTGCCAAGATCGATAAGCTCGCCGGCGTGGCCTCCACGTTTGGCGCCAAGGGCCTGGCTTGGATCGCCTTCCGCGAGGACGGCTCCATCAACAGCCCCATCGTCAAGTTCTTCTCGGACGAGGAGATGGCGGCTCTGCGCGAGCGCATGGACGTCGAGCCCGGCGACCTTGTGATGTTCGCCGCCGGCCCGCGTCTGCTCTCTGACGAGATCTTGGGCGGCATGCGTTCTCACATGGCCAACGCACTCGAGATCAAGCGCGAGGGCCACGACTTCCTGTGGGTCGTCAACTTCCCGCTGTTCCACTGGGACGAGGACCGCAAGGCCTATGCTGCCGAGCACCAGCCCTTTACCCTGCCGACCGAGACCGACATCGCCAAGATCGAGGCCGATCCGCTGGCAGCCGGTTCGTGCACCTACGACTTTGTCATGGACGGCTTTGAGGCCGGCGGCGGCGGTATGCGTATCCACAACGCCGAGATGCAGATGTCCATGCTCAAGCTCCTGGGCTTTACCGAGGAGCGCGCCGAGTCTCAGTTTGGCTTCCTCATGGAGGCCCTCAAGTTTGGTGCGCCCCCGATGGGCGGTTTCGCTCTGGGCCTGGACCGCGTGTGCATGCTGCTCACCGGTTCCGACTCCATCCGCGACGTCATGGCGTTCCCCAAGACGGCCAGCGGCTCCGACCTCATGTCGGGCGCTCCGAGTGCCGTTAGCGGCGCCCAGCTCAAGGACGTCAGCCTGCGCCTGATGTAGGCGAGCGGCTACATATTGCCCGTAACGAGGGAAGGACGCGTGCCTTCCCTCGTTTTTTATTCAAGACTTTAGTCCGCTGGCCGCGCAGCGGCCAGCTTTAAACCACCCGCTACGCGGGTGGAGACAAACGGCTTTACAAAGCCACCCCTCCGACCGATATTGACGATTGTTCAGGCCGTCAAGAATTCGAGTCGAAGGGGTGGTCGCCATGGCCCAGAAGGCCTACGGCCTTTCCCACACGAAGTGGATGTGCAAGTACCACATCGTGTTCACGCCGAAGTATAGGCGCAAAGTGATCTACGACCAAATCAGGAGCGACATAGGGGAGATCCTCAGGAAGCTGTGCGAGTACAAGGGGATCGAGATAATCGAGGGGCACCTGATGCCCGACCACGTGCACGTGCTGCTGGCGATCCCGCCGAAGTACAGCGTCGCGAGCGTCATGGGCTACCTGAAGGGGAAGAGCTCGCTGATGATATTCGACAGGCACGCCAGCCTCAAGTACAAGTTCGGCAACAGGAAGTTCTGGGCGGAGGGCTACTACGTGTCCACCGTCGGCCTGAACGAGGCGACGATCGCCAAGTACATCAGGGAGCAGGAGTCCCACGACATCGCGCTGGACAAGCTGAGCGTGAAGGAGTACGAGGACCCCTTCAAGAGGGGGTGATCCCGCCGGTTCGACCGGCGCGCCACGGGTC
>DBEYUK010000028.1:0-5378 GCA_048181625.1 Collinsella sp. | reverse complement strand
CCGTGCCCGAGCTCGAAGAGCCCTATGGCCGCCTTCCTGGCCTCGACATCATGCTTCACCCTCAAATCAACGCGCATAAAGAAAGCCTCCCATTTCTCATGTCCAAGAAATGGGAGGCAGTTCAGTGTGGTGGCGGGCTTTTTGCATATCGCGCGTGGGATAGAGCGCATGCGAGAGGAAAGCTCGGCTGCTTCGGACGGTGTTGGAGGGGGTGCCTGAGAAGACCGAGATCATGCACATCGCCTAACCGTGGTTTCTTCCATTGTCATCCATCCGCTACTCAGCAGGTCGTCCCTAAACCGTCCGAAACAGCCGAGTTTTGGAAACCGACTCCCTCGGGGGATAGGCTGAGCATCACGTTGGGACCATTTACCATCCGCGGTCTAACTGCTCGCGCGCTGCACGAGCTTGACAGGGACAAGCGTCTCCATCTCGGGTTTCTCGCCGCGCAGCAGGGCGAGCAGGGCCTGACATCCCTCGTGCGCGAGGCGCTCGGGGAAGCGGCGAATGGTGCTGATCTGCGGCGTCGGGATCTGCGCGTACACGGAATCGTCGAAACCGATGAGGCGGACGTCCTCGGGTACGCGCTTGCCGGCCGCAACGAGCGCCCGCAGCGCACCCACGGCAGCGTGGTCGCTATGGGCAAAGATGCCGTCGACGGGGCAACCCGTGGAGAGGAAGTCGGTCACGAGTTCCTCAGACTCGATGATGCTCGGCTGCTTGCCCGAGACAAACAGCTGGTAGTCGCGGCACAGCGGCATCCCATGCGCGGCAAGCGCCCGCTCGTAGCCCATCTGACGCTCGTTTCCGGGGTAGTTGGCCGTAAAACTCGAGATGCTCAGGATGTTCTTGCAGCCGCGCTCGATGAGGTGCTCGGTTGCCATGTAGCCGCCGCCGATGTTGTCGGAACCCACGTGCGGGAAACCGAGGTCGTTTTCGGGCGCGCGGTCGATGCAGACCACGGGAATGCCGTGGGGGACAAATTCGCCGTCGAGCCTGCGCAGGCCGGAGATGCAGATGATGCCATCGGCTTGTTTGCTCGCAAGCGTGCGGAAGTAATCGCGCTCGCGGGCGGGGTCGTTGGCGCTGTTGCAGACAAAGACCGAGTAGTCCTCGGTGGCGAGCTCGCGTTCCACATGCAGGGCGATCTTGGAAAAGAAGTCGTTCGAGATGTCCGGCACGATCATGCCGATGGTCCGGGACTGGGCCATGCGGAGGCTCTTCGCCGCCATATTCGTGACGTAGCCGTATTCCTCGACGGCGGCTTCAACACGCTCGCGGGTGTCTTCGGAAAAACGGCCACTGCCGTTGATGACGTGGGAGACCGTGGCGACGGATACGCCGGCCGCTGCGGCAATCTGGCGCATGGACGAGCGCTTGCCGGGTGTGGGCATGGGGCCTCCTGCTGTTTGCGAGTGGTTAACAGGTTAACTGAGATTGTAGCGCATGCGCGATGCCGCGATGGACTCCATGTGCCCAGCCTATAAACTACGCCGCTGAACAGGCAATATTATCCATATGTAGGACCTGAGTAACAAAACGCCGCCGTTTGCTCGACGGTATGGGACCGCTTGTCGCCAGCGGATATAAGGGCTCTCAGTCCAATGTGGATAAACGTTTAACCTACAAAGCGTCAAAACATCGGCGCTCAATACGTCAAACACGAACCCTCAACGGGGGAGTGGCGTCGAGAGCGCTATGGAGGTGTGCAGAGAACGGTTAATAACACTCCGGAGAGCGATCACATAGAAGCAGGGCAGGCACCTCAGCGGCATCGGTTCGCTGAGGTGCTTTCTGGTAAGCTAAGAACCGGATTCACACGCGCCCGTCCAAGCTGGACGCGCCTATTGGAAGGGAGACCCATGGAGGCTTACAAGCAAGAATTCATCAAGTTCATGGTCGAGTCCGACGTGCTTAAGTTTGGCAGCTTTACGCTCAAGAGCGGCCGTCAGTCCCCGTTCTTTATGAACGCCGGCGCCTACGTGACGGGCTATCAGCTCAAGAAGCTGGGCGAGTATTACGCCCAGGCCATCCACGATAACTTTGGCGACGACTTTGACGTGCTGTTTGGGCCGGCCTACAAGGGCATTCCCCTGGCCGTCGTGACCGCGATTGCCTACCACGAGCTGTACGGCAAGGAGGTCAAGTACTGCTGCGACCGCAAGGAGGCCAAGGACCACGGTGCCGATAAGGGCAACCTGCTGGGTTATGAGCCCAAGGACGGCGACCGTGTGGTCATGGTCGAGGACGTCACCACCAGCGGCAAGTCCATCGACGAGACCTATCCTAAGGTCAAGGCTGCTGCCGATGTCGAGATCAAGGGCCTGATCGTGTCCCTCAACCGCATGGAGGTCGGCAAGGGCGGTGTGACCACCGCTCAGAAGGAGATCGAGGCAAAGTACGGTTTCCCCGTCGCGAGCATCGTTTCCATGGCCGAGGTCGTCGAGACCCTCTACAACCACGAGATCGACGGCAAGGTCGTTATCGATGACGAGCTTAAGACCGCCATCGACGCCTACTACGAGCAGTACGGAGCACGGGAGTAGGTAGTTACGCGGGTTTACCAACCCGCGTAACGGCTCGACGCTGCGCGGGCCGCATTTGGACAATCTGACGTTCAACTTCAAGGGCGCGACCAGAAGGTCAGCGCCCTTTCGTTTCACGTCACCTTGTCTCAAATGCGACCCGCTCGCTGTCCGTTCTCTACCTGCGGCGTCGTCTTGCTCCGAAGGAGTAGTCATTGGGGACGTTCTTAAATGACTAGTCAGGAATGAACGTGGATAATCTCCCAGTTTTGGCCTGTGTGCGGGCTCAAAGTGGGAGATTATCCGCGCTCGCTTTAATTTGCCTGGGCTGCGATGCCTATCTAATCGGCTCGGCGTCTTCCCTGAGAATCGAAAGATACTCTTCATACCCGTACTGCCGGTATCTCTGTCTTGACTCGTCGAGAGGACGGAGGATACCCAATTCTTCAAATGATTTGACGAGCGAGCTCGCGGTACTCCTGCCGATATCGAGTTGGGCAGCGATGAATGCGGTGTCGACGATGGGGTGCTCTTCAAGAATGCCCAACAGCCTTTGCCCGTTTGCAGCAGTCCTTCCGAGATTTTCGGTAATGGTTGCTGTGGAACGGTTATGGAGGTCAACAAGGTTTTTTAAAGACCCTACCGAGTCCTTCGCACTCTCGAGAAGACTGTTGCAGAAAAACTCTATCCATTCCTCGTAAGTGCCTCTCTCCCTTACGGATGTGAGTTGCCGGTAGTACTCGCTTCGATTTTTCTTGAACTGGAACGATGGATAGAACAAGCAAGAATGAAGAACGCCATCATTGATGAGCATAAGTGTAATGAGAAGCCTGCCCAGGCGACCGTTTCCGTCTAGGAATGGATGGGCAGTTTCAAATTGGTAATGGACGAGCGCCGCCCGCACAATCGGATCCATTTCGACTTGAGGCTCATTGATAAAGCGTTCGAGGTCCTGGAGCGTGTTACTCAAATCTTCAATGTTTGGAGGGACAAACGATGCGGTTGCAATGGTGCAGCCTGAGGGGCCAATCCAGTTTTGTGAGGAGCGCAGCTCGCCTGGATTCTTCTCCGTTCCGCGCACTCCGTCCAGCAGGACCGCATGAACTTGCCTAAGAAGTCTCGTGCACAAGGGCATCTTTTTGAGCAGTTCTACGCCGCGGTCGACAGCACGGACGTAATTCACGACGTCTGCGACATCTTTATGATGGAGTTGTGTTTGCGATGGACTAAGTAGGTCGTCAAACGTGCACTGGGTTCCCTCAATTTGCGAAGAAAGGAGTGCTTCTTTGCGCACGTACATTGTCAGATACATGTCGGCGTTGGGAACAAAGTAGAGCATGCCTTCAAGCTCTCCAAGCTTTCGTGAGCATGCGGAAAGCGTGCGATAGGTTTCCTCGGTGAGGTTTAGCTGCCTCAATGATTGCAAGGGCGTTGGAAAAAACGAATAGTAAGCCAATTTCCCCGATAGATTATTGCGGAGCGTTCCCTGGCCGTTCTCCTCGATTTGCATCGCGCCCTCCATATCTTTAGTGCCGGAAACTCGTTATTAGGCTAATCATATCAATTCTAATAATGAGTTTAAGGATTAAATAGTTATTAGAATTGATGTAAACAATCTAATGATGAGAAGTCGTTATTACTTGACCATGGAGCTCGGCTTGGTACAAGGGGGTCATCCAAAATGAACGTGGATAATCTCCCGTTTTTGGCTCGGTGACGGCCTCAAAGTCAAAGTGGGAGATTATCCACGCTCGTTAGTTAAGCGTCCGAAAATCCACACTCGCCAAACCTACCAAAAAGGGACGGTTTTATTTTGGCACGTTTCGGTCGGTATCAGGAAGTGTCAGGGACGGGGCGGCGGCAGGACTCGAGAGCGAAAAGAAGTATCGGGTTTGGTGCGCCCGCTTCTGCCCGTCCCGTGCGCAGACGATACTCGGCTTATCGACCCGCGATGCAAAGGAGATGCTCGTCCCACGAGCACTACCGGGAAGGGCTCGCGATTCGAGTCCCCACCTTAGCATTTGAACCATTTGGCACTATAATTACCGTAGGCATGCGCACAACGTTGCGCTTAATCAAGAGGAGAAAACGTATGGGTCTGTTTGATATGTTCAAGAAGAAGGCTGAGCCCGCGGCTGCCGCTGCTCCGGCCTCCATCTCTGCTTCTGCCGGCGCCGACGTGCTGTGCTCGCCCGTCAAGGGCAAGGTCATCAAGATGGCCGACGTGCCCGATCCCGTCTTTGGTGGCGAGGTTCTGGGCAAGGGCTGTGCCGTGTGGCCCGAGGACGATCTGGTCTACGCTCCCTGCGACGGTAAGGTGACCGTCACCATGGGTCACGCCGTGGGTCTGCAGTCCGATAGCGGCATCGAGGTTCTGGTGCACGTTGGCGTCGATACCGTCAACATGAACGGTGATGGCTTCGAGGGCTTCGTCAAGGCCGACGACGTCGTGAAGGCCGGCCAGCCCATACTCAAGATCGACCGCGCCAAGATCGCCGCTGCTGGTTATAAGGACTGCGTCGTGGTGGCCGTGTCCAACACCGCCGAGTTTGCCGACGTCGAGCTCACCGTTGAGGCAGAGTCCGCCGTCGCCGCCGGTGACGCCATCGTCAAGGTCGTCCGCAAGTAAACTGTGGCATCCAAAGGATGTGCAAGGGTGGTCGGGTTTTCCGGCCACCTTTTTTATTGCATCGCGGGGAAGCGTTTTATTGCGGCTTATAGGACAAAATGTGTGTCCACGTTGGGGGCATCGGCGCAGGTCGATGCCCCTTTTTCAGCCGTTTAAATTCCGTGCCCGCTTTTAACCGCTCGGACAGAATGTGTGTCCGGTTGCCTATCGTTCCCGCAGGTAGA
>DBEYUK010000027.1:0-175385 GCA_048181625.1 Collinsella sp. | reverse complement strand
TCGTTCGCTTGTCGGTCGAAGCGTAAGCCCCGGCGTTGGTGGAAATGGTGAAAATGCGTTGGCGTGATCGGGGAAATTGCGTTGGCGGAATCGGCTAAAGTGCGATGGCGAAATTGGTTGTTTTTACAGTAGCGCTAACATCCCGGGCACCGTGAGGAGGCACTCGTAGACCTCGTCGCCCGCCAGCGAGTCGGCCACGAGCGAGTCGAGTTCCTCGATGTCGGCGTCGAGGGAGGCTATCTCCCGGGCGAGTATCCGGACCGCGACGTCCTCGCCGGCCGGGAGCCGCCTTCCCGAGCGCGACGAGGCCAGCAGCGCCTCCCAGAGCCTCCTGGCCCCCGCCGCGGGGGCGCCCGCGCGCCTGGCGGCGTTCGAGAACCTGCGCCAGCCGGCGGCCGAGCACCCGGCGGCCCCGCCGAACTCGGCCAGCATCGACATCTGCCAGCGGCTCGACGGGTCGACCGCGCCCTCGAGCGCGGGGTCGGCCTCGAGCAGGGTCGCGCGCAGCCTGTTCTTCGCGCGGGTCCTGGCTGACGACGCGAACTCGCGCTGCGACGACAGGATCCGCAGCGAGGTGGCCCCCTCGGGCTCCTCGGGCGCCGGCCTGAGGGCGCGGGGCACGCCGAGCGCGGTGCGCGCGATCACCTCGGCGTCGATGGCGTCGGTCTTCGCGATGCCGGGGAACATCCCGCGGGCCTGCTTCTCGGCATATCCGGGCAGGTAGGCGCAGGGGTTCCCGTGCGCATGGGCGCGCGCGAGGACCAGTGCGCCGATGTTCCGCTTCTGGTCGACGACGACCAGCGCGCCGGAGCCGGCCCGCTCGAGCAGCCGGTCGATGTCGTCGGGCCTGTTTGCCAGCTCGGCCCTGAAGGCGACGCCCCCTCCCGCATCGAGCGCGCACGCGCTGTGCGAGCTCTTCCCGACGTCGATCCCCAGGTAGGCCACGGACGCCTCTGCTGCAGGCATGGTGTATCCTCTCCCTTGAGCCGGCCGTTAGCCGCGGAAGCGACACCCACATTACCCGGCCGTGGCCCGGTCCGGGCCCGGCACATCTCTATCAGTCGTTCTCCGCGGCCCCTCCCGCCCCGGCGGCAACACGTCCCGGGCCCTCTACGGGGCAGGGGCTGACGGCCGTCCGGGGCGGTCGGCCAGCGACCACCGGTACGGCTCAATCGTATAACCGTGCAACGGAAAAGAGCCGCCCTTTCGGACGACTCAAACTGTAATGGGGCTATTATAGCTGCGTCAAACTTGCGGGCTAATAGGTAAAAGTAGCCATAAGAGGCCCGTCCCAAATGGGCTGGTTTCAAAAGTATGGCGGATTACGGGGCTGGACCTGTATTACTTGACCATGGCAAAAATCGCGAAATTAAAACCGCATATAGATGGCTTGTCAAAAATTGAAAATGGCCGGTATGGATGGGGGTCTCCGAATCGGCCCCGTAATCCGGCATAGTTTTGAAATGGCACTAAAGTAGGCACAAGCTGAATACCGATCCCAAGGATAGTTGCGGTGGAATAGTTCCTGGATGCCGGGGTTTTGGCGGAAATCAGGAACTATTTCACCGCAATTGAGGAGGGGTGGGATGGATGGCAGCGTAACTAAAAGCCCCGTTCTAAATGAGCTGCTTAGGCTGGGTCGATGTCCATGCTGGCGATTAGGTTGATGTTGGTGTTGAGGAGGTCGGGGAGGACGACGTCGCCCATGCGGATGGGGGCTTTGACGATTAGGCCTCGGATGAGGTCCATGGCTTGGGCGTGGAGGGTCAGCGGGATGGCTTCGGATGTGCGCACGGGGAGCAGGGCTTCGTCGCCGCCGGAGACGGCCACGGTGGTGGTGAGCACGCGCATGGGGCAGGTGAGCTCCTGATGTGCGAACTTATCGCCGCGCGGGCAGTTGTTGCCGGTTACGGAGCGCACTTCTACCACGGCGCCGTCTTCGTCACGCTCTACCTCTACGGTCAGGAGGCACTCAGATGGGCAGGTTGTGCAGTTGAACTGCAACGTTTCGATCGCGTTTATGCTCATGGTCTTACGCCTCCTCGATGGGATCGACGGACAGGACAATTTCGCTAGCACCTAGGTCGAGTGCGCGCTGAATCACCTTTGGCGGCAGCGGGAGGCTCTCCATGACGCTCGGTTTAAACGGGCGGACCTTGCCTGTAAGTAGTTCCTCGTCGCCTGCTAGAATACGCACGCGGGCGGCATCGACCGGTCGGCGCACACGGAAGTTGAGTCTGGTGAGTGTCACAGTCGTAATGCGTCCCGGCAGCGCGTAGCCCGCGATGCCGGCAGGGGAGACCGTGAGCTCCCAGTCCGGAACGGTGCCCGCGCCGGTCCCCAGCGCGTACGCCGCTGCAGCTGCGCCAGCCCTCTCGGACTCGGTCGTTACGTTGTCGGCCAGGTCGTGCACGTGCAGCACGTTGCCGCAGGCAAAGATGCCCGGCACGCCCGTTTGCAGGCTCTGGTCCACCACGGCGCCGCGCGTTCGCGGGTCAAGCTCTACGCCAGCGGCAACCGAAAGCTCGTTCTCGGGAATCAAGCCCACCGAAAGCAGCAGTGTGTCGCACGGAACGAGGCGCTCGGTCCCCGGAATGGGCGCCAGGCGCTCGTCGACTTGGCTTACCTCGACGGCTTCCACGCGGTCGTGCCCGATCACGCGTGTGACGGTGGTGGACAGGTGCAGCGGAATGCCAAAGTCGTTCAGGCAGTTCTTCACATTGCGGCGCAGGCCGTTAGCGTACGGCATGAGCTCGTACACGCCCTCGACCGAAATCCCCTCGAGCGTGCAGCGGCGCGCCATGATAAGCCCGATGTCGCCTGAGCCCAAGATGACGGCACGCGAGCCGGGTTTGAGGTTTTCGATATTGATGTATCGCTGCGCCAGGCCGGCCGTAAACACGCCGGCGGGACGACTGCCGGGAATCTTGATCTCGCTGCGCGTGCGCTCGCGACAACCCATGGCAAGGATGACCGCGCGCCCGGTGAGCCGTAGCATGCTGGCGGGGCTCATGAGCGTGACGGTATGGACCGCGGCGTCTTCCGTAGGCTCGCCCGAATCAATCCCAATCACCATGCAGTCCAGGAACAGCGTAATGTCGGTTGCGCGCACCTGGTCGATAAAGCGCTGTGCGTATTCGGGACCGGTGAGTTCCTGTTTAAAGTGCGACAGGCCAAAGCCGGGGTGGATGCACTGGCGGAGGATGCCGCCCAGGTGCTGCTCGCGCTCCACGATGGCCACGCGTGCGCCGGCCTTATGCGCGGCCAGCGCGGCCGCCATGCCTGCAGGCCCGCCGCCGATAACGACCACGTCGAAGGCTTGCGTTTGTACGGCTTCTACGACGCCGCAATCAATCGCACTCGATTTGAACTCCTCCATCCTAGCGCACCCCCTTCAAAGGTCCCTCGACCAACCAGGAGCCGGTGTCCTCCAGTAATACCTCGCTAGGGTTGCAGCCCAACTCGCGCGTCAGAATCGCCACCACGCGGCTCTGGCAAAAGCCGCTCTGACACCGGCCCATACCGGCACGGCAGCGGCGCTTGACGCCCTCGACCGAAACCGCGCCCGGCTGGCGTCGGATCGCGGCCACGATCTCGGCTTCGGGCACCGTCTCGCAGCGGCAGACAATCTGGCCCCACGCGGGATCGGACTCGATCAGCTCCTCCTTGCGCGCCAGTGGTGCGCGGTCAAAGTCGTCCGGTGCGCGGCGAATTGGGTTCCAGTCATCCCGTTCGCGCAAAACCACACCCGCGTCGCGCATAACCTGCTCCATGCGCTCGGCAATGGCCGGCGCGCTCGCCACGCCCGGCGACTGAATGCCTGCCGCCTGGAACAGTCCCGGCACCACGGCCGACTGCCCAATAAAGAAGTCGTTCGTTCCCTGAATGACCGGACGCCCGCCGGCAAATGCGCGCACCACGCGGCGCGTATCCAGATCGGGCACCAGCTTGCGCGCGCCGGTCAGCAGCGCGTTAACGTCGCCGGCGTAGGTCTGCGTGTCGCCCGGATCGCGCACGGCGGCGGTCGCGGTGATCACCGTGTTGCCGTGGACGGTGCCTGTAACGATGACGCCCTTGGAAACCGGCGTGGGAACGGGGTAGAGCGGCATGAGCGCACGTGGCTCCTTGTCCAGCACCACGATGTTGCCCTGGCGCCAGACCATCTGGAACTCCTCGGCGCCCGCCATATGCGAGATGTTTGCGGCGCCGTTGCCCGCGGCATTAATCAAATAGCGGCAACGCACATCACTGGTCGGTGTCACCAGCGTAAAGCGAGCGGTCCCGTCACCGCTCCCGTCGCCAGCGCCGGGAGCTACCTCGATCGCCTCCACCGGCGCGGACCGCATAAAGGTCACCCCGTTGGCGACGGCGTTTTCCAGCGCGGCGATGGCAACCTCAAACGGGTCGACAAATCCAGTCGAGGGGCACCACAACGCACACGTTGCATCGGCACTGGCGCGCGGCTCCAATTCGTGGATGCGGTCGGGTCCGACGATCGACAGCTCGGGCACACCGTTGGCAAGGCCGTTGCACCGCAGCTGCTCCAGTTGTGCGCCGTCTTCGTCGTTAAACCCCAGCACCATCGACCCGGTACGGCAAAACAAAAAGCCTAGCTCCTGGGCCCACGTGCCATATAGCTCGCAACCACGGGCGTTGACCTGCGCCTTTACCGTTCCCGGTGCCGGATCGTAGCCGGCGTGCACCAGACCGCCGTTGGCCTTCGACGCGCCCAGCGCAATATCGTTAGCCGCCTCGACCACGCAAATGGACAGGTCATAGCGCGCGAGCTGCCTCGCGATGGCGCATCCGGTGATGCCCGCGCCGACAATCACGATATCAAACGTTTCCGTCACAGTGCCTCCCAGACGAGTTGACAGGCCGTCAATAAGACTATCCTAGGGTCTGCACACCCCCAGTGCGACGGCAATGCGGCGAACAGCCCTGCAACACCCGCCAACGGCAGGCGCGGGCTGGCCCAGCACGGATGCTGGCCACGTTAGACCGCGAGATCTTCCCACCAAACATCGCGGTCGTCGCCGTTACCTGTTACAGATTGAGATGCTGCGTCCACAGGCGCACGTTCATCTCGATTTGTAACGATAGGCGGGGAATTGCGGTCCTACGTGTTACAGATCGAGACGGTAGCCCGTCGGGTTACTCGTATGTCTCGATCTGTAACAGCTGGCAGGGTTTTTGGTTCCTTTCTGTTACAGGTCGAGACAATCTTTCCGACGGATTCTGGTTGTCTCGATCTGTAACAGTAAGAACTGTTTTTGGGTTCTAGATGTTACAGATCGAGGTTTAAGTCGGGGAGAGAAGGGTTTGTCTAAATCTGTAACGTCTGGGACTGTTTTAGCCGAGTAACTGTTACAGATTGAGATGTTTGTGTCCGCGTCAGCCCCGCCCCTAGCCGTGGTCCCATATAAACAAACCCCGTGGTAAACTTGACCGGACTGTTAATATTCCGAAAGGTATCCGTAATGTCCAAGTACATCTCCGAGCTCATGTCGCCGCAGCTTATGGGCGTCGTCTATGCCTTCGTTGGCTTTATCATCGCCCTGTATGTGCTGTCGGTCGTCTATGTGTTCATCGACGCTCGCCGCCGCGGCGCCAGCGCCTACGTGGCATGGGGCATCATCGCCCTCATCCCGTTTGTTGGCCTCATCGCCTACCTGGTCCTGCGCCCGCACTCCTACGCGGCCGACCGCGAGGAGCAGGAGCTGGACATGGCCCTGCGCGAGCGCCAGCTTGCCCAGTACGGCACCTGCCCGCAGTGCGGCGCGCCCATCGAGAAGGACTTCGTCGTCTGCCCGGTGTGCGACACTCAGGTTCGCAACGTCTGCCCCAGCTGCCATCGCCCGCTCGATGCGCACTGGAAGGTCTGCCCCTACTGCCGAACTCGCATCCAGTAACGCATCCATCGCCGGGCCGGCTGCAAGCCACGGGCACCGCGCGCCCCGCAGCCGCGCCCACACGATGAAGCATGCGTAGAAAATCGCCCGCCGTGCCATTAAGGTGCGGCGGGCGCTTGTATACCAAGGCAACCTGCCTATAATGATGCAAGTCAAAAACGCCGAGCGCATCGCACGCACTTGCATCAGGCATCCGAGAGGAGAAAACATACCCATGAAGGCACTCTACAATGACGGTTCGGTGGCCGAGCTCCCGCAGGACGAGGTCACGCACGTCATCCGCCACTCCGCCGCGCACATCATGGCGCAGGCCATCAAGCGCCTCTACCCCCAGGCCGACTTTGCCTACGGTCCCGCGACCGACAACGGCTTCTACTACGACGTCGACCTGCCCGAGGGCGTCAAGATCAGCGAGGACGACTTCCCCGCGATCGAGGCCGAGATGAAAAAGATCGTCAAGGAGAACCTCAAGTTCACCGTGTACGAGAAGCCCCGCGCCGAGGCCATCGCCCTTATGGAGGAGCGCGGCGAGAAGTACAAGGTCGAGCACATCGGCGACCTGGACGACGACGCCCGCATCACCTTCTACCAGCAGGGCGACTACATCGACATGTGCGTCGGCCCCCACATCTGCTACACCAAGGCCCTCAAGGCCTTTAAGCTCACCGGCGTCTCGGGCGCCTACTGGAAGGGCGACAAGGACAACAAGATGCTCACCCGCATCAACGGCGTCGCCTTTGCCACCAAGGAAGAGCTCGACGAGCACATGCACATGCTGGAGGAGGCCAAGAAGCGCGACCACCGCAAGATCGGCCGCGAGATGGACCTCTTTATGATGCGCGATGAGGCCCCTGGCTTCCCGTTCTTCCTGCCCAACGGCATGATCCTTAAGAACACGCTGCTGGACTACTGGCGCGAGATCCACCACAAGGCCGGCTACGTGGAGATCTCCACGCCGCTCATCATGAACAAGCAGCTGTGGAAGACCTCGGGCCACTGGGACCACTACAAGGACAACATGTACTCCACCGTCATCGACGACGAAGAGTACTGCATTAAGCCCATGAACTGCCCGGGCGGCGTGCTGGTGTATGCCTCCAAGCCGCACTCCTACCGCGAGCTGCCCATCCGCGCCGGCGAGATTGGCCTGGTGCACCGCCACGAGCTGCGCGGCGCCCTGCACGGCCTGTTCCGCGTGCGCTGCTTTAACCAGGACGACGCCCACCTGTTTGTGCGTCCCGACCAGCTGACCGACGAGATCGTGGGCGTGGTCAACCTTATCGACTCCGTGTACCAGAAGTTTGGCTTTAAGTATCACGTTGAGCTTTCCACCCGCCCCGAGGACTCCATGGGTTCGGACGAGGATTGGGCTCGCGCCGAGGAAGGCCTGCGCACCGCTCTGGAGCAGTTGCATATGGACTACGAGGTCAACGAGGGCGACGGCGCCTTCTACGGCCCCAAGATCGACTTCCACCTGGAGGATTCGCTCGGCCGCACCTGGCAGTGCGGTACCGTCCAGCTCGACTTCCAGATGCCGCTCAACTTTGACCTGGAGTACGTGGACGCCGACGGCACCAAGAAGCGCCCCATCATGCTGCATCGCGTGTGCTTCGGCTCCATCGAGCGCTTCATCGGTATTCTGATTGAGCACTTTGCGGGTAAGTTCCCCACTTGGCTGGCTCCCGTGCAGGTCAAGGCACTTCCCGTTTCCGAGAAGAGCCGCGACTACGCCCACGAGGTGTGCGCCAAGCTGGAGGAGGCCGGCATTCGCGTGGTCTGCGACGATCGCGACGAGAAGATCGGCTACAAGATCCGCGAGGCCCGCAGCATCGACCGCGTGCCCTATATGCTCATCTTGGGCGAGAAGGAGGTCGAGGCCGGCAACATCTCCGTCCGCGATCGTTCCAACGAGACCGTTCAGATGAGCGTTGACGAGTTTGTGGCCAAGGTGCTCGAGGAGATCAAGACTCGCGCCTAGCACAAACAATACAAGAATTAACAAAGGCGATCGTCCTCGCGGGCGGTCGCCTTTTTTGTTGTCTATAGAAGAAAAGCCGCTGGTTAGAGCGGCTTTTTTGTTGTGCAAAAAGGTACAGGTTTTTGTAGAGGCGTATGGAGATGCACCCATTCGCGGCGCATTTTGTGCAATCTGGGAAAACGCGAGCAGTTTGCTCGTATAATGAACTCAGTCGAAAGATACAAAATCCTGTACTTTTGCGACTGCGCCTAGCTGCGAGCGAGAAGCCTGTTCTTAACGCCCCTGCATCCGCGTGCGTCGCGGAGGCAAGAAAAGGGGGCGAGAGATGGAACAGACAATGCGGCGCCAAGAGCAGCTGCCTGGTGCCTTTAATGGCGCTACTACCAACAGCCAGCATGGCCGCGTCCGCTGGTATCTGGTCCACACCCCCAACGGTAAAGAGCGCGAGACCTGCGAAAAGGTCCGCCGTATTATCCCGCACGAGCTGATGCAGGACGCTTTTGTGATGCAAAAGGAGTTCTGGTTTAAGCGGGACGGCGCCTGGTCGCTCCAAACCAAACCCATGTACAAGGAATACTTCTTCGTCGCTACGCGCGATGCCGCTGCACTCGACAGGGCCCTGGCCCAGTTGAGCTTTGGCTGCCGCATTGCCGGCAGCAGGGAGCGGGCCTATGCGCCCATGCCGGATGATGCGCAGGACTGGTACCGCAGCGTACTCGACGACGACGGCGTGGTGCGTAACAGCGTCGCACGCATAGAAGATGGCGTGCTGCACATAGAGCAGGGGCCCTTGGTGGGGCAAGAGGCCCGCGTAAAGAAGATCGACCGTCATAAGCGCTGGTGCCTGGTAGATGTGGGCGAAGGCGACTCCGCTTTTAGGGAGCTGCTTCCGCTGGACGTGCCCAGTAAGACGTAAGGGGACGTCGCACTGGTAATTCATTCGTATTTTGAATTCATCGATGGGGGGGGATCCCTGGGAACAGGGACGTGGATTTGAACTTGACTGCTAAAGAGATAACTGAGAGTGGCGCATCCATGGGGGAGACGCTGGCTATTCAGAAGATACAACCGAGCGGTACGCTGGCTTACCGTTTTTTAAAGAGGCTGTTTGATCTTGTTTTCAGTCTTTGCGTGAGCGTGGTACTGGTAATTCCAGTGGCAGTTGTTTGTGCGTTCATTTGCCTTGAATCTCCCGGCAACCCGCTGTACGCACAGGATCGCATCGGCAAGGGCGGTAAGACTATCAAGATTCTTAAGCTTCGCAGCATGGTCGCCGATGCCGGCAACGTGCAGAAGTACTTGAGCCCTGAGCAGCTGCGTCAGTGGGAAGTCGAGCGTAAGGTCGACGACGACCCCCGCATTACTAAGGTGGGCCAGTTCATTCGCAAGTGCTCCATCGATGAGATGCCGCAGTTCCTCAGCGTACTGAACGGTGACCTTTCCGTCATCGGTCCGCGTCCCATTACAAGAGACGAACTTGAGCAGCACTTTTCGGACGAGGAAAAGGCTGAGTTGCTTTCTGTCCAGCCCGGCATCACGGGTTTATGGCAGGCAACCGACCGCAATGCTGCGACGTTCGAGAGCGGTCTGCGTCAAAAAATTGAACTTCATTACGTGCACAATCGCTGCTTTCGCATGGATTGGAAGTGTTTTACTGGCACCTTTGGCGCCATGTTCGGCAAGAAGAGGACGGGGCGTTAGATGGCTAATCCAATTCGTGTCGCACAGATAGTCGGAAAGATGAATGGCGGCGGCGTTGAGGCCGTCGTTATGAATTACTACCGTCATATCGATCGCAGTAAAGTGCAGTTCGATTTCCTTGTCGATTCCGATTCGACTCTTGTGCCCCGCGAGGAGATTGAATCGCTCGGTGGCCGAGTCTTCGAGATTCCGCCCTATCAGCATGTAATTGAATACCAGCGAGAGCTCCTCCGTCTCTTTAGACAAGAGGGCTGGAAGATCGTGCATAGTCACATCAACGCTCTTTCCGTCTTTCCGCTTCGCGCGGCAAAGAAGGCCGGCGTTCCTGTGCGTATCGCCCATAGCCACTCTACGAGTGGCAAGGGTGAGTATGCCAAGAACGCCCTTAAGACCGTGCTGAAAACCCAGGCAAATCGATATCCCACGAATAAAGTTGCCTGTAGTGAGTTTGCAGGGAAATGGCTGTTTGGCCGCAAAACGTCATTTTCTGTTATGAATAACGCCATTGATATAAGCCAGTTTTCTCCTAATTCGGATACTCGAATACATGTTAGGAAACAGCTCGGCATTGCAGATGATACCTTCCTTATTGGACACGTCGGAAGGTTTGTCGATCAGAAGAACCATGACTTTCTATTAGCTGTTTTTAGAGAGGTTCTTTCCCATGAGCCAAATTCAGTGCTCGCACTTGTGGGAAACGGGCCACTGCTGGAGCATGTTAAAAAGATGTCAATTGATTTGGGCATATCGGATTCTATCTTATTTCTAGGGATTAGATCCGATGTTGCAAGTTTATATCAAGCTTTTGATGTCTTTTGTCTTCCAAGCAAATATGAAGGACTTCCCGTTGTTGGAGTTGAATGCCAAGCTAGCGGAACTCCAATCTTGGCATCGGATGCAATCACATCTGAAATCAAATTGACTTCCCTTATGGAGTTTGAGCGGCTGAGTTCTAGCCCTCAAAAATGGTGTGAGCATTTGATCTCCATGAGGAAGATAGACGCTGATCAAAATGATTCAGAGGGCTTGAAGGCTTTTGATGTGTCTGCTGCTTCAAAACGTCTCGAGGAATATTACTCCCACTGTCTCAAAAAGGTGTCGCCTAGTAAAGCGATTGCAGATAAATAGAGGTTTGGAGAAAACCAAAACTATGAAACTGAGTTTTATTGTTCCTATTTATAACGTGGAGGATTACCTCCTCGATTGTTGTAAAAGTATCTTAAATCAGGTTGACAGTACTTGTGAAGTGCTTCTTGTGGATGACGGCTCGACTGATAGGTCTTCGCAAATTGCTGATGATATTGCACGCGAACATGATCGTGTAACTGTTATTCATAAGGAAAACGGTGGCTTAGCTTCTGCTCGAAATACAGGATTAGATGCTGCTTCAGGAGATTACGTTGCGTTTGTTGATTCGGACGATCTAATTACTGAGAACTGCCTCCCCGCTATTCTCCATGAGCTTGAAGATACTAAGCCTGATATTTTGTTTCTGGATAGCTGCAAGCTATACCCTGACGGAACTAAAAAATCAATCGGCTATCACATTGATCCCGGTTCCATTAATCGAAAAAGTAAGAGCGAAGTTCTTTGCTACTTGTCTGGTCTGCCTAAGTTTCCTGACAGCGCATGTATGAAAATATATAGACGTGCATTTTTGTTTAACTGTGGGCTTAGGTTTCCTGAGGACGGACGTGTCTCAGAGGACCTAAATTTCGTAATGAATAGTCTTCTTGACGCTGAGACTTATTCTGCACTTGATTTGAATTATTACGAATATCGTCAAAATAGAGCGGGCTCTATCACTGATGCAGTTGGTCTCAAGCATTTTCAAGGCCTCCAGCAGTTTATCGAAGATGCTATTCCCGTTCTTTGTGACTCTGACTATAGGCCCAAGAATAATGATTGTGCTTGCTGTTTAAGCTTCGTTGCGTATGAGTACTCAATTATGTTGTGGATGCTCAGTGCAATTCCGGGCTCAAAATTAGACGAAGCCGTCGCTTATTTAACGAACTATCGATGGCTTATGAATTATGCGGGTGGAAGAAGGGCCCAAATGACTCGTACCGCGCTGAGTCTTTTGGGGGTACGGAAAACATCTTCCCTGCTTAGCATTTATATGAAAGTGAGGCGAAACTAATGAAAGCTGCTATTGTCACGCTTCATCGGGTTTACAACTACGGTTCTGTTTTGCAGGCATATGCAACCCAAAAGGTATTCGAAAAGCATGGCTGCGAGACGAGCATTGTCGACTATATAACTGAGCAGCGAACGCTAAAACGTATCTTCTTCAAACCTCCTGCTGATCCTAGCATCAAAGGCGTTAAAAGAGTTGTCTATCAAATTGCTAAAATTGGCTCGCTTGCACTTAAAGAACTCACTTTTGGCTCATTTGTACAGAAGACAATGCGGCTTACAAAGCGATATGTGACCGCCGACGATTTAGCTGTAGATCCTCCCCGCGCCGATGTCTATGTGAGCGGAAGCGATCAGGTTTGGAATAGTAAATATAATGAGGGGATTGACAGGGGCTTTTTCCTGGATTTTGTTCCTTCGGGTCGAAAGAAAATTTCTTTTGCGTCTAGTTTCGGCAAATCTGCACTCGACGAGTGGGAAAAAGAGCAGACGCGTTTCTATTTGAGTCAGTACGCTGCCATTTCTGTTCGTGAGGATTCTGCTGTAGAAATAGTGGAGGACCTTGGTGTGCAGGGCGCTGTGCAGGTCATTGATCCAACACTACAGCTTACTAAATCGGAGTGGCAACCACTTGCGTCTCCTCGTTTGGTTAAGGAGCCCTACTTGGCTCTTATGCTTCTTTACAATGAAGACAATGGCGCGACGGAAATTGCTCGTCAAATTGCCGACGAGAGGGGCTTGAAGCTCGTTAAGATTTCATGGGAAATGAAAAAGCCCGAGGCTGTTGATAAGTTGTTTACGCATAGGTCCCCAGCAGATTTTCTATCCTTGTTTTCCAATGCCGATTTTGTTGTGACCAACTCGTTCCATGGACTTGCATTTTCTCTGATTTTTGAACGCCAGTTTTTGGTTGTTCCTAGAAATGAGTTTAACTCCAGAATTGATTCGCTTCTCAGCCTAGTTGGTTTGTCGGATCGACTTGTAAAAAAGCCTTTAGACTCTAATCAATCTTTGCCTGTCATTGATTATTCGCATGTAAACAAGGCGCTTAATGCTGCGCGCCTTGATGCGGATAGATATATCGACGAGACGTTGGGTGAATAAATGTTTAATGTATTACACGTGATGTATGGGGCTGATGCCGGTGGCATTTCATCAGTTATTCTTAATTATTACAGACACCTTGTAGAACATGGCTTTCATTTTGATTTGGCATTAACTTCAGATCAAATTGGTCTTAATGCCAAGCGCTTTCGTGAGCTAGGTTCCCACATATATCGACTTCCTTCGAAGAGCGAGGGAATTGGTGCCTATGAGACAGCCTTAGCCAATCTGCTTAAGGACAATTCCTATAATGCGGTTCATGTTCATGAAAATGAAACCTCTTACGTTGCCCTTCGGGTTGCTCGAAAGTGTGGTGTGCCTGTTAGAATCGCGCATTCCCACACTACATCACCGTGTTATTCATTTCGCGACCATTTAAGAAGGGTTTCCGGCTGTGTTCTAAATGGCCGTTATGCTACATGCTTAATCTCCTGTGGGAAGCTTGCCGGTGAACGCGTTTTCGGTAAATGGCGTTGGCGAATGGGGAAGGTGCAGTTTTTGCCCAATGCCATTGATACTGGTTCATATACATTCGATCCGTCCGTTAGGCGCGCCGTGCGTCAGGAGCTTGGGTTCAACGAGGAATTCGTTGTTGGTATGGTTGGTAGACTGTCTAAACAAAAAAATTATCCTCTTGCTCTGAAAATAGCGAGCACTTTTGACAAGAATTGTAATGTGCGATTTGTTGCGGCTGGAAACGGCGAGCTTGAGAGTGAGATATCCTCTGCGATTGAGGCATGTGGATGCGGCGATCGATTTAAGCTCCTTGGAAGACGATCTGATACCGCAAGGTTGTATCAGGCGTTTGACGCGTTTATGTTGACTTCTCTGTATGAGGGTTTTCCGGTTGTTGGCGTTGAGGCTTCGGCTTCGGGGCTTCCCCTTCTTGTTTCTCAAACGATTACGCCTGAGCTTAAAAAATGCGGCGAAGTGTCTTATTTGCCGCTCGATCGTCCTGATTTGTGGGTGGATGAGATCAAAAGACTCTCAATGATTTCTCACGATTTGCCGAGGACTAACCGGGCTAAGGCAGCCGGTTTTGATCTTGAAGATTGCTGGAGCATTCTTGCCGGGATTTACTGCGGGGAATTAAATGTCTAGTTTTGCTTTGAATAAACGCGGATTAAATTCTGCGAGGCGTTCGTTATCGGTTCTTTTTTTGTTTCTGCTTATAGGTTTGATTTATGTGACATTTGGCAATCTTCTAGCAGGTGCTGGCCGAATTGTTCCCTTTAGAGATCAGTTGAAGATGGCAATGTCCGCAGTCGGATTGTGCGTATTGCTTCGCCTTTCTTGTCGTGCAGACCTTGTATTTGGCAAGGACATGCTCGGACTTTTATTGGTGTTTGGTATTGTAATTTTGGTACCAACTTGCTTCTATTACCTCAGCGGGTACGTTAGTTTTCAGTACGGTTTGCTTCAAATATCCTTATCCATTCTATGGATTGCTGTTTTCGCTCTTTCCTATTGGTCTGGATATAAGAATCCCTTTCTACTTGAACGACTTGGATGGATGGGCCTTGCAGTCCCTATTGTTTTTGTGCTCTTCGCCGGAGTTAGAACCCATATCAATGAGATTGGTTGGACAGAATCTGTAACTATGGCGTATTACGCCCTGTTTCTGCTGCCTTTTGTCTTACTGTTGCACAATAAAACAATTCGTTGGGTATTTGTTGCAATAATTTTCGCCACACTTCTCCTGTCTTCTAAGAGAGGTGGATTCATTGCTTTTTTCCTGGCTCTTATTGTTTATGCCGTGGTTGAGTGGCAGATGGCTGGAAAGGGAGATCCTAAAAGGGTCCTGCTTATCCTTGGTTCTGTAATACTTGCGATGGCTTTCTACTATTTTTTCACTTCATTTACAAAAGCAAACAATCTGCCAATGTTAGATCGTCTTAAAAATCTTGCAAATGATGATGGCTCGGGTAGACTGGATGTCTGGGCTTGTGTCTGGAGAATGATACTAGCTTCTGATCCAATGTCACTTCTTATTGGCCATGGTTTTAATACGGTATATCGAGCTTCCCCTATGGGCCTTAGCGCTCACAATGACTTTCTTGAAGTCATTTATGACTATGGCCTTATTGGGTTTTTACTTTATTTGCGACTTTATTATCACGTCTGGCAATTGTATCTGCGTGTCAAGTCCGATTGTTCTCAGCTCGCGCCGGCATTCGCAGCATCTCTGGTGCTGATGATTTTCATGTCGTGTATGGCGCACTTGATTATTTACCCAACTCATTTTTTGCTTCTGTGTATGTTTTGGGGCGTTATTGCCGGCTATCTTAAATCGAAGGGATCTGTGAGTCCTCGTGGATATATGTAGTGATTTAGTCAGCATTATTGTTCCAGCGTATCAGGCTGAAAAACATCTGAAAGAGTGCGTTTGTTCTCTTTTGAACCAGACTCACCGCGCAGTTGAAATAATTGTTGTTGATGATGGCTCGACCGACGGAACTTCGGCGATAGTTTCAAGAATGGCGGATTCTGACAATAGGCTGCGGCTTATAACGCAGAAGAACGGCGGCGTCAGTTTTGCGCGAAATCATGGTATTGCTGCGTCCCGTGGTTCTTACCTGATGTTTGTAGATGCCGACGATTGGATTGAACCATTTGCTGTCGAGACGCTCTTGGCTGCTATAAAAAATAACGGAACTGATGCTGTCTACTGCAGTCAGTACTATGACAGCAACGGAGTTTTATGTGCCAGTGAAACCTGTATCTCCAGATTCGACAGTATCGATGCGTCCGTATTACTTAAATATCAACTGGACTTTCGCTTCATTGCCTGTCCCTGGCTTTGCCTGATGAGTAGGGATGCGGCTGCGGGGTGCGCATTCCCAGAAGATGTGCATATTCTAGAAGACTGGTTCTTTAACGTTGAACTTCTAAATAATTCGCGCTTCATTTCAGTAACTGATACAGCTTTTTATCATTATCGCTCTACTGAGCAAAGCGTAAGTCGTTCTGCCTTGAATGAAAAAAAGTTTAGCTGTATGGAGCTTCCAAATAAGGTCGTTTCGCTCCTTGATCTTCAAGGCGAGAAAGCTAACTCATTGCGTTTGCGATTGAACGTTGGCTTAATCCGGCACCTGTTAATCGTCGCTGCCGCTTCCGGCTTCGCCGATGAATACTGTCGTAAGAAGATGGCGAACTGGGCACGATCGACGGTAGGCGAAGCGTTTGCTTCGCCCGAATTGCCCCTTAAGCTTAAGAGTTATGTGCTTCTAGGTTCAATTTCGCCGCGTTTGTTTGCATTTATCTTTCACTTTAAAAGGAAGACGTTCCATGACTAAAGCTGGCATTGTTACATTCCACTGTGTTCCCAATTATGGGGCCGCTCTTCAAGCATTTGCTCTATCTGAGAAGTTAAAAAAGTACTACGACGAAGTTAAAGTTATTGATTATTGTCCTGGCTGTCTTTTGTCTGACTACAAAACGTTTGATATATCTGGACCTAAAGCGTTCATTGGCAGCACTCTTACTGCGCCCGCTTGCGTTCGTAAGAAAAGAAAGTTCAAGCGTTTTGTCTCAGAGAGGATGGACTTGGAGCCGTGGCCTGCTACTGACGAGGTCCTCCATTCGTTCGATTCTGTCTTCTGCGGGAGCGATCAAATTTGGAATTCGGAAATTACAAAAGGAATCGATCCCATGTACTTTGCCGACCGGTTCCCCGGGAGCGTCATTAAGGCATCGTACGCTGCCAGTATAGGCAAATCGGCTCTATCTGATGCGGACTGCAAAGCTATGCTGCCTTTGGTTTCAAGGCTTAATCGAATTTCCGTTAGAGAACCAGAAGCAGCGGGCTTGATTGAGAAATTGACCGGTAATAGGCCCGAGGTGGTTGTCGACCCTACCATCCTTGCGGGTAAAGAACTATTCGCTCCCATTGTAAAGTCTCTCCACGATAGGCCTTACGTCCTTTATTACCAACTGGCAAGGAAGGACAACCGCGCTCTATCTTTGGCCGATAAAATCGCACGTTATAAAAATCTCGATCTTGTCGGACTGAGCGGCAACAGAGGGCTGCAAATTGGAAAAAGCCATGACGTTATTTGCGATGCTGGGCCTGAAGAATTCGTCTCCCTCATCGCGGGTGCGGATTACGTTGTTACCGACTCTTTCCATGGGACCGTCTTCTCTCTTCTATTCCATAGGCCGTTTGCGTCCATTCCTAAAGCCACCCGAGGTGGGAGAATTACCAACCTTCTTGATATTGCTGGTCTAAGGAATCGCTATACGGATCGTTTTGATAGAGATATTTTGCTAAAGGATATCGATTGGGGAAACGTCGACAATTCGCTTGCTCGCGAACGCGAGGCGTCTGAACATTTTGTCACATCTATTAAGGGTGATTTCTAATGATGGCTCTATTTACCAATAAGCGAGATTGCTATGGGTGTGGTGCTTGCGCTTCCGTGTGTCCGCGTGGCGCCATCAAAATGGTCCATGACAAGCACGGCTTTTTATATCCCGTTATTGACCCAGAGAAGTGTATCGACTGTCATCTTTGTAATCGTGTTTGTCAAATTGGCAATGAAGTTGACCTCCTGACACCATATCCCAAAACAACATACGCTGTAAAAAACGAGGATGAAATTCGGTCTCGATCGTCTTCGGGAGGAGCTTTTACTGCTCTGAGTGATAGCATACTTAACAGCGGCGGTCTAATTGTGGGTGCTGCTTATGACGAGTCGATGTGTGTTCGGCATAGAGTGGCTGGCGAAGTTGCGTCTCGTGATTCAATGCGTGGAAGCAAATATGTCCAAAGTGATATCTCTAATGTCTTTAATGAGTATAAAAATCTAAGTGGTAAGAAGGTTCTGTTTACAGGGACCCCATGCCAGATCGCTGCATTTAAGCTGGTGGCAAAACTGCTAAAAGTGAATTCCTCGAATTGGGTTTATGCCGACCTGGTGTGCCACGGCGCCCCCTCTCCGACGGTTTGGGGCGACTATGTGAGGTCTCTTGAAAAAAAGCAGGGATCTCGTTTGGTTTCATATTCTTTCCGTAATAAAGATGCTGGATGGCGTGGCTACCATATTCGAGCGGAGTTTGAAGATGGATCCGTTTTACTGGATGATAGTTCCGAAGCGCGCGGCTTTGCTGTTGTATTTTCAAAGAGTCTCGGGTTGAGGCCGTCGTGCTATCACTGTCCTTATTCGCGCATGCAGCGAGTGGGCGATTTGACGATTGCGGATTACTGGGGAATTGAAAAGGATGATCCTGAGTTTTCTGACAACGTCGGAGTATCCATGGTCTTCGTGAATAGCGAACAGGGCGAAACGCTACTTACTGACTCAAGTGAGCGCTTAACTCTTAAGGAAGAGACTGAGACTCCTGTTCAAAGGAATCTGCATAATTCCACTGACTATCCGCAGTTTGATTACGATTCATTTTGGACAGCCTATGAGAATGGCAGTTGGGGCGGGGTAGCTTCTCGTTTTGGTTATGTCGGTAAATCAGGAAAACTGTATCGCCTTGTTGACAGGGTAAAAACAAAGGTGAGGAGGGCATGAGTTTCACCTATGGGCAAATATAAAAAACTTGGCAAAAATGTCGGTCTAATTACGATCGGGAACTTCGCGTCCAAAATAATGTCATTCTTCATGCTGCCGCTCTATACTGCCGTGTTGTCAACGGCAGAGTACGGTACTGCGGATTTAATGACGACGACAGTTAATCTTCTCTCACCTTTCTTTACGCTTCTGATCAGTGAGGCCGTAATGCGATTTGCCCTAGATCAAGATGTGGATAAAGGGCAAATATTTACCATCGGGCTGATTGTGACATGCGGCGGCTTTATTGCCATGTGCGCTGTTTCCCCGCTTGTTCTTTTGAGTGAGGACATGGCACCGTATCTAGGCTATTTTCTTGCGTACTATTTCTTTACATGCCTTCATCTTCTTGTCTCTCAGTTTGTTAAGGGAATTGAAAACGTTGCGATTTATTCAATTAGCGGCGTGTTTCAAACCATTGTTTTCATTGCATTAAACTTGGTATTTCTTTTAGGTCTACACCTTGGTGTTACGGGCTATATGCTTGCCATGCTGGTGGGCGAGGCCACTACAAGCGTTTTACTTTGGATCGGTGCTGGCCTTAACGGCTTTTTGGTTAAACCAGCCTCCATTGATAAGAATTTGTTTAGGGATATGCTTCGCTATTCTGTTCCGATGATTCCCAATTCGATTAGTTGGTGGATTAGCAATTCTTCGGACAAATATTTGTTGACGATGTTCGTTGGGGTTGGTGTTACGGGTGTGTACTCTGCCGCTCAGCGTATACCTTCCTTGTTTGCCACCGTTTCAACAATTTTTATGAGTGCATGGCAGATTTCGGCCGTAGAGGATTTCGGTTCTCAAGAATCGAGACGGTTCTACAGCAACATTTATAAACAGTATTCCACGTTTAATTCTCTCGTTGTTGGTGTGCTGATTTGCGGCTGCGAACTTCTGGCAAGCATTCTCTTCTCTAATGACTTTTTTAATGGCTGGGTTCTTGTTCCGGTGCTGTTGATTGCTTTCGAGTTTTCCGCTATGTCTGCATTTTTGGGATCCATTTACACTTCAGCTAAGAGAACCAAGATGTTGTTTGTATCAACAATGTTTGCTGCTGTGCTTAACATTGTTTTGAATGTGATGTTGATACCTTCGTTGGGTGCCATGGGGGCTTCTTTGGCTACTCTCGCTAGCTATGTTTCAATTTGGGCATTGCGTCTTTGGGATACGAGAAAGATTATTCGTCTCGATATTGAGCTTGCATCTGATTTAATTTCATACTTTATCCTCGCTGGAATGTCTATCGTGATGATAGCGCGCGTTTCGCACCGTTTTCTTATTGCACTTGCCCTTCTCATTGTCATGCTATTTGTCAATCGTCGTGTTGTCATGAAATTAACTGAAGCTTGCCTTTCAGTTCTTAGGTTAGCTCTTGGAAAGGCTCATCAATAATGGAAACCCCATATAACTCTAAAGATAAATGCTGCGGGTGCGGTGCGTGTCTTCGGGTTTGCCCAAAAGACGCAATTTCTTTTCGCAAGGATTTGGATGGATTTGTCTATCCGAAAATTGATAGCTCTCTATGCATCGATTGTGGGGCATGCGTTAAGAAATGTGACTTTGGCAAGACTAAGAATTCCCATAATTCCGTGTCGCCAATGGCTCTGGCTTTTGTTAATTCCAATAAGGATGCGTTGCACGGCAGTGCTTCTGGAGGAGCTTTTTCTGCACTTGCAAAACATGTTCTCGATAATGGGGGCGTTGTCTATGGCGCGTCTTGGGGCAAAGGAATGAAGCCCGAACATGCACGTATTGCCGATTGGTCCGATATTTCTAGAGTTCAGGGCTCAAAGTATGTTCAAAGCGACTTAACACCGATTTTATCTAAGTTAAAACAAGACGTATCCGAGGGGTCTGGTGTTCTGTTTTCTGGTACTCCATGTCAGTGTGCTGCTGTAAGGTCTCTGTTTGGACGTAAGACTCCTGATAATTTAATCTGCGTTGAACTTATTTGTCATGGTGTACCGAGCTCGAAACTTTTCCTTGATTTCGTTGAATATCTTGAAGTCAAGGTGAATGGAGAGATCGTAGACCTCAGATTCCGTGATAAGAATAGGGGTTGGGGCGCTCTACTTGCCGTTGATTTTAGAACCTCAGACGGCAAAGTTAGAACGCGTTACTTTAAGCCTGAAGAGGTCTATTACTACTACTATTACTTTTATCAAGGCATGTTTTTCAGGGAATCCTGCTACTCTTGTCCTTATGCAAAAAGAGAACGATATTCTGACTGGACGATAGGCGATTTTTGGGGCGCAGCAAAGTATTGTGAGAATATTGACTCTTCAAAGGGCGTTTCAGTAATTATTGCTTCAACGGATAAGGGCATTTCGCTTGTAAATGAGCTTAGGAACGATGGAGTAATTAAAGAGGTGCCGATGGATGATGTTGTGCGTGAAAATGGCCAACTCGTGCACCCATCGGCTAAGCCGGATTGCTACAACGAGCTTATGGCTGAGTATCGATCTCTAGGGGCAGCGGCTTTCGCTTCGAAATTCGAAAAGAATAATTGGAAGCTTGTTTTCAAGGGACGCCTAAAGAGAAGCATTCCGCTCTGGCTAAAACAGGCTATTCACTCTGTAGTGTCGAGAAAGTTGGCGTAGAGCCCGATCCGAAGCGAGTCGGCTCGGTGTCCTAGAATCCGGAATATGGTTGATATCCTATGCCGGCTCGACCCTGTCCGCAAGCTCGAGGCCGGACTCGAGCATCTTCCTGGCTTCCGCCTCAAGCCGCGCCCGCTTGACGGGACCGTCGATTCCCCGAGTGCGCCCGTCGTCGTAGAGCTCGTTCATCCTTACCTCCGAGAAGTACCTGGATCTCGGCCGCGGCGGCCACGAGGGCGCCGTCGACGCGCTGGTAGCGCACGAGCACGTCCTCAGGGAAGAAGCTGCCGGAGCGCAGCTTGGGGATGCGTAGCGTCAGCGTGCCGACGCAGGTGGTGAGACCGCGCTTCCGGTGGCCGTTGTCGCCACCGCACAGCTGGTCTGCCTCGGCGTCCATCACGGCGTTCACGTCTGCTCGGTGAGTCTGCGAAACAGCTCCTGCATGTCTATGTCGCCGTCGCCGAAACGGGGCATGGCGTGCATGTCCGGCGTCGGGTCTAACAAGATTTCCGCAGCGGTCTTCGTACTTTCTCAGAACCTGTTGTTGTGGTGATTTGAGATTCTAGAACGAGGGCCGTTCTTCGTTAAACGGGCGCCGGAGCGTCACCCTTATACCAACACTTACGCGCGATCCGCGTTGGTGTGTCAACATTGCATGTTCCTAAGCTGTACTTCGGCACTTTGATTTTCAATCTACCGTTCAACGAATAGTATTCGACTGCTGCACTCTTCTAAAGTGTCGGGGAGTAATATTGTTTCAGGCGTTCACTGCCTGGCGCATGACGTTAACATCCACTTGTTGACCATTGAATTTGGTCGACTGATTATTGGGGGTTGTCATGCCGCTAAACAATCGAGCTATACAAAATACCGGAAGTAATAAGTTGGTTGTCGGCTCGTCCGATTGATTGCACAGATTGTCACACTGTTTTCTTTTGAAATGGTGGCCCGGCATGCTTGTGCCTTTGAGAGACACGTTACTCATATTGTTTGTTTTGCGTTAGGGGAGACAATGGCTGATAAAGATTCCAATTCTAAAGAGTCGCGATTTTATGCTAAACATCCGGTCATTTTCGGTATCCTGTTTGCAATAATTCCGTGCCTCCTGACAGCGTATCTTGGCGACTTGCATGGTCAGTCTGAGATAGTTGATGAGTTGTCCAAGCGCTTCGATTCCGTGGAAGAAAGCATGAGCCTTAATGATGCCCTTGAAAGCGCGTATAAAGATTATGCGAATGTCGAGGCTGAACTAAATGCTCTTAAGGATGAGGAAGCCGGTAAACAGGTTCTTGCGGATGCTCGTGCTGCCTGGGATTCTGGTAAACATGAAGAAGCTTTAACTTCATTGCAAAAAGCTTCTAAGAAATCCGGAGACTGTGCTGTTGCTTTTGCTGAGTACTCGTCCACTTACACTGATGAGGTTTTAGCTCAGGCTAACGAGCTGGTTTCATCTAAAAAGTATGATGAAGCGAAGAGCGTTTTAAAAACTGCTTCGAAGATTGTGAAAGATCCGGCAAGAATAATGACCTTTTGGATGAGCTCGAAGGTGTTTCCGAAGTGGCATTGACCTCGCTTACGGTTGCTTCTTCCAGTCGTTTTGAGTTGATTGAAGGCTCTCAAAAAGACACTGCTGGCAATAGTTATTCAAGTGACGACACTTGGGTTGGTCGTCCTAATAGTGCTGATTCTCCTTCGGTTATATCATTTTATATCGGCAAGAAGTACCGTTCGTTGAATGGCAAAATTGCTGTTGAATACGTAGAGGACACGAGCATCTTGAAGGACTATGAGGCGAGACTTGAACTAAGGGGCTCTGTCGATGGGTCCGATTCAAAAGTAATTTGGCAAAAGGACCACATTACGATGAATACCGCACCTACTGACATTCCGTCGAATGAAATTGATCTATCTGATTTCGATTGGCTTGAGTTCAGGGTTTACTCCACTAAGGGATATACCGGTAATGGTATTCCGGTTTTGCTTAGTAACGTCAAGCTGATTAAAGAGTGAGTGGCCACTTGAACTGGCATTGCGTATTTGTTTATTTGAGTGACGTACCATATCGAGAAACGGCATCTTTAACATTGCTTGTGGGCACTGGGGCTAGCATGGGTTCCGGTGCCCATTCGTTTTTCTAGCTTCATGAGTCTATATCGACCTGGGCTTTACTTCAGTTTGTCGAATAATCGGAGTTGGCCTTGCCATTATTGCTTACCGCTTAAAGAAATCAACTACAAAAATCAGTTCTGCAATAACTAGCGATAGTAATATTTGAGATGACGTTCAGTGTCTGGAACATGGCGCCAATTGGAAACTTTTGCTGCTATCTGGATCCCGGATGGGGCCTCGGGGGCGTTTGGCTAACTGCGGGAGCGAGCCATCAGCTCAATGTGGTCGGCTGAGATCGGAAATCAATCTACAAAGTGCGTTAACATCTTTAGTGCGCACATTCAGATGAACCATAGTTTTACGCATTTCGATAATTGTGTAACTGTTTAGAAGAATTCAAAACTAATTGCCTATTTGGTACTTACGGGAATGAGTGGAATGCAGGCGTGAGCGCTTATTACCTGATGAGGGGAGACGCAATGAATGACTTACAAAATAACGATATCAAAGCTAATGCCCAGGCGGGCGCTGTAAATATTTCGACAAATGACGTGTCCTTTCAACCAACTGTTAACCTAGGCATTAATGGACGCGGTGATATTGCGTCGTTCCCTGCGCGATTTATTCGTAGCGCACGTAAGGCTCTTTACCCCATAGGGGCCGTTCGTGACGAGGCGGAGATACGGAATATCGAAGCGAGCTCTATAGCGGATGTTGCTGCAATCTATAAACGGGCGTTTCCGACTTTTACTGATGGTCAGCTATATTTAATGGCCCATGGTTATAACGCAAGCGCTTCTCAGGCAGATAATTTGCTAAATGTTCTTGAGCGCGCGGGAAGAATGTCAGATTCGAATAGAGTTGATGAACTATCGGAGTCCTGCATTGATCTTGATATTCATGGAGCTCAGACAGCGTATGACGATGATCTGAGGGAGATGTGGGCGAAATTGATTTCGCAGGAAGTATCATCAGGTCGCGCGCGCTCTAAAAGAACGAAGAAAATACTCGAACAAATGGATTCGGAAGAAGCAAATCAGCTGTTTTCAATTCTTCGGTGCTGTCTATGGGCGAAAGTGGGGCCCAATTCGGTACTTACTCCAATCCCGGTTCTCCTTAAAACCTCAGAAGATGATTCTTGGACATACAATGGGGGCACAATTTCATTTGAATCTGTCGTCGCCATGGATTCGCTGGGACTACTTTCGTCTAATGACTGGATAACGTTCACGCTTGAGCCTAAAGGCGGTTTGAATCTATTTTCTTCATCGTCTCATGTACTTCTTATAAATAATAAGGATGAGAAAATCAAAATTAATCTCGGCTATGCCAAATTTTTGAAACCGGGGATAGAGCTCATTGAGATTCTTGACGTGCCGATGGACGATCGGCTCATGTCCGTAATGGATGCAGTTCTGGAGACTGACGTTATTTATAAACCTTTAGACTAACTCAAGTAGATGCGCTGGTAGCTCTCGCAGGTGCCCTGGTGGCGCTTGAGGCCGCTTTCGGCCGAGCACCAGTTGAGGTTGTTGTCGTACTCCGGCTGGTCGAGCGTCCAGTCGTGGAGCCACAGCGCCATGTCGTATTCCGAGCCGTTTGTCTCTTGCCTGCACAGGTCCACGGCGTTGTTGACGATCTGCGTGACGCTTGGGTGGGCGGCGTCGTTTACGGTCACCTCCGCCGTGGTGCGCAGGTAGTAGATCCCCTTGTCGTTTTGGGAGTCGTTTCTGTCGTTGTCCATAAAGTAGAAGTGGATGCGGTACGTGCCCGATGCCGTGAAGTCAAAGGTAAAGTCGTGGCCCGCGGTGCCCAGGCTGCAGTAGCTGGCCCATGCCGGGCGCGACGGGTCGCAGACGCTTTCCTGGCTGCCGCCGTCCCAATAGGTGGGCACGTCCATGCGCGCCTTGGCCTGGGACGATCTGTTGGTCTGGGTTACGTGGGAGGTCGTCGCGGTGCCCGCCGGGGCGTCGTTCCACGAGACGGTGAAGGTGACGCCGTTTTGGATTGCGGTAGCGGAGTGGGCGTAGGTGGTTTGTGACGTGGCGGAGATCGCCGCGGGCGTGGGGTTGGTCTGGGCTCGGAGGGATGGGGCGGTGGTGCCGGTCGCGGCGGTGGTGCTGTCGGGTGTGGCGGCGTCTGCGGTGTTGGCGGCGGTGGTGCCGCCAGCGCTTTCCGTGTTGACTGCGCTGGTGCCGGTGGATGTTGCGGTGCTGTCCTCTACGGTATCTGCTGTCGCATTTGTGTTGGTGCCGTCTTCGGCCTTGTCTGTGTCGCTGCTCGTGTCGGCGTCTTGCGCCTGCTGCTCGGCTGTTGCCCGAGGCTGAATCGCTTCTGCGATGGCCGCCATGGGCAACGTCGCGCTGACCATGGACGTGCACGCGATCGCGCAGAGCAGGTAGTAAAGGGGTCGTTTCATAGCGGAGCCTCTCGGTGAGCAGCCAATAGGGTCCGAAGGCAGCTCAAAGCCAGCACTCCGCACATATTTTGTTGGCGTTTATTTTACGGGAACACCAGTCAACATCAGCGAACTTTCTGGGGAATGTTGGGGAGGGGAGGGGTGGCGGTTCGTCGTCGACGTTGTGATTTGCGCCGCGAGACTCGACACGGGCACCTTCTAGAAATAGTCTGTAAGGCTACGCTCTGGGTCTAGCTCTGTACGCTTGTGCTCTTCGTTTATGCAGTCAGAGTTGTATTTGTCGGGCCTAAGACGCCATCCGATCGATCGCTTACGTTGGTGCGCTGAATGTAGTTGCCAATTGGCGACTATACGAATATAGTTAGCATCATGCTAACTAAGGGGTGCTCATGAACCGAACCAAGTTTCGGCCGACATATTCTCTAGACGAGGCCAAATCCTTGGCCTGCTCGGGAGAGATGGTTGTAAACGGCAAGGTGCGCAGGCACCTGATCAACCACTATGGCTATTTGGATATTGATCGTTTTCTCGCCGATCTATTTGATTACCTAAAGCCCAGCGATTTCAGGAAATCCATCGCACTCGATATGGATGGGCCTTTGCACGATGTTTACGCAGACGTCTATGTTTGTCGGGATTTTGAATGTGAGGATTGGTACGTTAAGTTTTCAATCGATTCTGAAGGCAAGGCGCATTTAAACGTCTTGTCTGCGAACATCGATGGATATATTCATTAAAGGAGGAGTCATGCGTTGCATGGAATGTGGCAAGGAAATGCAATTTACCACGGCGCCAATGACTGAAATTTACCGTGGCGAGAAAATTACTGTTGAAGGAATTGGGCATTATATTTGTGAGTGCGGCAATGATGAAATGACCGCTGCGGAGGCGACTAAACTCGCCCATGCGCTTGCCGCGCAATACGCCAAGGCTCATGAGCTTCTATCTCCCTCGGAAATAAAGCATTTGCGCTCAGATCTAGGCTTAACTCAGCATGAATTTGAGTCACTTTTAGGAGTTTCAAAACCAACGTCATCTCGATGGGAGAACGGAGCGTCTCAGCAGACTGTTACTGCCAATATCCTTATGAGGCTCATTCGCGATGTTCCCGAGGCGCGCGAATACCTGGGCTTGGCTCTCCATGAGAGGACCGCAACTCTTAGCTCGCCGCTTTTGTCTGTAATACCAGGAGGAAAAGCCCCTGCTTATAGGGATTCTGATCCTTTGGTTGATGAGAATTCCTTCCGATTGGAGATGTAAATGGACTCGTTGAAGAAGCAGCGCATTGAGTCTTCGTCGATTACATGCGTGTCTAAAAAAGTCGATAGGTTTTCATTTGATGGCGGAATGGCCCCGAAGGAGGGAGTTAATAAGTCAGACGGTGAGTTTAACGTTAGAAATGACATAACGAGTGCCTTCTCTGATGAAAACGGAGTTAGATTTCGGCAGCTCAACCTTGTCATAGAGCTCATTCCCAGTGATGAGGGCCACTATTATCGTTCCGAAATATCCGTGTCCGGTATCTATCGTGCTCCGTCTGATTTAGACGATGAGGCATTTGATAGGGAGGCGCTTAGCTTCGGCATGCAAGACCTGTATTCCTTTGCAAAGGGCATCATTGAGAATGTTGCTGCCGGTGGGGTATGGGGGCCGCTTTATCTGCCACAGATCAGCTTTTCTATGTAGCTCGACCTTTGTCCCCAAACCTGAAAAATGATTGACCACAGCCCGACTCTTCCGTAAAGTAATCCTTGATGAGGCCTAGCGACGGTACGTCCGGCTTGGTCCGTGGGAACCGCCGAAAGGCGGTTTTTGCGTTTAGTGGGCTGTTTTCCGAGGAGCAATTGTCGTGTTTCCGCTTCGGACACTCGCTTTTACCGCGTGTTTCCGGAAGTGCGGGGAAAAATCGGAAACCGCCGAGCGCAACTCGATTTTCGGTAACAAAACCGCAGGTCGTCGAAGCTTAAAACAGGGGTCTGGTCGGCAGTTCTCGGTTTTTCACCGCACTTTCGGAATTGCCCGCCGGAAGTATGCGGCAAATTCTAGAATCCTCGAGCACACCGCCGTTTTTGCGTAAAGAAAACGCAGGTAGAAGCGTTGTGGCATTCCGGTGTGCTTGGCATGTTTTGAATTTGCCGCTTACTTCCGAATTTGGCCCCTGCTGCAGGCTTCATTCCGCTATTGAATCAGTTAGATAATGGACAATATTGCCAAATCTTTCTCCCTGCTTAAATGCCGGCAGGGACGAAATCGTTCATGTCGGCAATTGGTTCGTCAGTTTGTGTTGTTTACGGCCTGCGCCTGCTGCTTCGCGGTTGCCTGAGGCTGGATGGCCTCCGTGATGGCTGGCATAGGCATCGCGGAGCTGACCATGGACATGCAAGCGATCGCGCAGAGCAGGTAGTAAAGGGGTCGTTTCATAGCGGAGCCTCTCGGTGAGCAGCCAATGGGGTCCGGAGGCAGCTCCAGGCCAGCACTCCGCACATATTTTATTGGGGTTTATTTTACGGGAACACCAGTCAACATCAGCTAACTTTCTGGGGAATGTTGGGGAGGGGAGGGACGTTTGGCTGCCTGGTAACGTTGTGGATCGCGTTGGGCTGACTATGCCCGATGCGGCAACTCCAGCATGAGGCCGTCTCGCGCTTCTTCGAGACTCGCCACCGAGACCTTCCAGGTAAAGCCTGTGAGGCTGCTGCTTAGGTCAAGCTCTGCATGGCCGTATTCTTCTATTTTACAGCCAGGGTGATTCTCGTCTGGTAAAAGGCGGCATTCGACCGGTCGTGACCCGATGATCCGACACTCCTTTTGATATGCGTACTTGGGCGTTTTGATAACGAGATTGTGCGGGATTCCCTCAAAAATCTCGTGGATCAGTTTTGGCCCGGGGGACGCCGTGGGAGACGGGACCGTGGGCGTAGACGCTTCCGTCGTCGGCAGTGTGTCTGTCGGCGAGGCGCGCGAAGCTGTCGCGCTGCACAATGCCGATCCGCCCGTCCGCGCACCCGAACTCCTGGATCATGCGTATCGGGATTTTCACGGTGTTGTCGATGATGTCTTTCTCGCGGACCGTGTGCATGCAGTAGATGGGCAGGCAAGCATATCTGTAGAGGCACTCGTGTAGGTGGCGTGCATCTCGGTCATGGCGGCAATGAGGGCGCGGTCGACGTTCGGTGGCGGGGTCCATGCGGATGAGGCCATGGGTAAGATTCTGCACGGTGCGGTCTGGTCCGGTATGGACGGGGTCAACATACAGTAACGCCGCGGGGTGGTTCGCTAGCAAAGAAAGGGCACCGGGATCCGCGTAGGCCTGGTGCACAAGTGCTATACCAGCGGCGCCGGCTCGCGATATTCATAAGCGCTTAGACAGTTCGATTATTAGAATACCGTTTGACGAAAAAACTAGACAGATGCCTTCTTCAAAAGTGTTAGGGAGTACCATTACTTTAGGCGTTCGCTGCCTGGGGCATGACGTTAACAATCTATTGTCAAGTTCTTAAAGAGTGATTGGCAGTCTAATTTGAATTCGCTGAATGGTGAATCAATGAGACTCCAAACGTCACGGTGGGGAGTGTAATATGGGTCTTCGTGATTACCACATTCTTATTAGTCATTCGTGGGATTACAGCGATGACTATAGGACGTTAAAGAGTTGGCTTGATTCAGCAGGCTACTTTAAGTGGTCGGACTATTCTGTTGGTATCGAGAATCCGATTGACGCTAAGAGCAAGGCTGAGCTTAAGCAGAGGATCGCAAATCGAATCTCATGCTGTAGCTGCGTAATTGTACTCTCCGGAATGTATGTCGCCTACAGTGAGTGGATCGACTTTGAGATCGAAACTGCTTTGAGGTACAACAAGCCGATTATTGGGGTTAGGCCTCGGGGCCAGATGCGCGTCCCCGATGCAGTGTCCTCTAATGCCGACGTTATGGTTGGTTGGACAAGGGACGGTATTGTCGACGCTGTCCGACAGCATTCACTCTAGGAGAATCATGCATTTTAATAAGCGCAATTCGGATGGAAATCCTTCGAAGTCATCCCCCGGTAAACAGCAGCCGACTAGTCATCCTAATCCTCCGATTAGAGTTGTTCGCGGCAATACCGAAAAGAAGTCCGGCTTCTCTTACCCCGGATCCCCTTCGCCTCGTCCGCAAAAGAAGGATTAAATGGGTAAACGCAGCCGAAAGCAAAAAGAGAACGTAGTCCCGGGTTTCGATGCGGTTGACTATTCTGCCGAATATCTTTCATGGATGACCGAGCTGTCTTATCAGACAGAGCTGAGTCGGTGTGATTCGTATGAGCGTTTGTCTAACTGTTTGCTGAGCTGCGTTTCCATTATTTCCGTTGCTTTATTGACGGTGGCCCCAGTGTTGTTTGCTAAATATGGTTATAACGATAACGGGGCTACGGCGTCTTTTATTTTGCTGGCGAGTGGCTATGTTGTCGTTATGCTGCTGTTGGGCGCTTCATTTCTTCTGTCATTGATTAGTCAAGTCAGGCTAAAGATGAGTGTTCTCGCATCACCGACTGAGCTGAATGACTATGTTGCGGGCGAGATTAATCGTGGTGCGCCTTTTGCCTCTCCGATGGAAGTTGCCGAGGGCAAGGCAAAGGCAGTGCAGCCACACTTTGAATCGCTTAATCGCAAGAATGAGTACATGAGAAAATGTCTAAAGGCGTCGATGATACTGCTTATCGTGGCTGTCTCGATCTGCCTGTTCTTGGTTTGTCTGTTTTCGCTGTTTGAGTTTATTTTGCCGCCGTTTTGGAGTTGATCTAATGCAAGGTCGCAAGGCACTTGTTGTCGGTATTGATGAATATGCGTCGTCTCCGCTATATGGTTGTGTTGCCGATGCCAATGCGGTGGCCGGGGTCTTGGTTAAAAACGGAGACGGCTCTCCTAATTTCTCCATTCACCTTGAGAGAAACGTTGAGTCTCCTTTTGAATTGAAGCGGATGATCGAAGACTGTTTCTCTGGGGACCCTGAGATTGCGCTGCTGTATTTTGCTGGGCACGGCGGAAGATGCGATGTTACTAAAAATGGTTTTATCCTATCCGGACAGGGCTATCCAGAGGGACAGCTTTCCCTTGACGAGATTCTGACGATAGCAAATAACTCCAAAGCTAAAAATCGCGTAATTCTTCTCGATAGCTGTAATTCTGGGTGTATGGGGGCTCCTGGAGCGCTGGGTGGGACATCCTCCCTGCTTGATGAGGGTTTAACAATTCTAAGTGCATGCTGTTCTAATGAATGTGCGGAGGAATATAACGGCCGAGGGACTTTCACATCGCTTCTTGTGGATGCGCTAAATGGCGGAGCAGCAGATGTGATGGGGCATGTTACCCCTGGTGGAGTCTACGCGTTTATAGACAAGGCCCTCGGACCATGGGATCAACGTCCTGTTTTTAGGACCAATGTGAACTCGTTTATTTCGCTAAGGAAAGTCGTCTCGCAGGTTCCGGATAGTGTGTTGCGGCAGTTGCCATCTTTGTTTGATACGCCTGGTGCTCAGCTGTCCTTGGATCCGTCTTTTGAGCCAACCAATAGTCCCGATTGGGAAGAGCATCGAATTGTTGAGCCCTATGCGACTAAGGATAATACGGCGAAGTTCAAGATCCTTCAGCAGCTGGAGGGTATAGGCCTTGTCCGCCCTGTGGGGGCCGAGCATATGTACTTTGCCGCCATGGAATCTAAGTCGTGCGAACTGACAGCTCTGGGTAAGCAGTATTGGCGTCTTGCTGATACAGGGAAGATTTAGGCGATTCGTTTCCATCGTGACATTAATTCTGGATTGAAGGTTTTGTAGGCATGTCTAATTTCACCTTTTACTATGACGAAAGCCAGCATAGCCGTCTGCTAAATCTCAAGACAGTCACTGCCGAAGAGTTTTACGATGGATTTGTTGTTGCAATAGTTGGATGGGATCTTGAACGGGAGCGGGATTTGGCCGCCAGGTACTCTGCGTTTGAGAATAGGTATCTTTCTCCAGGCGCTAAAGAGTTAAAGAGTACCGTTCTTAAAAAGAGCCACTTTAAATATGGTTTTAAATCTTTATCTCAGAACAATGCGCGTTTGCTAAGTGATTTCCTCGATATGTTTGACGAAGACACATACGTTTACTGTGCCTTTTCTAGCAAGGCCGAATGGCTTATTGATAAGCTGTTCAGTCGATATCAAAACAACCCTTGGTTTAATGCCGATTCGCTGAAGTACTCTCTTGCAAAGCTTTTAGTCCAATATAGGCCTACTGAAGTGGTTGAGTCGTTGTACCGATCTCCCGATGATTTTCTAATTGCGCTACGGGATTTTCTTCGAAAGAGAATTGCGATAGACAAAATGAATCTCGAGCTTAAGCATACTGAAGTAGACCAATGTCAGCTGCTTTTGGATGTTATTAATTGCGTAGCGCCGCTGGAAAACTATGAGTGGGAATACCGATCTTCTCTGTCGGGATTTGCGCTATACCTGAGCGAGCATCATGAAGTGGATAACTATACACTTGTAATTGATCGTGAGGAGAATACCAGGGTCGTTGCGGAACGGCTGGGTTTTAGCGGGGTGTGCCAAGCTGATTCGACAGAGTGTTTCGGCATTAGAATGGCTGACATGCTTGTTGGGATTGTTGCAAAGCTCATGAAAGCCATCCGTGACGAGCAAACCTATCAATCGCAAGATGATGAGCTCAAAAAGAAGCTCTTTGATAACGAGTGGTTTAAGCTAAATGACGAACGACTCGCTTTATATAAAAAGTTGCGACGAGTACTGATCCAGTATGATCAATGCTGGTATAAGTTTTATGCCAGCGGCTACTCCGATGACCTTGTGGTTTTGCTTTCGCTTCTTAATTACCTTAGCAGTTTTGAAAATGCTTCTCAGCTAAGTGAGGTGGGTGAGAATAATGCTGAATATTTCAACACCTCATGTTGCGTGGGTCTTTCGGAACACTTCCGCGTAATGGTTGATGATCCTTTATGGATGGGTCATTCGAGCGATTCTCACAATTTGTTTCGCCCTCGCCTTAGAATCACTGATCAACCAAGAGTTTATACGGTGCTAAAGGTTATGTTTGACGAGGACGGGGCCCCAATGGCTCTAATATCTGAAAATGAGCAAGAGGTCGCATGCATACTGCCCGCTGATTTAGCAAATTGGGCTTATGACGTTCATTTATGCGCTGCCTGCACAGACTCGTTTTTCCCAACAAAGATTGCCTTTCAATATTTTGAAGGCCGTTTTAGAGCCGATTTGATTTTGTAGATGCAACGTCAGTAAAAGGGCGTCAGCCGGTCTGCTGCGGACAAAATAACCGACTCCATCTCTGATGGGCTGCTGATTGGCTCCAGGAGATTCATGTATGGACGGTCCTATGCCATGCTTCTTGCAGCGCTGCGGAAACACCTTAAAAATGACTGCGTCGCGATGGGCCCTTCGGTGCGCTTCGACTATATCGTTAGTAATTTTCCGAGGGCTCCCTGCGGCGTTTCTCCGATTACCTTGATGCAGACATCTTGATGATGACCATTCACTCCGCTAAGGGGCTCGAGTGGGACACCGTTTTCATTCCGGGCGTTACGCGTTTTGATTGGCCTGGAATGATTTGCTCTCGGTGCGAAAGTGCTGGTATGTGCTCGCGTTCTGCGCATGGTTGCCAGATTGCTGATGCGAAGAAAATGCCAGATGGGCTTATTGAGGAAATAGGCCTGCTGTACGTCGGCGTCACTCGCGCCCGCAAAGCGGTATACGTCTCCGCTTCGATGCAGCGCAGAACAAATTACGGGAACTATCAGGTTGCCTGCCCCTCTTGCCTAACGTCTCTTCTGGGCATTGAACCTGTGAGCTGGTCGGTCATGGACGGAGAGGGGTGATTGCCGGCGGGATGGGGCGTGTCTGCTACTGACGCGAGGTCCGGTTGCGGCTCTTGCTGTGGTCTCATGGAGTGTGCCCAAGCTGTTCTTTGGCTAGAACGTCTTGGGCACTAGCGTCTTGGTGGGATGCGGTGTTTGCTTAATTAGCCACTGTTGAATATTGTGAAGCAGCACCGTGGCATTGCGCCTAGGCACCGGGGCCGAAATGAGCCCCGGCGCCTTCTTCTTGCTAACGTCCGGTTTCGCCCCGCTGCCGCATGTTGACTTTGCTCATTGTTGGTACGGGTCGTATTATGCACGTCTTTGTCCGTGACGGCTGTTTCTTCTAGGATGAAGTGGTCGAACGATCGTCTCTTAAGCTAATGAGCTGGGGCTATTTAATAAAATCCTTCCTCCTGATCCGACCAAGGTGGCGGTCCAGTTCGTATATAGCGTCAATGTAAAGCTCGGCAGAATCGCGTATGTCTCGCATGTCGAGGCAGCATCTTTCAAAGTGCAGCTTGCTTTTTTGTTCTTTGGCGCTGCGGATATTGCGACATGTCATCAATGCGATGTCATTATCGCCTACGCAGTTGATTCTTGAAAATCCTTTTGGTGTGATGCGATAAATAACTGCCTTAGGAAAGGAATCAAGTAGGCTTTTCCCTCTTATATCAATGCAGATTCTTCCTTCTGATCCAAAACCATAATCTTGATGTCTAGTTGAATTGAGGGGGTGGGCAATAACTACCGAGCGAACAACTTGGAGATATTTGCTCGCGTCGACGAGTTCACTTTGTTTAGAGAACTCAAAATCGTTTTTGATCTCTTTTCGAAGACAGTTCCCTTTAATTTGCCAGAACGCATCTTTTATCCAAGTAGCAAGTGCCACAAGATAAACGGTGTCCTTTGGGTTGGGTAAGAAGCCCCCGCCGATAGTGGAATTGAAATCTTGAATGCTGTATTTAGCCTTAAGGATGAGATCGGACATTAATTCATAATGATCGGAGTCCTTCCAGGGCCATTTCTTCCATATGCCGCCTCCGTGTTCACCTAAATCATCGGTGGTCTTTAGTTTTTTGATCGCTTGCATGTCACTCCTGTCTATTCGATTTGTTGCAGCGCTTCTTTTGTTGTCTTGATGTCAACATGGTGCCCATTAATGGCTATAATCTGCCAGCTATCCAAAGAATGAGTCCAAAGGTTGATTTGGAGGATTGGCGGCATAGGATTGACGGACCCTGAGTTCTCCCTTAAAGTAAGTCTTGTGATGAGGCCTTGCGACGGTACGTCCGGCTTGGTCCGTGGGAACCGCCGAAAGGCGGTTTTCGCGTTTAAGGGGCTGTTTACCGAGGGCATTTGTCCGTATCCGCTTCTGGGCAGTGGGCTTTTATCGTGAATTTCGGAAGTGCGGGGAAAATCGAAACTTGCCGCGCACACTCCGATTTTTGCCAACAAAATCGCAGGCCGCAAGAGTCCAAACCCGGGGCCTAGTCGACAGATCCCATTTTTTTTACCGCACTTCCGAGTTCATCTGTCGATAATGTGCGGCGGCCTCTGGAACCGCCGAAAGGCGGTTTTCGCGTTTAAGGGGCTGTTTACCGAGGGCATTTGTCCGTATCCGCTTCTGGGCAGTGGGCTTTTATCGCGAATTTCGGAAGTGCGGGGAAAATCGAAACTTGCCGCGCACACTCCGATTTTTGCCAACAAAATCGCAGGCCGCAAGAGTCAAAACCCGGGGCCTAGTCGACAGATCCCATTTTTTTACCGCACTTCCGAGTTCACCTGTCGATAATGTGCGGCGGCCTCTGGAACCTCCGAGAGCGTCGGCCTTTTAGCATAAAGCGCATCGTCCCCCCCGGGGGGGGGCTTCTGGGGCGCGGCTCTTCTGGTTAAACTACTCAATTCTTAATGCTCACCGTGCTCAATTCTCGATGACCATTCGGACTATTTTTAAGTGGGCATCAACAGGTTGAGTCGGGGAGGGGAGAGCTGAGGTGGATGAGGCGTATTTGTCCTGGCGTTATGTTCCACGCTTATTTGACCATGCGCGATACGGTAGCTTCAGCTTGCGGCTGTCTTGTGCTTCTTCGAGATTCCACACCGTACCTTCCAGGTCCGATTTATGTCCGCGCCGGTATTTATGCTTTAAGCAAAGCGGCACGAGTGAACTTGCTACAAGCCTCATGCTGTGAGCGCGTTAACCAATCAGTCGTGAAGGCGAGGTGAGTATGAAAGGTAGAAACCAGCACGTTACGAAGCGGGCGGATGGCAATTGGCAGGTTAAGGGCGAGGGGGCGCGTCGCGCTTCCTTTGTTACGACGACCCAGGGCGAAGCTATAAAGCGCGGTCGTCAAATTAGTTCTAATCAGCACTCTGAGCTAATCACCCATCGTCCCGACGGTAGAATCCGCGCAAAGGATTCCCATGGGCACGATCCCTTCCCGCCGAGAGGATAGGGGCTTGACGCCATTGCGGCTGCGGGCATGGATTAGCGTGTCCGCAGCCGCATACTTCCGAGTTTTGGCCTTGTACCCTTTGCTCCAGATGCTGCAAACACTTGATTGATGCTATTTAAGGTCTATAATCGAATAAAAACTCTGAAATATCTTTTCAAAACAATGAAAGGAATTTTGAGGACGATGCTTTGCCAGTTTACCTTCAGGAACTATAGATCCTATCGCGACGAAACTGAGCTTTCCATGCAGGCAACATCGATGAGGGAGTTCGAGCGCTCCCTCATAGAGTGCCCTGACGGGCAGAGTTTCCTTCCGGTGGCTGCGGTGTACGGGCCTAACGCTGGCGGCAAGTCTAACCTGCTGGAGGCGCTTGACTACATTCGTTCGGCGGTGGCCAAGCCGATCAGATTGCTGTCTGCCAGCATTGATGCGCCAGAGGGTAACCGTCCTTCGATACCCCGTTGCTCTGCGTTTGAGTTCGATGAAGTGTCGGCTGCTGAGCCCACCGAATTCGAGCTCTACTATCGCGCGGGTGAGCACGAGTACCGCTATGCCCTGTCCGTGCATGCGGACGCGATCGTGTCCGAAGGCCTGTGGCGGCGAAAATTGGGAGCGTCACGCACGGCGCTGCTGTTCGAGCGTGAGGGCGCAGAGGTTGAACTCGGTCCCACACTGCGTAAGCTCGTGACGGCTGCGAGATTCAACCCGAGGCTGCCGTACCTGTCGTTTCTCTGCATCAACTTTGACGCGCCGGTGGTCAAGGAGGCTGCCAGCTGGTTTCTTGACGGGGTGTTCCTGAACTATAACAGCTCCTATCTGGAGCAGATGCTCGAACAATTGCTCGATGAGGATGACTCACCCGAGGTCTCGCGTTTTTTGCGCGCCGTTGATGTGCGTATTGATGGCTTCAGAGTGGAGAGGGCGCCGGAGTGGCGCGGCCAGCGCGTCTTCGTGAGGCACGAGGTGGGCGGCAAGGCGTACGAGCTGCGTTTATCCGAGGAATCTGCCGGAACCCAGAAGCTCATGGGGTTGGCTGCGTATCTGATGACAGCGCTTGAGCGTGGTGGCACCGTTGTGGTAGACGAACTCGACGCCAAACTGCACCCGAAGCTTCTTCGCTATGTGATTCTGCTGTTTAAGGATCCTGAGGTCAACAAGAGTGGCGCGCAGCTAATCTTCTCGTCCCAGGATGTGTCAACCATGCGAAACGATGTGTTCCGCCGTGACGAGATATGGTTCGCTGCGCGCGGCGAGGGGGAGGCGAGCCAACTGTGGTCTCTCGCCGACATCCACGAGGCAAACGGTAATTTGGTAAGCAAGAACGCGGCTTTCGACAAGCAATACCTGTCCGGTCGCTACGGCGCCGATCCGTATCTCACCCGCATCGAGGAGTGGGATTAGCATGGTGGCGAAGAAGTCGAAGGGCTGGCGTAGCGGTAAGCGAGAGGGCCGCTCGCGCATGGTTCAGATGACGCGTCATCTTGTAGTGAGCGAGGGCAAGGAGACCGAGCCTCGCTACTTTGAGGGCGTGCGTGCGGCGTTGGGCGCGGCGAATGAGCGTAAGGTTGCCATTGTCGTTAAGGGGACCGGCAAACACACGCTTGACCTGCTTGACTTCGCCGTCGAACACTGCCGCTATGCGCCCGAGACGTTCGATCACGTGTGGCTCGTGTATGACAAGGATGACTTCCCTGCGTCCGACTTTGACGCGATGGAGTGCAAGTGCAACGAGCTCTCCGATGGTTCGAGGACCTTCCATGCGTTGTGGTCGAACCCCTGCTTCGAGCTGTGGCCGCTTCTGCACTTTCGCTACACGACCGCGCATATGTCCGCGTCCGACTGCCAGCATGCCCTCGCGCAGGAGATGTCGAGGAGCTTGGGCATCGAGTACCGCAAGAACCTGGACGGGATGTTTGGGGCAGTGGATGATAGGCGAGGCGAAGCTTTGCAGCGTGCTGGGCGCCTCGTCGCGTACCATAGGGAACTGGGTAACATTAAGCCATCTGCGCAAAACCCTGCAACTAAGGTGGGCGAAATTTTCGATGTAATCGGGCCGTATCTGGTTGGCTAGGCGAGTCGCTGGATTGGCTTTCCGGTTAGTGCGATTGGCGGATTGTACTGCGCTATTGCGAGTCCGGTGCGTAGGAGAAGTGCGGGGAAAATCGAAACTCGCCGAGCGCACACCGATTTTTGCCAACAAAACTGCAGGTCGCGGATGCTCAAAACAGGGGCCTGTTTGACAGATCTCGGTTTTTCACCGCACTTCTGGATTGGGTGCTCATTTAGCACTCTCGATGTCCCCACATCCCCTAAAAAAGTTCTTAAAACAGCCTTAAAGGCGCCTTGGCTCGCGTTGAAAGCGTACAATACGCATGTTTGACTATGACAAATGTGGAATTAAGGGGAGGGGTGCGCCATGGAGGTGCTGGTTGTTGGCAACACCGCATATGTTGACGATGACTTTTGTGCCAAGGCGTTCCCCGGGGACCATGTGCAGGTCGTAGCCGCGCAGGACGCGTACCGCGACGAGTCGTCGCCCCATTCCTCGTGGAAAGAGCTTCTGCAACACCTGGATCAGGCCTACGAGTTCGACCGCATGGTCTACCTTTCCAATTACCTTACCCCGCATACCGATACCGTGGGCGATATCGAGCTGTTGCGCTCGGTCTTTCGTGCGTGCGCGGGTCGCCGGGTCCAACTGCTGTATGTAGCGGGGCCCGCGGGTGCCGAGGGTGCCACCGACGCCGCGGGGCGAACGGGCAAGGGCATTATCGCCCGCGCAGCCAACGACCTGTGCCGCTACTACGCTGCTCGCGAGGGCGTTCAGACCAAGATCCTGCGCGTGCCCTTCCTGTACACTGCCTCCGCCGCGCTGGAAGATCCGTTTTTGGTGCCGTTGTTCGACGCGTGCTCAACCGGATCGGTCGCTCTGCAGGGCGCGCAGGATGCGGCGTTTCCCCTGCTGTGTGCCGAGGAGCTTGCGGTGCTGGTACGCCGTATCTTCGATAGCTGGGATGGTAACTTTGAGACGCTCGACGTAGCCGATACCTTCCATCACACGGCGGGTGAGGTGGGCGACGCCCTCAGGGCGCTGTTCCCCGGCCTTGCCGTTGCCTATGGCGATTCTGCTGGCTACGCCCTGCCCGCCAGCGACGTCGCTCGCGTGCGCTATGGCTGGTTTCAGCGCTACGACTTGCTGCGCGATCTCTCGACCATTCAAGCTCGCTGGGGCGCTGGACGCATCAAAAAGATCAACCCGCTGCGTGCCGCCATCGACCGCATCCAAATGCGCACGCTGCCTATTAAATGCCTAGAGACGGGCGTTGCCTGGGTTCTGTTCGAGGTACTGGAGCATCTGTTCTCACAATCGGTCCAGCTCAACGTGCTCGATTATCGCCTGCTCTACGTGGTGCTGATCGGCACGCTGTATGGCTTGGACTTTGGCCTGGTTGCGGCGCTGCTGGCGTCGGTGGGTTTGGCAGCCAGCTACTTTACTCAGTACGGCTATACCTTCCAGGGTCTGTTCTACGAGCCGTCCAACTGGCTACCGTTTATTGCGGCTTTGTGGTGGGTGCCGTGTGCGGCTATGTGCAGCTGCGCAACAGCGAAGCCATTAGGGCGGAGCGCGACCAAAACGATCTCGTGCGCAACCGCAATACGTTCCTTACGCAGCTCTACCACGACGCGATCGAGGACAAGCGCGCGTACAGGCGCCAGATCGTGGGTCGCCACGACAGCTTTGGCAAGATCTTTGCCGTGACGCAGGAGCTCGATGTGCTCAACCCGCGCGACATCTATCGCAAGTGCTGCGAGCTTCTGGGCGAGATCCTTGAGAACGATTCGGTGGCGATCTACCATGTTTCGGGCGGGGCATTTGCACGCCTGGTGGCAGCAAGTCCCGCGTTTGCCGAAGATGCCGCACGCTCGCTCACGCTTGAGCAGCTTGCACCTCTTTTGGGCGACGGGGGCCGTTCGAACCTGTGGGTGAACCGCGAGCTGACGCCGGGGCTTCCCATGTTTGGATACACGATCGAGCGCGACGGGGCACCCGCCGTGTTGATCTTTGTGCGTCGTGCGGCCGAAAACCAAATGACTCTCTATTATCAAAACCTGTTCCGCATCTTGTGCGGGCTGGTCGAAAGCGCGCTGGGCCGTGCCTTTGACTATGAGGCGGTGGCGCAGGATAAACGCTGCGTTGACGGCACTTGCGTGCTCAAGCAGGCTGCCTTTGGCCAAGAGCTCGCGGCGGAGCAGGCGCTCGCAGATAGCAAGATGGGGAGTTTTTTGCTCCTGCGCGTGGTACCGGGCATGGAGCCTGTCGGCGAGCTGGTGGGCGCAATTGGGTCGGCAATCCGCGAGAGCGACGCGGCGGGCTTGGTCGACGGCGACGTGCTCTACCTGCTTATGCGCCAGGCAAAGGCGTGCGATCTGCCCATTATCCGCGAGCGCCTGAGCGCAAAGCATATTGCGGTGGAGCCCGTCGACGGCGAGGACATCGTGGCGCTGTTGCAGCACATCTCTTACACCGGTGACGGTGAGGGGGGTGTCGCTTGATCTCGCTTGTCGTTGCTGCCGTCTTGCTGCTGATTCATGCGTTGGTTTGCCTGATGCTGTGGACGCTCATGAAGCTGGGCCTGCTGCCGGTGCGCGGGCACATGCTGGCTGTGATAGTGCTGGTGCCGCTGTGGGGCCCGTTGCTGGTGGTTCTGCTATCGGTCCGCAGCGCGGTGTTTGGCGAGGGGCTGAAAGAGTCTGCGCTGGAGTCGCTGCGCTTTAACGACGACCTGCATCGCAGCATTCTGGTGCACGACCGTGACGCCGATGCGGGCGTGGTCCCGCTCGAGGAGGCGCTTATCGTCAACGACCCGGCATACCGGCGCCGCCTAATGCTCTCTATGCTCACCGAGGAGCCCGACGCGTACCTGGCGCAGCTGCAGGCGTCTAAGCTTAACGACGACGTTGAGGTGGCGCACTATGCCGCGACGGCGGTGGCGCAGATCTCCAAGGAGTCCGACCTTAAGCTGCAGCAGCTGGAGCGTTCCTTTAAGACTGACCCGAGCGCGCAAAACCTCAACGAATACTGCGATTTTCTTGGTGAATACTTGGGCTCGGGCTTGGCTGAGGGGCGCGTGGCTCAGATTCTGCGCCAACAGTACGCGCTCCTGCTTGCGCGTCGCTGCGAGCGCGAGGATACCCTTGAGCTGCGCATTCGATACGCGACGGCGCTGGCCGATGTCGGACAGATCGACGAGGCGCAGGCCGTGACCGACCAGCTGGTGCTCGACGTGCCCGAGGAGCAGGAGGTTTGGATGCTTTGCCTGCGCCTGGCCGTGATGCGCCACAACGGTGTCGAGGTTCACCGTGTGATCGATGCGATTGACAAGCAACATGTGTATTTGAGCGCCGACAACCGCGAAAAGTTGGCGTTTTGGCGCGACGGGGAGGAGGCCAGATGAGTGTGGCGCAACATATCCGCGACCGTGCAGGCCGCTTTCGTTGGATGGGACTCCTCGTGGTGTGGGCGGTCTTTATTGCCATGGCCGCCGTGCTGCTGGTGGAGCGTGCCGGCGTGCAGTACAGTGCGGGCCAGCATAAGCTGGGGATGCTTGCCGCCAACGATGCGGTGCCTGCCTCCTCGGCAATCTTTGGCCAAAAGCCCACATGCCTGGTCATTACCGATTCCGATCAAGCTGGCGTCGAGGACGTAAAGGAACAGTTCGACCAGATTTTGCTGGACATGAAGATCGCCCATCGCGATGTTGATATTGCCACCGACGGTGCGGACGCGATTCCATCGCTCACGTCGTTTGATCGCGTGATTGTGCTTATGCCCTCGCTTGACGGGCTGGGTACGCATCTGACCGATCTGATGAGTTGGGTGAGTGCGGGCGGCTCACTCATGCTGGGCATGACGCCAGATAACTCGAACTGCCTGCAGGCTATTGCTTCCAAGCTTGGGATCGAATCGGCCGGATATGACTATGCGACAGCCGAAAGTATCGTTCCGAGCGAGGACTTTTTGTTGGGCGGGGGAGAGCGCTACGAGTTCTCGGATCCCTTCGATTCTTCACTTTCGGTTTCATTGCGCGAAACGGCGCACGTCTGGGCAAAGACCGGTGACGCGGGCACGCCGCTCATTTGGTCTAACGATTGCGGCAGTGGTCACACCGTGGTGTGCAACATTGGCATCTACGACAAGGTCATGCGTGGGTTCTATGCTTCGGCCATAAGCTTGCTGGGTGAAGCCACGGCCTATCCGGTCATCAACAGCGCCGTGTTCTATTTGGACGACTTTCCCAGCCCTGTGCCCTCGGGCGACGGCACCTACATCAAGCGCGACTACGGGCTTTCCGTCGCCGATTTTTATGCCAAGGTCTGGTGGCCCGATCTGCAAAAGCTCGCGCAAAAACACGGCATTCGCTATACCGGCGTGATGATCGAAAACTACGAGGACGCGGTCAACCAGACCGAGCCCGCGCGCCAGGCCGATACCACGCAGTTCCGCTACTTTGGCGGCATGCTGCTGCAGATGGGCGGAGAGCTGGGCTTTCACGGCTACAACCATCAGCCGCTGGCGCTCTGGGATACCGACTATGGCACGCTGTACGATTACAAGACGTGGAAGAACAAGGAGACGCTCGTCGCATCTCTCAACGAGCTTATTGCCTTCCAGGACGAGGTGCTGCCCAACGCGCACGGCTCGGTCTACGTGCCGCCGTCAAATATCCTTTCGGCCCGCGCGCGCAAGCTCATCGGCACCGACGTTCCGCGCATTAAGACCATCGCCAGCACGTATTTTGAGGACGGCACCGACCTGCCGTACGTACAGGAGTTTGGCGTGGCGAGCGATGGCATTGTGGAGCAGCCGCGCATTGTTTCGGGCGGCATGGTCGACGATTCCTATATGCGCCTGGCAGCCGTGTCCGAGCTCAACATGCACTACGTGAGCACGCACTTTATGCATCCGGACGACCTGCTCGATCCCGATCGCGGCGCCAAGGAGGGCTGGGAAGTCTACAAGGGCGGCCTGACCGACTACCTGGACTGGCTTACCAAGTCTGCGCCCGACCTGCGGCGCCAGACCGGTTCGGAATGCTCGGGTGCCATCCAGCGCTTTTCGTCCGTGACGGTGAGTGTGGATGCAGACGCAGATGCCTGGACGCTCAGCCTGGGTAATTTCCACGACGAGGCGTGGCTCATGTTCCGTGCCAACAATGGCGAGCCGGGCGCAGTCACGGGTGGCGAGATTACGCATCTGACGGGCGACCTGTACCTGGTCAAAGCCACGGACAAGACGGTGATCATTGCGCGCAAGGAGGGTGGCGACAGATGAGAATCTGCTTGGTACTCGAGGGTTGCTACCCCTATGTGCACGGCGGCGTATCTACCTGGATGCATGGCTATATCCAGGCCATGCCCGAGCACGAGTTTGTGCTGTGGGTGATCGGCGCGCATGCTGCCGACCGCGGCAAGTTTGTCTACGAGCTGCCCGGCAACGTGGTCGAGGTGCACGAGGTGTTCCTAGACGATGCCCTGCGGCTTTCGGGCGAGCAGCACGAAGCCAGTTTTAACGACCGTGAGCGCGAGGCGCTACGCCGTCTGGTGTCGCTCTCCAATCCGGACTGGGACGTGTTATTTGATATCTTCCACCGCCGTCGCGTGCATCCGCTCTCGTTTTTGCAGAGCCGCACGTTTATGGATATCTTTCGCGACGTGTGCCTGGCCGAGTATCCCTATACGCCCTTTGCCGATGCATTCCACACCATGCGCTCCATGTTGCTGCCCGTGCTCTACCTGTTGGGCAGCGAGGTACCGGTGGCCGATGTGTACCATGCCATCTCGACCGGCTACGGTGGCCTGCTCGCCTGCCTGGGCTCAAGCGTTCACCATGCGCCGGTGCTGCTGACCGAGCATGGCATCTATACCCGCGAGCGCGAGGAGGAGATCATTCGCGCCGACTGGGTGGTGCCCTCGTTTAAGGACCGCTGGATCCGCTTTTTCTACCTGCTTTCGGAGGAGATCTACCGTCGCGCTTTTCGTGTCACGAGTTTGTTCCACAACGCGCGCAAAACGCAGATCGACATGGGTTGCGATGCAGAAAAATGCCTGGTCATCCCCAATGGCATCCAGTTCGACCGCTTTAAGGACATTCCCTTAAAGCCCGATGACGGCTGGGTGGACATTGGAGCGGTGGTGCGCCTGGCGCCCATCAAGGACGTCAAGACCATGATCTACGCCTTCTTTGAGCTGCACGAGCGCCTGCCCAAGGTGCGCCTGCACATTATGGGCGGCGTGGATGACGAGGAATATGGCGCCGAGTGCCATGCGCTGGTGGAGACATTAGGCGTGCGCGACCTGATCTTTACCGGCCGCGTCAACGTGGTCGAGTACATGGAAAAGCTCGACTTTACCATTTTGACGAGCATCTCAGAGGGTCAGCCGTTGAGCGTGCTGGAGTCGCTTGCCGCGCGTCGCCCCTGCGTGACGACCGAGGTTGGCTGCTGTCGCGAGCTGCTTGAGGGCGCCCCCGGCGACGACTTTGGCGTGGCTGGATTCGTGAGCCCGCCCATGTATCGCAAGGGCTTGGCCGATGCCATGGAGCGCATGTGCTCGAGCCGTGCCCGCCGCCTGGAAATGGGGGAGCGCGGCCAGCGACGCGTGGCGACCTATTACCTACACGAGCAGATGCTCGCCAACTATCGCGCGCTGTACGACGAGACGGCGCGTGCGTTTGACCTGCCCAGAGAGGGGGAGTAGCCGGTGGCCGGAATCGGTTTTGAGCTCAAGCGCCTGTTTAGACGCAAGGGCCTGTTTGCCACGATGCGCGCCTATGGCTACGCCGGCATCGTGTGCACGGGCCCCATGCTGCTGGGCATGCTGCTGCAGGTGGGCATTTTGGTGCTATGTGGTCTGTGGGGTGTGGGCCGTGCCAACCAGGACCTGCTGGTGTGCATGGTGACCTATACGCTTCTGGCGTCGCTTACGCTCACGAGCTTTTTCTCCATGCCCGTCACGCGCTTTTTGGCGGACATGCTGTTTGCCGAGCGCGAAGAAGAGGTCTTGCCCTCGTTTTGGGGCTCTAATGCCATCATGCTCGTTGTGGGCACCGTGCTCTACGGCGTCTTTTTGCTATTCTCGGGCGCCACGCTGCTGCAGGGGCTGCTGTGCCAGTGGCTGTTCAATATTATGATCGTCAACTGGAACGGCATGAGCTACCTCACGGCCATTAAGGATTACCGGGGTATTCTGTGCAGCTTTGCCGCGGCCATTGGCGTGGCGTGCCTGTGTGCCTTGGCCGCGCTGGCGCTGGGGTTGCCGCCCGTCGAGGGCCTGCTGGCCTCGATCGCCCTGGGCTACGGTGTGATGCTCGCCTGGGACGTGGTGCTGCTGTACCGGTATTTTCCTCAGAGCGATCGCAGCCCCTGGCTCTTTTTGCGCTGGCTCGATCAGTTTATGCCGCTCGCGCTCACGGGCCTGTTTACCAATTTGGGACTCTTTGCGCACCTGGTGATTATTTGGGCAGGACCTATTGGCGTGCAGGTCAAAGGCCTGTTTTACGGCGCGGCCTATCATGATGTGCCGGCGTTGCTTGCGTTTTTGACCATTCTGGTCACGACCGTCAACTTTGTGGTGTCGGTCGAGGTCAATTTCTATCCGCGCTACCGCGACTACTACAGCCTGTTTAACGACGGCGGCGTGGTGGGCGACATCGTGGTGGCCGAGGAGGAAATGCTTGCCACGCTCAACCGGGAGCTGCGGTTTTGCGCGCTCAAGCAGCTGTTTGTGACGGCAGCGGTCATCTCGCTCGAGACCACGGTGCTCTCGGCCCTGCCACTGGGCTTCAACAATCTGATGCACGGGTATTTCCGCACGCTGTGCGTGGGCTATGGCCTGTATGCAGTGGGCAACACGATTCTGCTGATCTTGCTGTACTTTACCGACTACAAGGGCGCCATGCTTGCCTCTGGGCTGTTCGCGGGCGTGGCGGGGCTGGCGACCATCGTCTCGCTGTTCTTTCCGCAGCAGTTTTATGGCTTTGGCTTTTTGCTCGGCGCGGCGGTGTTTTTTGTTGTGGCGCTCATTCGGCTCGATACCTATACCGCCAACTTGCCGTATCGTATCCTGAGTCAGCAGCCCATCGTGGCGACCGACAAGACGGGTCGCTTTACGGAGTTGGGCTGCTTGCTCGACCGTGCCGAACAGCGCTACGAGGAGCTGCGTCTAGAGGGCGAGCCGCATGGTGCGTTTGAGCGCACGGTGGTCCGTGTGTATCGCAATCGTTGGGGAGGTCCTGATGACCGATAGGATGATATCGCGTCGCCGCTTGATTGAAGCGGCTGCCGGCACACTGCTGCTTTCGGGCTGCTCTTCGCAGGACGAATCCTCGACAAAAAAGACCAAGAAGCAGGACAAGATTAAAAAGGCCGATGCGTCTAACGAGACCAAGCACCTTCGCGACAAGGATGAGCTGTACGAGGTCTACGATGACTCGGGCATCGTATGTATGTACCTGACAGTCTCTCGCGGCAACAGCTCCGAGAATACCGACCATAGCTGGGCCGAGATCAATACGTACTCGGTCTACGACTATGCCGACATGGGCGTGACGCGCTATCAGGTTATGGGCCTGCTGCAGCCGGGCGACGAAGACGGCCCAGTGGCAGGCGAGGTTGGCTATGGCGAGGAAACGCCCAATGCTACCGTGCAGGTGCGCGGCCAGACGTCGAGTACTTATACGCAAAAGAACTACAAGGTGGAGCTCAAAAAGGGCAAGGGCACGTGGCGTCAGCAGCGCGCGATTGCGCTTAACAAGCACATGGGCGAGGGCATGCGCTTTCGTAACAAGATGGCCTACGATCTGATCCGTGGGATTCCCCAGATGATGGGCCTGCGCACGCAGTTTGTGCACTTGTGGGTGTGCGACCAGACCGAAAAAACTAACGACACCTTTGAGGACTACGGTCTGTTTACGCAGGTCGAGCAGCTCAATAAGACGGCGCTTAAGGCCCACGGTTTGGATAAGAGCGGGCATCTCTATAAGGTGAACAGCTTCGATTTCCATCGCTTCGAAGACACCATTAAGCTCACCGATGACCCCGACTATAACCAGACGGCGTTTGAGGGCATGCTCGAGATTAAGGGCGATTCAGACCATGCCAAGTTAATCGAGATGCTCGATGCGCTCAACGACGATACGCAAAAGATCGACGATGTGCTCGACACCTATTTCGATACCGAGAACTTGGTCTATTGGATGGCGTTTCAGATCTTGACGGGCAATTGCGATACGCAGAACCGTAACTGCTATCTGTACAGCCCGCTTAACTCCAAGGTCTGGTACATCCTGGATTGGGATAACGACGGCATGCTGCGCAAGCTCGAGTTGAGCCTGACGGGATTCTCGGATTATGCGAGCTGGGAGCGCGGCGTGAGCAACTACTGGGGCAACGTGCTGTTTAACCGCGCGTTGCGCAGCAAGTCGTTCCGCAGCGAACTCGACCGTGCCGTCAAGGACTTGCGCTCGTATTTGACCGAGGAACGTCTGGCCAAGATGATCAATCATTATCGCGAGGTTACCGAATCCCTGGTCTTTGCTTCGCCCGATATCGACAATCTGCCTGTCACCAAGGATCAATACGAGCAAATCGCTGCGGCGATTCCTTCCGAGATCGAGGAGAACTATAAGAGCTATCGCGAGAGCTATAAGAAGCCCATGCCGTTCTACATTGGCGTGCCGCAGATCGATAACGGTAAGCTGCGCATCAACTGGGATGCGTCCTACGACTTTAAGGCGCGCGACATTCGCTATACCGTGGAGCTTGCGCGTGATTACGCCATTACTGACGTGATCTTTAAGGCCGAGGACGTGCTGCTGCCGGAGGTAACGTGCGATGCGCCCGATACCGGCCAGTACTTTGTGCGCGTGCGTGCCACCAACTCCGACGGCTATACGCAAGATGCGTTTGACTACTATGTGACCGACGGCGGCAAGCAGTACGGCATGAAGTGTTTTTACGTGCAGGACGGCGGTAAGGTCGTGGAGGACACGTATGAGGAGGGCTAGCGCGCTGCTCGAGCGCCTGGCGGCACCTCCCGCGCGTACCACGCAGGAGCGTTACCGCCACGAGCTCAAGTACCTCATCAACGAGGGCGAGCACGCTGCGCTGGCCTGCCGCATGGCGCCGGTCTTTAAGCTGGACAAGCATGCGCGGGCGGGCGGTTACACCATTCGCAGCCTGTACTTTGACGACTACTGCAACTCGGCCTACGAGGAAAAAGATGCCGGTATTCTCATGCGCAAAAAGTATCGCGTGCGCATCTATAACGGCAGCGACAAGGTGATTAAGCTCGAGCGCAAAAAGAAGTACGGCAGCTGGATCTATAAGGAGGACGCGCCGCTCACGCGCGGTGAGTTTGAGCAGATCCTGGCCGGCGATTACGACTTTTTGCTGAGGAGTCCCTATCCGCTCTGTCGCGAGTTCTACATCGAGTGCATCTGCAATATGATGCGCCCGCGTACCATCGTGGACTACGAGCGCGAGCCGTGGGTGATGGACGAGGGCACCGTACGCATCACGTTTGACATGAACGTGCGCGCGGCTGTGGGAAGTTTCGATATCTTTGACGCGACCCTGCCCGCGCTGCCCGTGCTGGAGCCGGGCAAGCTGGTGATGGAGGTTAAGTTTACCGAGTTTTGCCCGCAGCTGGTGCGCGATATGGTACCGCCGGGCGCGGCGGAGCTCACGGCTGTCTCCAAGTACTGCCTGTGTTACGAAAAGACTGCCTACCTGCGCGGATTTAATTACTGGGAATCGGATTTTGAGAACCGAGGGGATATTTAGACCATGAGCACCAGGGACTTTTTCAAGAACTCCGTCTTGGAGGCGTTTGGCCAGGTCGACCCTGCCAAGATCGGTCTGTCGCTGCTCGTGGCGCTCGCCATGGGCATCCTGATCTACTACGTGTACAAGCGCTTTTTTACCGGCGTGGTGTACTCGCGCAGCTTTGCCGTGACGCTTGTGGGCATGTGCGTGCTCACCTGCATGGTGACGCTCGCGATCTCGACCAACGTGGTCATCTCGCTCGGTATGGTCGGTGCTCTGTCTATCGTCCGTTACCGAACGGCGGTCAAGGATCCGCTCGACCTGTTGTATCTGTTTTGGTCCATTACCACGGGTATCACAGCGGGCGCCGGCATGTACGCGCTCGTAGGGCTTGCGGCAGTGGTGATCGTCGTGATGATCGCCGGCTTCGCTACGCACCAGGACAAGGCGCGCGTGTACATGATGGTTATCCACTATACGGGTCAGACCACGGGCGACGACATTGTGCGTGCATTTGGGCGCACCAAGTTCTCCGTCAAGTCCAAGACTATGCGCGGTGGCAAGGTGGAGATGGCCGTCGAGGTGTTCTCGGACGGCGTTGACATGCCCTATGCGGACGCCATTCGCACGCTCGACGGCGTGGAGGACCTGACGCTCATCCAGTACAACGGCGAGTACCACGGCTAACTTTGTTCCGGCGTTTTAACAAACGTCGGACCGCTCGACGCTGCGCGGGCATCTGCCGGGCGATCTGCCGCTCAAACCGTCGCTCGCGTACATGAAGTACGCGTCGCTCCTCTTTCGCGGCACCTCGCCACGGCGCCTGCGCGCTCGCTGACGTTTGCTTGACCTGGGCTGTTGAAATGATCCATGTGGCTCGCCCCATTTGCTCAATTTGCCGGTATGGGTTGGGTATCATTGTGTAAGCGATTTCAATGACAGGGGTGCTCGTGGTAAAGATGAAAGATGTGGCCGAGCTGGCCGGCGTTTCGAGCGCCGCCGTCTCGCGCTACCTCAACGGTGGGTATATCTCGGCGGATAAGGCCGAGCGCATTAAGCAAGCGATTGAGCTGACCGGATACGTGCGGTCCAGCCAGGCTCGCGCGCTGCGTACCGGCTCCACTAAGCTCATCGGCGTCATCGTGCCTAAAATCAACTCGGAATCCGTAAGCCGCATTACCGCCGGCATTGGCCAGGTGCTCGGTCGCCGTGGCTATCAGATGCTGCTTGCCAATACCGACAACGCGGCTGATCGTGAGCTCGAGTATCTTGACCTGTTCCAGAACCATCCGGTCGATGGCATTGTGCTGGTGGCGACCATGGTCACCGATGAGCATCGCCGGGCGATTGAGTCGTGCCGCGTGCCCATTGTGCTGATCGGCCAAAACGTCGAGGGCGCGGCGTGCGTCTATCACGACGATTACGAGGCTGCCTTTGAGCTGGGCCAGGCGCTCGCTGGTCGGGTAGATGGCAAGATCGCCTACATTGGAGTTACCGAAGAAGACCGCGCGGCTGGTTATGACCGCCGTCGCGGTTTTGAGGCCGGATTGCGCGCCGCGGGTGTTGTGCTCGATCCCGAGCTGATTCGCCGCGGGTCCTTTACCCTCGATTCCGGCTATCGTGCGTCGCGCGAGCTGCTGGGCGAAGTACCCGATGTTTCGTTTATCGCCTGCGCGACCGATACCATGGCGGCGGGCGCGCTGCGTGCCATCGATGAGGTTCGTGGCATGGGCGAGGGCATACACCGCGTGAGCGGTTTTGGCGACAATGCGTTTTTGCGCGCGCTGACGGGCGGCATTCCCACTGTGCATTATGGGTATCTGACCAGTGGCGTCGAGGCCACCAGCATGCTGCTCGACACGCTCGATGGCGTGGAGGGGGAGCGCGGTCTCAAGACGCTCAAGCTCGGCCATCAGCTTATGAATGTCTAGACTCTGGGCACGTCTGTCTGCCTCTGAGCCGCCTGTTTTTGCCGTAAAACTACCATTCGCCGGCTATTTCCTACTGTTCACCCTGCTATGAAAACGATTACAGACATATGAAACTGAAAACGATTACAGTGTAAGTGTCAAAGATGGCCGGGTGCAAATTCGCCCGTTGGAGGAAAGGGAAGTCATGGACTACCGCAAATCAGCCCAAGAGGTGCTCGACAACATCGGTGCCGCCGGCAACGTTGTTTCGGCCGCACACTGCGCCACGCGTCTGCGCCTGGTGATTGCCGATAACGCCAAGGTCGACAAGGAGGCCCTCGAGAATATCGACGGCGCTAAGGGCGTCTTTGAGGCCCAGGGCCAGCTCCAGATTATTTTTGGCACCGGCACCGTCAATAAGGTCTACGACGAGTTCATTGCGCTCAGCGGCGTCGAGGCTGCCACCAAGGCCGAGGTCAAGGAGGCCGCGGCGCAGCAGCAGAACATCTTTATGCGTGCCATTAAGGTGCTCGGCGACGTCTTTGTCCCCATCATCCCCGCCATCGTGGCTTCGGGCCTGCTGCTGGGCATTATGAGTGCCCTCAACTTTATGGCCTCCAACGGCTTTATCGCGCTCGACACCAATAACTTTATCTACAAGATTGCCGACCTGGTCTCGGGGACGTCCTTTGGCATCCTGCAGATCCTGATCGGTTACTCCGCCGCTAAGACCTTTGGAGCCAACCCGTATCTGGGTGCCGTCGTCGGTGGTGCGTTCATCAACTCCTCGTTGCAGAGCGCCTACACGGTTGCCTCCGAGGGCGTGCAGACCATGGTCAACGTCATCCCCGGTGTGTACAGCTTTGAGTGGGTCGGTTATCAAGGCCACGTTATCCCCATCGTCATCGCCTGCGCTATTCTGGCCTTCCTCGAGAAGCGCCTGCACAAGATCGTTCCCGAGATGTTCGACCTCTTTGTGACCCCGCTCGTCTCGGTGTTCGTGACCGTGCTCGTGACCCTCGTTGCCGTCGGCCCCATCTTCGTGTGGGCCGAGAACGCCATTCTCGGTCTGATTCAGGCCCTGCTCACCCTGCCCTTTGGCATCGGTTCCTTTATCGTCGGCCTGTTCTATGCCCCCACGGTCGTTACCGGTATCCACCAGATGTACACCGCCATCGATCTGGGCCAGCTCGCTCAGTACGGTGTGACCTATTGGCTGCCCATCGCCAGCGCTGCCAACATCGCCCAGGGTGGTGCCGCGCTCGCCGTTGCCTTTAAGACCCGCGATGCCAAGATCAAGGGTCTGGCGCTTCCTTCGGCCCTGTCCGCCTTCATGGGCATTACCGAGCCTGCCATCTTTGGTGTGAACCTGCGCTTCTTTAAGCCCTTCATCGCCGGCTGCATCGGCGGCGGTTGCGGTGCCCTGGTCTGCGCGCTCACTTCGCTGGCTGCCTCCGGCACGGGTGTTACGGGTATCTTCGGTATCCTGCTGTGCCTGGCCCAGCCTGTGCAGTACGCGATTATGTTTGCGATCGCCGCGCTGGTTTCCTTTGCCGTCTCGTTCGTCCTGTACAAGGACGAGCTCAAGGCTTCCGAGCAGGCCTAAGAGCTTTTGATTGAGGGGATGCCCGCGGGCTGTATGCTCGCGGGCGTTTCCCGTATCTGGTACCGATCTCTGGTGCCTTGTTACTTTCGATCCGTTAGGACTTTGATATGTCTAATGCGCTTGGTCGCGACCTTGCAAAGCTGGTTGCCGCTGTTGACGCTGCCGCCTCTGAGTGCGGTCATGGCGCGTATGGCCAGCACTTCCACATTATGCCGCCGGCGGGTTGGCTCAACGACCCCAACGGTCTTTGCCAGGCGGGCGGCGTGTTCCACGCTTATTTTCAATATGCTCCGTTTGATGTTGAGGGCGGCGTTAAGGCCTGGGGTCATGCCACGAGCCGCGACCTTATGAAATGGGAATATGTTGGCGCGCCGCTGCTTCCCGACGAGCCGTTCGACTGCCATGGCGTGTATTCGGGCTCGGCATTGGTCGAGGACGGTCGCATTCGCGTGCTCTATACCGGCAACGTTAAGCTCCCCGATGCGGACGGCGTCTTTGACTATGTCAACTCCGGCCGTCGCGCCGACACCGTGTATGTCGAGAGTGTCGATGGACAGACGTTCAGCCAAAAGCGCGTGGTGCTGGCGTCTGAGGATTATCCCGAGGATTTGACCTGCCACGTGCGTGACCCCAAGGTGTGGCGCGATGATGATGGGCGTTACCACATGGTGCTGGGTGCGCGTCGTCGAGTTGACGGGCCGCACGTCGAGAGCCGTTTTTGCGCCATGCATGGCGAGGGCGCCGGTCGCGATGTTGGCGAGATCTTGGTGTATGGCTCGGCCGACATGCTTAGTTGGGAGCTCGAGACCCGCGTGTGTGCGCCCGAGCGCTTTGGGTTTATGTGGGAATGCCCCGGCTATATCGAGCTCGGTGCGAATGGCGATACCGCTGCATTTTTGTCATTCTCGCCTCAGGGCCTTGAGGGCGGTCGTTGGGACCGCGGCAATGTGTATGCCGCTGGCTTCATGCCTGTAACGGGCGACATCACTGGTGGTGACGGTGCCTATGAGCTGGGGGAGTTCCGTCTGTGGGACGCCGGTTTTGACTTCTATGCTCCGCAGGAGTTTACGTCCGAGGACGGTCGCCACATTCTAATCGGCTGGATGGGCATGCCCGATGAGCCGACCTATGGCAACGCACCCACCGTGGTGTGCGGCTGGCAGCACTGCATGACGGTGCCGCGTGAGCTTACAGCCGGTGCCGGCGGCGTGGTGCTGCAGCAGCCGGTGCGCGAGATCGAGCACCATTATGCCTCGGTGCGTGTGGGGGCGGGCTCGTTGGAGGGTGCCGGCGATACCTGCTTTGACGTTGTTGTCGACGGTGTCGACGGCGCGTTTACCGCGACCGTTGATGGCGAGCTGAAGCTGGCGTTTGTGCCCGCCGAGGGCGAACTGCCCTCGCGTTTTGAGATGCGATTTACCGATGAGGGTCGCGCTTCTGCCGGCTGCGGTCGTACCGTGCGCTGGGAGCCCGTCGACGAGGTGCGCAACGTGCGCATTGTTGGCGATGTCTCGTCGGTCGAGGTGTTTGTGAATGATGGCTCGCTCGTGTTTTCGACGCGCATCTATCCCGAGGCCTATGGCGTGACCGTTGACGCCCCGGGTGCGAGCGTGACCTACCACACGCTCAACATCTAGGTGCGCGATCGCCCATCGGCGCTATACTGCAGCCGTTGCCCACGATGCGGGGAACACCCGCATCGTGGGTTTTTGTTTTGAAAGGAAGGTACCGTATGGGCGCACAGCAGCTGGAAGGGGCTTGGGCTTTGAGGGCCAGCGCGCGTGAGTCGCGTCTTGTTGCGGCTCCGCATGTTCCGGCGGCGCTGTCGCTGCTGGGAATCGTGTGTCCCGGTGACCGCCTGGTGGCCTTTGCGGATGACTTTACCGAAGCGTTTGCGCGCGGCTTTGATGGCTGCGACGTTGTGCTGGTGGGCTCGCCGTCCGTCGATGCTTTTGTTGCCGCGTCCAAGGGCTTTGATGCTTCGTTTGAGGTCGAGGGGCCGCACCTGTGGTGGTTTGTGAACTCAATCGGTGGCTTTGGTCTGCGTGTGCCCGATCTTCGCGCTCTGGGCTGTGCGGCTCGTGAGACGCATGCGCTGCTGGTTGTGGACAACACCGTGGCTGACGTCTTTGGCTGCGATCCGCTGCGGCTGGGTGCTGCGCTGTCGCTCGAGGCGCTCGACCGCGTGTGTGCCGGTAAGGCTCCGCGTAAGCTCGTAGCCGCCTCGGTCGCGCGCTCGCAGCTCAAGCGCCATCGTGTGGATGCCGCTGCCGAGTGCGCGCATGCGCTGATCGAGGGGTGCGGATTGGCCGCGCTCGACTTGTCCTCCGATGAGGCCGAGGTTCTAGAGCGTGGGCTCGACACGCTCGACACCCGCATGCAGGCACATTTCGACCGCGCCCGTGCGCTGGCCGAGTATTTGGCCGCGAACGAGATGGTGCACGGCGTGCGCTATCCCGGGCTGACCTCGCATCCCGACCACGCGGTTGCAACGGGAATCCTCGAGCACGGCTTTGGCCCGGCAGTTGAGTTTGACCTGATTGACTACACCGCGTGCGAATTCTTCAGCATACTGCCAGACGAATTCCGCACATCGCCCGCCGGCGGCGCAACAACGCGCCTTTCGGCTCCACGCGGCAAGCAGGGGAGCACCATTCGCCTCTTCGCCGGCACCGACGACCCCCTGATCGTGGCCGCCACCCTAGACAACGCCCTCCGCAACTAGCTAAATCATCCTCGACTCCATAAGTTGCGGTGAAATATGGATTGATTTACGGCTTTAACCGCATAAACAGTCCCTATTTCACCGCAACTTATGAGAAGGGGTTGTGCAGCTAAAAAAGCACCGTCCCAAATTAGCTACTTTTTGATACTGGCGATGAGGTCGTTGGCTTTGGTGGCGATGACGTTGTTGATCTCGCCCTGCAGCGTCTCGTAGGCCTCGATGGCACGCTCGCCGGCCGGCGTGAGCGTGGATCCGCGCGCGCCGTCGCGCTCGATGAGCTTGCAGCCCAGCTGTCCTTCGGCCTCATTCACGATGCGCCAGGCCTTGGAGTACGCCATGCCCATGCTCTTGGCGGCGCGGTTGAGCGAGTGCTCGCGGGCAATACCCTGCAGCAGCAAGACGCAGCCGTGACCAAACACGCCCGGCAAATCCTTGTCGCACGCTTGAATGACCAACTTTGCCGTCGTCTTGTACTCCATACGCTCCACGTCTCCCCGCTAAAGTGTTTGCTGGGCAAACGCAAAGCCTGCGTCAAACCCTCGTGTGCTCTTCTTAAATCATGCATTGTAGCAGTCAAAGTGCGTTAAGATACTTCCCCAGTATTGGGCGCCCAAGGTTGGGCTGGGTCCTATGAGGCCTGCAGCCGACCGGTCGCATGGAAAAAGGAGAAACATGGCTACGTTCTTTCCCGGTGAGTCCCACACGTTTTCGGAGTATCTGCTGGTCCCTGGCTACTCGTCCTCGCAGTGCATCCCCAACAACGTTTCTCTTAAGACGCCGCTAACCCGCTTTAAGCGCGGCGAGAAGCCGGCAATCACCCTGAACATCCCCATGGTTTCCGCCATCATGCAGTCCGTCTCGGGCGTCGACATGGGTGTCGCGCTCGCTACCGAGGGCGGCCTGTCCTTCATCTACGGTTCCCAGAGCGCCGAGTCCGAGGCCGCTATGGTCAAGGCCGTCAAGGATCACAAGGCTGGCTTCGTTCAGTCCGATTCCACGCTGACCCCCGATATGACCATGGAACAGGTCATCGAACTCAAGGAGAAGACCGGTCACTCCACCATGCCGGTTACCGACGACGGCACTCCCAAGGGTAAGCTCCTGGGCATCGTCACCAGCCGTGACTATCGCCCCAGCCGCGATGACCACCAGACGAAGGTCTCCGAGTTCATGACCCCGCGTGAGCAGCTCATCGTGGGCGACAAGAACATCAGCCTCAAGGTTGCCAACGACGTCATTTGGGACAACAAGCTCAACGCCCTTCCCATCGTCGACGACAACGATCACCTCATGGGCATCGTCTTCCGCAAGGACTACGACAGCCACAAGACCAACCCCAACGAGCTGCTCGATGGCGACAAGCGCTACATGGTCGGCGCCGGTATCAACACCCGCGACTATGCTGAGCGCGTGCCGCTGCTCATCGAGGCCGGTGCCGACGTTCTGTGCATCGACTCCTCCGAGGGCTTCAGCGAGTGGCAGAAGCGCACTATCGAGTGGATCCGCGCCAACTACGGCGAGGACGTCAAGGTCGGCGCCGGTAACGTTGTCGACGCCGAGGGCTTCCGCTTCCTGGCCGACTGCGGTGCCGACTTCATTAAGGTCGGTATCGGCGGCGGTTCCATCTGCATCACCCGCGAGACCAAGGGTATCGGCCGTGGCCAGGCCACTGCGCTGATCGACGTCTGCCGCGCCCGTGACGAGTACTACGAGGAGACCGGTGTCTACGTGCCCGTTTGCTCCGATGGTGGCATTGTCTACGACTACCACATGACGCTCGCCCTTGCCATGGGCGCCGACTTTATGATGCTGGGCCGCTACTTCGCGCGCTTCGACGAGAGCCCGACCGAGCGCGTCAACGTCAACGGTCAGTACATGAAGGAGTACTGGGGCGAGGGTTCTGCGCGTGCTCGCAACTGGCAGCGCTACGACCTGGGCGGCGCCGCGAAGCTCAGCTTCGTCGAGGGCGTCGACTCCTACGTTCCCTACGCCGGTTCCCTCAAGGACGGCGTGGGCGGCACGCTCTATAAGGTCAAGTCCACGATGTGCAACTGCGGTGCCCTCTCGATCCCCGAGCTCCAGGAAAAGGCACGCCTGACCCTGGTAAGCTCCACCTCAATCGTCGAAGGCGGCGCCCACGACGTAGTCGTGAAGGATTCGCAGCAAAGCGTCAGCTACCGCTAAGCGGCTTTCCCAAGCACCGCACCTTGCCGTTCAAACCGTCGCTCGCGTACCAAAGTACGCGTCGCTCCTCTTTCATGGCAATCTGCGGCACTTGGAAAACCCGACCATGCTTGGGCGGATAACAGATAGCGGTTGATTCACAACCACGTTATTTAGATAAAGCGAGATGCCTGTAAGTTGCAGGCATCTCGCTTGTTGTATTTGCTATCATCATGCGAGTTAACGATGTGGCGGGGCGTTCTTACCTTTGCTCGCTGCAAGTTCCGCACGAGCCGAAGAGCACTTAATGTGCTCTTCGTGCGAGCAGGACTGTCCGCAGCAGCGAGTAAAGGTAAGAACGCCCCGCCCCAACCCAGCTAACAAAGGAGCTGATATGTGCGATTGCACAGATCATAAGGACGAGATCCCTGCCTACGACGCGCAGGCCATTGAGTCCAAGTGGATGAAGGCCTGGGAGGACTCCAACCTCTTTGCCGTCGACACCGACGACAGCAAGCCCAAGAAGTACGTGCTCGAGATGTTCCCGTATCCGTCGGGCGACCTGCACATGGGCCACGCGCGCAACTATACCATCGGCGATGCCATGGCCCGTCAGGCCCGCATGCGCGGTTACGACGTGCTGCACCCCATCGGCTTTGACGCCTTTGGCCTGCCTGCCGAGAACGCCGCCATCAAGCACAACACGCAGGCTGCCGCCTGGACGTATAAGAACATGGATCAGGCGCTTTCCACGATGAAGCGCATGGGCTTCTCCTACGATCTGGATCGCATGGTCAAGACCTGCAGCCCCGACTACTACCGCTGGGGCCAGTGGATCTTTGAGAAGATGTGGGAAAAGGGCCTGGTCTACCGTAAGAAGAACCCGGTCAACTGGTGCCCCACCTGTAAGACCGTTCTGGCCAACGAGCAGGTCACCGAGGGCAAGTGCTGGCGCTGCGGCACCGAGCCCGAGAAGCGCGACCTTGAGCAGTGGTACTTCAAGATCACCGAGTACTCCCAGGAGCTGCTCGACGATCTGGAGAAGCTCCCCGGCTGGCCCGAGCGCGTCAAGCAGATGCAGGCCAACTGGATCGGCCGCTCCGAGGGCGCCGAGGTCGACTTTACCCTGTGCGACAAGGATGGCGAGCCCATCGAGGGCGACGAGGGTAAGATCACCGTCTTCACCACGCGAGCCGACACACTCTTCGGTGTCTCCTTCTTTGTCCTGGCTCCCGAGTATGCGCGCCTGCACGAGCTCGTCGAGGGCACGGAGTACGAGGAGGCCGTGACCAAGATCGTCGAGGACTCTAAGCATATCTCTGCCGTCGAGCGTGCCCAGGGCACCCTCGAGAAGCACGGTGCCTTTACCGGCCGCTACGTGGTAAACCCCGTCAACGGCGAGAAGGTCCCCGTGTGGGTTGCCGACTATGTCGTTGCCGACTACGGCACCGGCGCCGTCATGGCCGTTCCCTGTGGCGACCAGCGCGACTTTGAGTTTGCCCGCAAGTACGACCTGCCTATTGTGCCGATCATCCTGGACGATGACGATCGTGCTGCCGTCGAGGCTAGTGGCGAGACCATCGATACCTTCCATGCCGAGACCGTCGACTGGGATTGCGCCCACGCTGCCGAGGGCACGCTTGTCCAGTCCGGCAAGTACACCGGCATGCGCGGCGGCAAGCACTCCGAGGGCGAGGCTGCCATCGTGGCCGACCTCGAGGCCATGGGCTGCGGCCGTCGCAAGGTCGAGTTCCGTCTGCGCGACTGGCTCATCAGCCGCCAGCGTTACTGGGGCAACCCCATCCCGGCCATCCACTGCGAGCACTGCGGCATCGTGCCCGTGCCCGAGGACCAGCTGCCGGTGACGCTGCCCGAGAACCTGGACCTGGGTGCCGGCGAGACCCTCGCCGAGTGCAAGGAGTTCTACGAGACCACCTGCCCGGTCTGCGGTCGCCCGGCCAAACGTGAGACCGATACCATGGACACCTTCACCTGCTCCAGCTGGTATTACCTGCGCTATACCGACCCGCACAACACAGAGCTGCCCTTCTCCCGCGAGGCGGCCGACCGTTGGATGCCCGTCGATAACTACATCGGCGGCATCGAGCACGCCATTTTGCACCTGCTTTACAGCCGCTTCTTTACCAAGGCCCTGCGCGACCTCGGCCTGCTGAGCGTTGACGAGCCCTTCACCAACCTGCTGTGCCAGGGTATGGTCAAGGACGAGAACGGCGACACCATGTCCAAGTCCAAGGGCAACGTCGTGCCCCCGAGCTCGGTCATCGAGCCCTACGGCGCCGACACCATGCGTCTGGCGATCCTGTTTATCGCCCCGCCCGAGAAGGACTTCGACTGGGATCCCAAGGCCGTCGAGGGCGCCAACCGCTTCATTAAGCGCGCCTGGCGTATCGTGTGGCAGCTCGTCCAGTCTGGCGACGTCAACGTTGCCTTTGACAAGTCCGCGCTCGATGAGACCGCGATGAAGCTCTATCGCGAGCGTCACCGCACCATCGCCAAGTGCACCGAGGACTTCGACCGCGGCCAGTTCAACACCGCGATCTCGGCCGTCATGGAGCTCGTCAACGCGGCGAGCGCCTACCTCAACGCCACCGAGGGCGCTTCCCGTGACAAGGCTCTGTGCTACGGCGTGGCCAAGGACATCGTGAGCGTCCTTGCCCCCATCTGCCCGTTCTGGGCCGACGAGTTGTGGCACGAGGCGCTCGGCTGCGAGGGCAACGCCTACACCGCCGCCTGGCCCGAGTTCGACCTGGCCGAGTCCATCGAGGACACGGTGCAGATCGTCGTGCAGGTGCTCGGCAAGGTCCGCGGCCGCGTCGACGTTGCCCGCGATGCCTCCAATGAGGATATGCAGGCTGCCGCCGAGGCCGCCGTCGCCAAGTGGCTCGAGGGCAAGACGGTCGTCAAGGCCATCTGTGTGCCCGGCAAGCTGGTTAACCTGGTGGTCAAGTAAGCGCTGCGCGCATAGCTGACATGAAAAAGCGAGGGACGATTCCGCAGGGAGTCGCCCCTCGCTTTGGTTATGGATACTTGCGACAACACCCAATTATCCATTTCTTGTGGAGAACCTGTGCTCACGCTGACCTGCGGGTTTGTGTTGTGGTTGCACGTTTGTGCAGGTATTGGTATAGTTTGCTTGCAAATGAAGTTGTAATTGAAAGAAGTGGGGTTTCGGCCCCGCTTCTTTTTTGTATGGATGGAGGTGCCGCAATGGTCAAGACCAAGACCGAGCAGGCGATCATCGACGCGCTCGAGGCCGTTGCTCCCCAGCACGATGTCGACATCGTCGACGTTGAGCTCGTGGGTGCCACCAAGGCCCCCTGCGTGCGTGTGCGTATCGAGGGTGCCGAGGGTCAGAGCCTGTCGCTCAATGACGTCACGGCCAACACCAAATGGGTCGGCGATGTGATTGAGGAGCTCGACCCCATCTCTTCGAGCTATACGCTCGAGGTGTCGAGCCCGGGTATGGCGCGCCCGCTGCGCCGCCCGCGTGACTTTGCCCGCTTTGTGGGCGAGAACTGCGAGCTCACCTCCACCGCCACCGAGGGCCGTCGCAAGTACGCCGGCAAGATTGCCGCCGCCACCGAGACGAACGTGACCCTCGAGCTCGAGGACGGCGAGTCCGTTACCCTCGATTTCTCTGATGTTAAAAAGTGCAAGTTGAAGCCCACCTATGACTTCAAGCCCGCGAAGGAAGGAAAGTAAGATGGCAGCATCCGACATGATGTCCGCCCTGATGGAGCTTTGCCAGGAAAAGCACATCGACCAGCTCTACCTGATCGACCGCCTGGAGCAGTCGCTCGCCAAGAGCTATGCCGAGATCCTGCATCTTGAGTGGGGCGCCAAGGTGACCATCGACCGCACCACCGGCAAGATCTACGTCTACCGTCTGGAGCCGATCGACGATTCCATGGACGAGGAGGGCAACTTCACCGAGTTCGAGGAGATCGACGTCACCCCCAAGAACACGAGCCGCATCGCCGCCCAGCACGCCAAGGCCGAGATTAACGCCATCGTGCGCAACTCCGCCCGCGAGCAGATCTACGAGGAGTTCTCCGGCCGCATCGGTGACCTCATCAGCGGTACCGTGCTGCAGTCCACGCCCGACTTCACGATCGTCAAGATTCGCGAGGGCGTCGAGGCCGAGCTTCCGCACTTCGACCAGCGCCGTTACGAGAACGAGCGCAACGAGCGTCCGATGGGCGAGCGCTACCTGCACAACCAGCACATCAAGGCCGTGATCATCGACGTTCGCGACCCCAACTCCAACCTGCAGCCGGTCCGTGGCGAGCACAGCCGTCCGCCGATTGTCATCTCCCGCACCCACCCCGAGCTCATGCGTCGTCTGTTTGAGCAGGAGGTGCCCGAGATCTATGAGGGCACCGTCCAGATCAAGTCGATTGCCCGCGAGCCCGGCCAGCGCTCCAAGGTCGCCGTCCATTCGCTCGACGATCGCCTGGATCCCGTGGGCGCCTGCGTCGGCCCCAAGGGCAGCCGTGTTCGCGCTGTCGTGGGCGAGCTCCGTGGCGAGCGCGTCGACGTCATCCTGTGGGATGCCGATCCGGCCGTCTACGTCGCCAACGCCCTGTCGCCCGCCAAGGTCACTCGCGTCCTTATCGACGAGGAGAAGGCCTACGCCGGCGTTATCGTGCCCGACGACCAGCTTTCGCTCGCCATCGGCAAGGAGGGCCAGAATGCCCGCCTCGCCGCGCGCCTGACCGGCTGGCACATCGACATTAAGTCCGAGACCCTTGCCGCCGATATCCTCAAGAACGTTCCCGTTCACGAGGAGCCCGCCGCCGACCTGATCGGTGACGAGGAGGACGAGGACGTCCGTCGCTGCGAGTTCGTGTCCGAGGACGGCATCCAGTGCCGCAACCAGGCCCGTCCCGGCTCCCGTTTCTGCGGTGTCCACGACACCGACGCCTTCGATGATGCGGAGGACCTGATCTAGCGCGCGGTCGCGCCGGGCAGGTCCCAGCGCATACCCCACGCTCGTTCAGTCTCTAGGCACCCAAGGTGCCAGAAAGGGTAGGTGAAGTCATATGGCAAAAGTCCGTGTGTCCACCCTGGCCAAAGAGTTCGGCATGACCTCCAAGGAACTGATGGGTCATCTCGCCGAAATGAAGATTCCCGCTAAGTCCGCTTCCTCCGCTTTGGAGGACGCCTACGTCGCTATGGTCCGCAAGCAGCTCGCCTCGGTGATCGAGGCCCGCGCCCAGGAAGTCGAGGCCGCCAAGCAGGCCGAGGAGCAGGCCGCTGCCGCCGAGGAGGCAGCACGCGCTGCCGAGGCAGAGCGCGAGCGCATCGCTGCCGAGAAGGCTCGCGAGGAGGAGCGCCGTCAGTTCGCAGCCGCCCAGGCTGCCGAGGAGGCCGCCCGCGCCGAGGCCGAGGCTAAGAAGAAGGCCGAGCAGGAGCGCCTTGCCCGCGAGAAGGAGGAGGCTGCTCGCGAGGCCCAGCGCCGCGCCGTTCCCGCTTCCGACTCCGGTTCGCGCTTCCGTTCGCTGCTCGACCAGATCGCCGCACAGGAGACCGTGCTCAAGGAGAAGAAGGACGCCGAGGAGAAGGCCAAGGCCGAGCGCGCCGCCGAGCGCGGCAACCGTCGTGGCGGCAACAACGACCGTCGCGGTGGCCGTCGTAATGATCGCAACGCCTCCGACAACAACTCCGAGCGCAACGCCTCCGAGAACCGCCCGCACAGCCATCGCACCAACGCCAGCAACAACGTCGCTGCCGGCATGGACTTCCCCAACCCCGACAAGCAGGGCAAGGGCAAGAAGCGCAAGGGCGGTCACAACAACGAAGAGGACCACTACAGCCGCATGGCTCGCGAGGCCGAGGAGTACAGCCGCGAGAAGGTGCTCGAGGAGGCTCGTGCCGCCGTCGAGGAGGCCTCTCGCGAGTCCACCGGTCGCCGCAAAAAGCGCAAGGAGAAGCGCGAGCGCGAGGCCGCAAAGGCTCAGGAAGAGCGCAAGATAGAGGAGGCGCTGGCCCAGGGCGTGAACCCCGAGGAGCTCGATGCCATCAAGGTCTCCCAGGGCGTCACCGTCCAGGAGCTCGCCGAGGCGCTCGACGTTCCGGCCAACGACATCATCAAGCGCCTGTTCCTGCTGGGCACGCCGCTTACCATGACGCAGTCCATGTCCGACGACCTCGTCGAGCTCGTTGCCGACGATCTGGGCCGTCAGATCAAGATCATCACCCCCGAGGAGGAGAACACCTTCTCGTTCTACGACGATCCCGCCGACCTTAAGCCGCGTGCCCCGGTCGTCACCGTCATGGGCCACGTCGACCACGGCAAGACTTCGCTGCTCGACGCCATCCGTCACACCGGCGTCGCTGCCGGCGAGGCGGGCGGCATTACGCAGGCCATCGGCGCTTCGCAGGTCATGATCAACGACCGCAAGATCACCTTCATCGATACCCCCGGTCACGCCACCTTTACGGCCATGCGTGCCCGCGGCGCCAAGGTGACCGACATCGTCATCCTGATCGTGGCTGCCGACGACGGCGTCATGCCCCAGACCATCGAGTCGATCAATCACGCCAAGGCCGCCGGCGTACCCATCGTCGTCGCCGTCAACAAGATTGATAAGCCGGGCGCCAACCCCGATCGCGTGCGCCAGGAGCTCACCGAGTACGGCATCATCCCCGAGGAGTGGGGCGGACAGAACATGTTCGTCAACATCTCGGCCAAGCAGAAGATCGGTATCGATGACCTGCTCGAGACCGTCCTGCTCCAGGCCGACGTGCTCGAGCTCAAGGCCAACCCTGACACCTTCGCTTCGGGCAACGTCCTCGAGGCTAAGCTCGACAAGGGCCGCGGCTCGGTTGCCACCGTGCTCGTGACCCGCGGTACCCTGCACGTGGGCGACACGCTGGTCGCCGGCCTCACCTATGGCCGCGTCCGCGCCATGCTCGACCCCAAGGGCAACGCCGTCACCGAGGCCGGTCCCTCCGACGCCGTCGAGATCCTGGGCCTGCAGTCCGTCCCCAACGCCGGCGATGAGTTCCGTGTGTTCGAGGACGAGCGCGAGGCTCGTGCACTGGCCGACGAGCGTTCGCTCAAGGCCCGTATCGAGGAGCAGAGCCGCGTGAAGCACGTGACGCTCGAGAACCTCTTCGAGACCATCGCCGACGCCGAGGTCAAGGAGCTCAACCTGATCATCAAGGCCGACGTCCAGGGCTCCATCGAGGCCCTTCAGGACTCGCTCGACAAGATGGACCAGTCCGAGGTGCGCATCAACACGATCCACTCCGCCGTTGGCGCCATCAACGAGACCGACGTCGTCCTGGCCGACGCCTCCAACGCCATCATCATCGGCTTTGGCGTTCGTCCCGACGGCAAGGCCCGCTCCGCCGCCGAGCGCGAGGGCGTCGAGATCCGTTGCTACGACGTCATCTACAAGTGCCTCGAGGACCTCGACGCTGCCCGTATCGGCATGCTCAAGCCCACCGAGGTTGAGGTCTCCACGGGCACTGCGACCGTCCTGGACACCTTCAAGGTGCCCAAAGTCGGCATCGCCGCCGGTGTCCGCGTCGAAGAGGGCGAGATCGCCGCGACCGATTCCGTGCGCCTGGTGCGCGACGGCATCGTGGTCTTCAACGGTAAAATCGCCTCGATGCGTCACTACAAGGACGAGGCCAAGAGCCTCAAGAGCGGCTCCGAGGGCGGTATTGGCCTGGAGAATTTCCAGGACATCAAGCCTGGCGACACCATTGAGGGCTACCGCATCGACCAGGTTGCCCGTACCGAGTAGGGGGTAGCGCTATGAAGCAAACGCAGGCAACCCGCCGTCTTGGCGAGCAGCTTCGCGAGAAGCTCGGTTATATCCTGCTCTTTGAGGTTTCCGATCCGCGTCTCGACCTGGTCACCCTGACCGCGGTCGAGGTCGCGGTGGACCGTTCGTTCGCGCGCGCGTACGTGTCGTGCGACGCGAGCCGCTACGACGAGGTCATGGAGGCGCTCGCCAGCGCCAAGGGCCGCATCCGTAGCCTGTTGGCCCGCTCGCTCGATTGGCGCGTCACGCCCGAGCTCGATTTCCGCATCGATCGCTCGACCGATGAGGCCGAGCGCATCACGCGTGCGCTGGAAAACGTTCCCGCCACGCTTGCGATCGAAAAGGACGAGGACGGCTATCCCATAGCGGATGCCGCCCAGGAGGCAGCTTTAGATGAGTAATTCCGCCGACCTCGCATCGTGCGAGTCTGCAGATATTCAGCGACGCATCCTCGAGCTCATCGAGGGTGCGTCCTCCATTGCGATTTCGGGACATACGTCTCCCGATGGTGACGCCCTGGGCTCCGTGCTGGGTCTGGGCTTATCGCTTATGAAGTTTTTCCCCAACAAGGACATTGCCTTGCTGCTGGCAGACGATGACCCGGTTCCGCGCATCTACCGCTTTATGGAGGGCGCAGACCGTCTGGTGCCGGCATCTGCGTATACCGGCAATCCGGACCTGTTCATCTCGGTGGACGTGCCGGTCGTCGAGCGTCTGAACAACTCAGCTGAGGTGCTCCGCCGCTCGTCGCATGTGGTGTGCTTCGATCACCATCCGGCGCGTGAGGAATTTGCCGAGCTGAGCCTGAGGTGCGTCGGCGCCGCGGCCTGCGCCATGATCATCGACCGCTTTTTAGACAATTGCGGCATTGTGGCTCGCAACGGTGTCGCGACCTGCCTGCTGTGCGGCCTGGTGACCGATACCGGTCGTTTTCAGTACCAAAACGCCGATGCTGCTGCGTTCCATGCCGCCTCGCGCCTGGTCGCGCACGGTGCCGATCCGGCGCGCGTCGCGCTCGAGGTCTACCAGAGCATGCGCGTAGAGTTCTTGCATCTCAAGTCCATCGTTATGGGTCGTATCAAGACCGTGGCGCACGGTCGTGTGGCATATAGTTATGCGTACCAGAGCGACCTCGAGGCCTGCGGCGTCACTTCGGATGAGTGCGACGGTCTGGTCGATGTGGTGCGTTCGGTGATGGGCGTTGAGGTCTGCCTGTTCCTAAAGGGCATCGAGGGCGATACCAAGGTGCGCGGCAACCTGCGCTCCAAGGGTGACCTCGATGTGTCCGAGATCGCTGCCAACTTTGGCGGTGGCGGGCATCATGCCGCCGCCGGCTTTTCCAACAACGGAACGATTCGCGAGACGCTCGCCGTGGCACTTCCCATGCTGGCCGAGCTGGTGGGGGAGGATCCCGCTTCGGTGACCGTCGAGCTCTAACATTTTGGATGGTACATGGCTCGTCGTACGCCTTCTCAATTGAATATGCTGCTCGCCGTCGATAAGCCGGTGGGCTGTACGTCCCACGACGTGGTATCGCAGTGCCGACGCGCCCTCCATGAGCGACGCGTCGGCCATGCCGGTACGCTCGACCCCATGGCCTCGGGTGTCATGGTGGTGGGCGTGGGCCAGGCGACCCGTCTGCTGGGCATGCTAACCCTCGATACCAAAAGTTATGTCGCCGACATTACGTTTGGTGTCGAGACGAATACCGATGACGCGGAGGGCGAGGCCGTTCGCACGGTGCCCGTTGCCCCCGAGCTGCACGATCTCGTTTACGCCCGTAAGCAGCTAGCCGCTATGCTTGGCCCGCAGATGCAGGTGCCGCCAGCGTTTTCGGCCATCTCGGTCAATGGTGTTCGCGCCTATAAGAGTGCTCGCGAGGGCAATGCGGTAGACTTGCCTCCGCGCCCCGTCGAGGTCTATGCCGCCGACCTGATCGCCGTGAGCGGCGAGGGCGATACGTGCGTCTGGACCGTTGCGTTTTCGGTAAGCAAGGGCACCTACATTCGCGCGCTCGCTCGCGATCTGGGTCGCGCCTGCGATAGTGCTGCGCATATTTCCGCGCTGCGCCGTACGGCCTCCGGCGTGGTTTTCATTGGCGCCTGTCATGCGGTAGAGGAGCTCTCTGCCGAGTCCGCTGCCGGTTTCGCTCTGGATCCCATCGCCGCCCTTGGTGCCACGCGTGTCGATTTGCCGGGTAATCTTGCAGACGACCTGCTTTGTGGTCGCCGCATTCCCGTTGAACGCGCGCTTGCGGATTTCGATACGGCGAAGGCGCCGTTTGCGCTCGTGCTCGATGGGGGATTGAAGGCGCTTGCTCGTATCGAGGGCGGCTGCTTTGTGATGGAGCACGTCTTTCCGCAGGCGATCGGCGGTGTTCGATGATGCTGGCGCCCCGCGAGCTCGCGCGTATCTTTTTCGCGGGTGAGTTGGATGAGGCCCGTATCGTTTCTGCCGATGCATTTGATGCGTGCGAGTTCTTGGGTGCCGCTTCAATCGCCATTGGTGTGTTTGATGGCGTACATCGTGGGCACCAAGAGCTGATCGATGCGGTTATTCGCGATGCGCATGATCACGGCAGCAAAGCGGTCGTGATCACCTTCGATCCTGATCCGGACGTCGTGGTGAGTCCATCGCCCGCTCAAAAATTGATGACGACGGCCGACCGCTTGCATGCCCTGGCTCAAACCGGGGTCGATGCGGTGGTGGCCGTTCCCTTTACGCCCGCCGTGGCGGCACTCGACCATGTCGGGTTTCTGGCGCTGTTGTCGCGTGTTGTCGACATTCGCTCCATTCGTGTCGGCAGCGACTTTAGGCTCGGCCGCGGCGGCGCTTCGGGCGTTGCCGAGATGTGCGCCTGGGGTACTGAGCATGGGGTTGACGTTTACGGTCACGACTTGCTCTGTGTTAACGGGCAGACCATCTGCGCCACGCGCATCCGCCATGAGCTGGGTCTGGGCCATGTGGAGTTGGCTGCCGAGCTTCTCGGCCGTCCCTATATGTTGCGCGGCGTTGTGGCGGCTGGTCGTCACGAGGGCTCCGATATGGGCTTTCCCACGGCAAACATCCAGGAGCCCGACGGCATCCAATTGCCTGCCGATGGCGTCTATGAGGGTCTGGTGCTGGTCGACGATTCCGTATGGCCTGCTGCTGTTAACGTCGGCCTGCCGCCGACCTATGCCGATGATGCCGCCTCGGCGCATCTCGAGGCCAACTTGATCGGCTATGCGGGCGACCTGTATGGCGCTTCCGTGTCGCTGGCGTTTACGCGCTGGCTGCGTCCGTCTCGCGTGTTCGATTCCCTGGACGAGTTAATCGAGACCGTCGAGGGTAATATCGACGATATCCGTCATAACTTGGGTGAGCAGGGGGTGAGTATCCGTGATTAGCGATGAGGAAAAAGATCAGGTACGTGCGGCGTCGGACCTGGTTGCCATCGTGCAGGAAACGGTTGAGCTCAAGCCCCGCGGCCATGAGTTTTGGGGATGCTGCCCCTTTCATGGCGAAAAGACCCCCTCGTTTCACATTATCCCTGCTACGCAGGTGTGGCACTGCTTTGGCTGCGGCGAGGGCGGCGACGTCTTTACCTATATCATGAAGCGCGAGAACCTGAGTTTTCCCGAGTCGATCCGCTATTTGGCTGATCGTGCGGGCATTGAACTGCACGATACCGGTGCGCAGCGCGATCGCGGCACCAAGCGCGCCCGCATCTATGACCTGTGCGCCGAGACGGCTCAGTTCTACCACACCATGCTTATGCGCGGTAAGGACAGCCGTCCGCGCGAGTACTTTGCCAGCCGCGGTATGGGTGGCGATGTCTGCCGACGCTACTGCCTGGGTTTTGCGCCTGGTCGCAACGCGCTGGTTTCGCACCTGTCTCAGGCGGGCTTTACCCCGCAGGAGATGATCGACGCCAACGTGGCCGTAAGCCGTGGGCGCGGACAGCTCGCAGACCGCTTTTACGACCGTGTGATGTTTCCCATCTTTGATGAACAGGGTCACAATATCGCCTTTGGCGGGCGCATCATGGGCGATGGTCAGCCCAAGTACCTCAACACCGCCGAGACGAGCGTGTTTCATAAAAAGCGAAACCTCTATGGCTTTAACTGGGCCAAGGAGTTTATCGTTGCTCAGGATACTGCCATCGTGGTGGAGGGCTATACCGATTGCATCGCCTGCTGGGAGGCGGGGATCAAAAATGTCGTCGCCACGCTGGGCACGGCGCTGACGGAACATCACGTTAAGACGCTCACCCGTTTTGCCAAGCGCATTGTATATATGTTCGATGGCGACGCCGCCGGTCAAAAGGCCGCTCGCCGCGCGATTCAGTTTATCGAGCAGGATTCGATGGACCTGCGCTGTGTGGTGCTGCCCGACGGCAACGACCCCATGGAGTTCATCACGGCGCATGGCGGCGAGGCGCTGCAGGCGCGCATCGATGCCGCCGAGCCCCTCATGGACTTTGTGTACCGCTCGCTTCAGGAGTCGAGCGACATTACCACACCGGGCGGTCGCGCCAAAGCGCTCGAGGATGCGTTGACGCTCATCTATCCGCTGCGCGACAGCTATATGATCGACACGTACTTTATCCAGATTGCCGACCTGTTGGGTTTGGACCTGGAGACCGTGCGCGCGAGCTCGGGCCGTGTGTTTCGCGATGTCGCCAAGCGTGAGGATGCCGAGCGCCGGCGTGAGCAGAACTACGAGCGTCAACGCGCGCAAGCTGAGCGCGCGGGCGGTTCGCAGGGACGAGGCTCGGGCGGCGGTGCGGCTGGTGCGCACAGTGCCGGTCGCGGTGCCTGGGCCGCGGGCGCGACGCCGCCGGTGTCCGCACCGGTCGAGGAGGACCCGTACGACTACGTTCCGCTTGATGCCTATGGGGCCGCGCCGGTGGAGGTCAATGAGGATCTGCCGCCAATCGATGTGCCAGCGGGGATGGAAAGCGCGGCACCCGTTGCCGATTGTTCAAGCGCGGCGGCAGCTCCGTCGATGCCGATTGTTTTGACCGATCTGGAGCGGAAATCCCTGGCGGGTGAGCGCGAGCTGCTGACGATGCTCACGAGCTATCCCGATCTGTTCCGCACGTATGCCGATCGCATTTGTTCTATCGAGTGGGTCGACCCGCGTCACGAGTCCATTGCGTGGGCCGTGTTGGCGACGCCGCCGGGAACCGATCCTGCGACCTGCATGGATGCGGCGCGCGCGGTGTGTCCCGAGGCGGCGTCGCTTGTCAGCGCCGGACGCATCTCGGCAACGAGCAAGCACCCGACCGAGACGAACATTGTCTTTATGCTCGATACGCTCGAGCTCTACACCATCAAACGTCGCATGCGAGCCGCGCAGGCCAAGTTGCGTCAGGACCGTTCACTCGACGATGAGGCCCGTCGCGTGCTGACGATGCAGGCGGTGCAAGATTCACAGCGCCAGCGCGAGCTCCAAAAGTCGATCGGTGGCGTGGCCGACCCGTTCCGGTTGATCGGTTTGGAGACCGCAGGTGCCGATCAGGCCTAGATGTTGTGGTCAACCAGCGTATTCTCGCCTATATCCTGTCTTTATTTTGGGTATAGACGTCCATGTGTGTGCTAAAGTATTGAGTCCTGTGGACTACGAAGGGAGAATCTGTGCCAAAAAAGACTGAGAGCACGGGTACTGGGCTGGAATCCTACGTTGCAAAGCTCATGGGCAACGGCTCAAACAGGACTTCGGTAACCGAGGACGAGATTCAGGTCGCCCTGAAGGATATCGATGTTTCTGATGAGCAGCTCAACGCGGTGTATTCCGCGCTGCGCAACAGCGGCATCCAGATTATCTCCGCGAGCGGAAACGACGACGCCCCGATGGACGTCGACGATGACGATAACGATACCGACGATTTCGACGATGACGAGCACGATTCCGGCTCGCTTGACGATCACGAGCTTAAGATGGCCCGCCAGGCCGATGCCGAGATGGGCTCTTCCAAGAGCAAGAAGAAGCGCACCGTGCGCACGTCCCGTTCGCGTTCGCGCGTGCGCGGCATCGATGCCTCCACGGTGATGCTGACCGGCGACCCGGTTCGTATGTACCTCAAGGAGATCGGTAAGGTCGACCTGCTGACCGCATCTGAAGAGGTCGATCTGGCCATGAAGATTGAGGCCGGTCTCGAGGCTACCGAGAAGCTCGAGGCTGCCGATGCGGGCGAGATTGAACTCACACGCTCCGAGATGCGTCGTCTTACGCGTATCGAGAACGTTGGTCTTGAGGCCAAGCAGGCGCTCATCAGCGCAAACCTGCGTCTGGTCGTCTCCATCGCCAAGCGCTATGTCGGCCGTGGCATGCTGTTCCTGGATCTGATCCAGGAGGGTAACCTCGGTCTGATCCGCGCCGTCGAGAAGTTCGACTACCAGAAGGGCTTCAAGTTCTCCACGTACGCCACGTGGTGGATCCGTCAGGCCATTACGCGCGCTATTGCCGACCAGGCCCGTACCATCCGTATTCCCGTGCACATGGTCGAGACCATCAACAAGCTCGTCCGCGTGCAGCGCCAGCTCCTCCAGGACCTGGGTCGTGACCCGACCCCCGAGGAGATCGGTGCCGAGATGGATATGAGCGCCGACCGCGTCCGCGAGATCCAGAAGATTTCGCAGGAGCCCGTGTCGCTCGAGACCCCGATCGGCGAGGAAGAGGATTCCCAGCTGGGCGACTTCATCGAGGACTCCCAGGCCATCGTTCCGCCAGATGCCGCCAGTTTCTCCATGCTGCAGGAGCAGCTCACCCAGGTGCTCGACTCGCTTGCCGATCGCGAGCGCAAGGTTATCGAGCTGCGCTTTGGCCTTGTCGACGGACATCCCCGCACGCTCGAGGAAGTCGGCCGCGAGTTTGGCGTCACGCGCGAGCGTATCCGCCAGATCGAGTCCAAGACCCTGGCCAAGCTCCGCCACCCGAGCCGTTCCAGCAAGCTCAAGGACTACATCGAAAGCTAGTCAAGCAAGAAGCGCCCTCAAGCACATCTGCCTGGGGGCGCTTTCATGTAGTCGTTGGGGACGTTCTTAAACGACTAGTCATTGGGGACGTTCTTGAATGACTAGTCGTTTAAGAACGTCCCCAATGACTGGGTCGGAAAATTTCTTAAAAAAGTTCTTGCCCTTCGCCCAATCGTCCGTATAATAAACTTCGTTGCTTGAGAGCACGCACCTATTCCTCGGTAGCTCAATGGTAGAGCACGCGGCTGTTAACCGCGCTGTTGTAGGTTCGAGTCCTACCCGGGGAGCCAGAATATTTCAGCCCTCCTCGTTGGGCTTTTAAATTCCTCGGTAGCTCAATGGTAGAGCACGCGGCTGTTAACCGCGCTGTTGTAGGTTCGAGTCCTACCCGGGGAGCCAGGTTTTAAAACCCGTCGCTTATGCGGCGGGTTTTTTCATGCCGCGATCGCCTGTGGCGAACGTTGCCGTATCAACATTTCGTGTCGAGGATGTAATCGCGAACCCCGCCGCCTTAACATGGCGCGGTCGTTGTAAACTATTGCAATAATTGCTCCCACGACATGGTGCCGCGAGCACCAGAAAAGGAGATTCTTGTGTCTGAGACCATTAACGGCAGCCTGAGCGTCTCGAACGACGTTATTGCCGATATTGCCGGTTATGCCGCGATGACGTGCTACGGCGTCGTCGGTATGGCTGAACAGCTGCAGGGCGCCGAGAGCGTGCGCCTGCTTGCCGGCCAGCGCCTCCGCAAGGGCGTGCTTGTTTCCGCCGACGAGAACGGCCTCACGGTCGACCTTCACGTCGTGCTCGAGAACGGCGTCAACATGAAGTCCGTCTGCCACAATCTTTCGAGCTCCGTCGCCTTCACCCTGCAGGAGATCGCCCAGATCGATCCCGCCAGCCTTAAGATCGGCATTCACATCGACGCGCTCAAGAGCCGTCTGAACTAGCATCCGAATACGGAGATTTCATCACTTATGATTGCAAAGACCATTCGCACCTGTTTTCCGATCGCTGCGGCTGCCGTTTCCGACAAGGCCGAGGAGATCAACAAGCTCAACGTCTTCCCCGTACCCGACGGCGACACCGGTACCAACATGTCGCTCACGCTTGCCTCGGTGACCAAGGAGCTTTCCGCCCTTCCTGCCGACGCCGACATGGAAGCCATCGCCGGCGCCATCACCCACGGCTCCCTGATGGGCGCCCGCGGTAACTCCGGCGTCATCACGTCGCAGATTCTGCGCGGCGTGGCCGAGGGCCTCGTCTCAGCCGATGAGCCTATTACGGCTGCCAACATCGCCTTCGCTTTCCGTCGCGCCGTCAAGGTCGCCTTCCAGGCTGTCCGCAAGCCCATCGAGGGCACGATCCTCACGGTCCTGCGCGATGTCTCGACCAAGGCCGACGAGTGCGAGAAGAAGAAGTTCTCGGCCGAGGACGCGCTCGACGCCATCGTCGTCGAGGCATATCAGTCCGTCGCTCGCACGCCCGACCTGTTGCCCGTTCTGAAGGAGAACGGCGTGGTCGACTCCGGTGCCTTTGGCTTTGCCATTTTCCTGGAGAACTTTGTTGCCGCCGCGCTTGGCCGCAGCACCGTTGTCGAGGATTTCTCCGCCACGTTTGATTCTGCCGGCTCTGCCCGCGACGCTGCCCTCGGTCGCGTTGAGATCGAGGCCAACGACGACTGGGAGGGCTCGGAGTTCCGCTACTGCAACGAGTTCCTCTTTAAGGCCGACGCCCCGTTTGACGAGGACGAGTGCCTTAAGTTCCTGGGCTCCATGGGCGACTGCGAGCTGCTCGTGGGTGCCTACCCCGACTACAAGATCCACGTGCACTCCAACACCCCCAACCTGGTGCTCGAGCACATGCTGCAGCTTGGTCAGATCTACGAGGTCTTTATCCACAACATGGAGATGGAGGCTCACGACCGTACCGCCAAGATTCACGAGGACCAGGAAAAGGCGGCCGAGCCCGCCAAGGCCTTGGGCTTTGTCGCCGTTGCCGCCGGTTCCGGCGAGGCAGATATCCTCAAGTCCCTCGGCGTTGACGTGATCGTCTCGGGTGGCCAGACCATGAACCCCTCGACCGCCGACCTGCTGGGCGCCGTTGACCAGGTCAACGCGACCTCGGTCATCATTCTGCCCAACAACGGCAACATCCGTATGGCCGCCGAGGCCGCTGCCTCAGCCTGCACCGACAAGAAGGTCGCCGTCGTTCCCACCAAGACCGTTCCGCAGGCCTTCTCCGCGCTGTTCGCGGTCCTGCCCGATTCCGAGCTTGAGGACGCCGTCGCCGCTATGGTCGACGCCATCAGCGAGGTCCGCGATGGCGAGGTCACCCGCGCCGTGCGCGATTCCAGCGCCTCTGACGGCTCTCCGATTCACTCCGGTGACGTCATGGGCATCATTGCCGGCTCCATCGATGTGGTCGGCTCAGACGTGAAGCAGGTCACGCTCGATTGCATCAACCGCATGCAGGAGGAAGAGGAGGGTGACGCGCTGACGATTCTGGCCGGCGAGGAGCTGTCCGATGAGGCCTTCCAGGAGATCGTCGACGCTATCGAGGAGGCTCAGCCCGATCTGGAGATCGACGCCCATCGTGGCGAGCAGCCGCTCTATCCCGTGATCTTCTCGATCGAGTAGGCTCTGCCTATGTCCGAGCTGTGCTCCGTGCCGCGCGTCTCGGAGCGCTTTGCCCAGAGCAATGCGCTCGACGAGGATATCGCGCGACTCAAATATGTTTCGGGTAAACGTGAGGAGGCCCTTCGCCGTCTGGGAATTCGGACGGTGGGGGACCTCCTTCTCCATATTCCTCATCGCTACCTGGACTTTACTCGCTCGTGGTCCATCGAGATGGCGCCCATCGGTGCCGTGTGCACCATCATCGCCACGGTCGATCGTATTGTCCAAAAGCAGCCTCGTCCGCGTATGCAGGTGACCGAGGTCTCACTCGTTGACGAGACGGGCGTGCTGCAGGTCGCCTTTTTCCGTCAGCCCTGGATTGCCCAGCAGCTTAAGCAGGGCGACCGCCTGGCCGTGATGGGCAAGGTCGAGTTTGCTTACGGTTTTAAGCAGATGGCCTCGCCGCACTTTGAAAAGCTCGAGGAAGGGCGTGCCGCGGGCGCTATCCTGCCGGTCCATTACGTGAGTGATGGCGTGAGCCAGGCGTGGATGCGCCGCATCGTAAGCGGCGCGCTCGAGGTCGTCGGCAATCCCTTTGATCCCATTCCCGCGCCGCTGCGCGCAAAGCGGAAGCTCATGAGCAATGCCCGCGCGTTGCGTTCGATCCACTTTCCCTCGAGCATGGCTGAGCGCGACATCGCACGCGCACGGCTTGCCTACGAGGAGTGCCTCTACCTGCAGCTGGCGCTGCGCCTGCGCAACGACGGCGGCCTGGTCGATGTGGTTCCCTATGCCCACACCGCGGGCGAGCACCTGGCCGCGCTCGAGCAAGCCCTGCCGTTTTCGCTGAGCGACGAGCAAGAGGCCGCATTCCAAGATATCCTGTACGACATGTGCGATGGCGGGCGCGTGATGAACCGTCTGCTGCTGGGCGATGTCGGTACCGGTAAGACGGCCGTTGCCGCCTGCGCACTGGCTTTGGCTGCCGATAGCGGCACCCAGGCCTGCGTTATGGCGCCCACGGGCGTGCTGGCGCGTCAGTATGCCGATAAGACCGGCCCTCTACTCTCGCAGGCCGGCATGTCCTGGGCGCTTCTGACGGGTGCCACGCCGGCGGCCGAGCGCGAGCGGATCCATGAGCAGCTGCAGTCCGGCGAGCTCGATGTCCTCTTTGGCACCCATGCGGTGCTTTCGGATAACGTTGCGTTCAAGCATCTGTCGCTTGTTGTCATCGACGAGCAGCACCGGTTTGGCGTCGGCCAACGCAACGCCCTGCGCACGAAGGGCCCCGGTGCCGATCTGCTCGTTATGACGGCAACGCCCATCCCGCGTACGCTGGCGCTTTCGGTCTATGGCGACCTGGACACGAGCATCATCCGCCATCGTCCCGTTCCGGGGGCGGGCGTTACGACGCGTGTGCTCACCGAGTCGAGCCGTGACCTCGCCTATGGAGCCATCCGCGAGGCGCATGAAAAGGGTCAGCAGGCCTACGTGATTTGCCCGCTCGTGGAGCCGAGTGACTCGGCCGATGAGCTGGAGGACGTGCCCGGTATCGCCCGCGACGACGAGGGCCGCGTGACGGTCCCCGTGCCGCTGCACGATACGGCGACCGAGCTCGATCGCCTGCGTCTGGCGTTGCCAGGTCTTGCCATTGAGCGCCTTCATGGCCGCATGCCAGCGGGGGAGAAGGACCAGGTTATCGATGCCTTCAAGCGTGGCGAGATTGATGTGCTCGTCTCGACCACGGTGGTCGAGGTGGGCGTCGACGTGCCCAACGCCACCGTCATGGTCATCGAAAACGGCGAGCGCTTTGGTTTGGCTGCCCTGCACCAGCTGCGCGGCCGCGTGGGCCGTGGCGGCGTGTCGGGCACGTGCCTGGTCATGACGCACTCCAAGGGCAACGGCGGCGCATCGGCGGCGCAAGATCGTCTGCAATCGCTCGAAAAAACCTCGGATGGCTTTACGCTCGCCCAGATGGACCTGCGCCTGCGCCACGAGGGCGAGATTCTGGGTTATCGCCAGCACGGCGGCGTGACCTTGCGCTTTGTGGACCTGGATGCCGACGAGGATCTTATCGAATGGGCCCATTTGGACGCGGTTGAACTCTTGCGGTATGCTTGCAACCTTGACTCTGTGGCGACGCGTCCCTTGCGCGACGCGGTCGCCATGCGTTATCGACATATCTTTAAGGAGGTCAGCGGAGGATGAGAATCATCGGCGGCGAATGGCGCGGTCGTAAGATCGAGGAGCCCCGTGGTTGCGATGTCACCCGCCCCACGACTGATCGCGTGCGCGAGGCGTGCGCATCTATGGTCATGTCGGCATTCGATTTCGATTTGGACGAGGTCCGTGTGCTGGACGCCTTTGGCGGCTCCGGTGCCTTAGGGTTAGAGATGCTCTCTCGTGGGGCCCGCTCGCTCACGACGTTTGAGATCGATCGCAACGCCGCGCGGCTCATTACCAAGAATATCGAGTCGCTCTGCCGTGACCGTGCGCGTTGGCGCGTGGTCACGGGCGACATGCTGACGAGTGCCTCACGCGGTCGTGTACCGGGCGGCCCCTTTGATCTGGTCCTGCTCGACCCGCCCTATGCTTTTGGTGCCGAGCCGGTCGAGGAACTGCTGCAGAATCTGGCCCAGCAGGGTCTGCTTGCGTCTGGCGCTTACGCCCTGTTTGAGCATGCCGCCGCCGATGCGGGCGCGCATCCGGCAGACTTTGAGACTGTACGTGAGAAGCGCTACGGCATTACCTCGGTCGACCTGCTTCGTTGGGCCGGCGATGACGATGGTGAGGGCGATAGCGCCGGCGCAGATGCCGACAACAACGATGCCACGACGCTTCAGGAGGACGTCCATGAATGACACCATCAACCGCGTGATCGTCCCGGGCACCTTCGATCCCATCACGTTTGGCCATATCGATGTGATCCGCCGCGCCCGCCGTATCTTTCCCAGCGTGATCGTCGCTGTTGCCGAGTCGCAGGGTAAAAACGGTGTGGGCACCACGTTTATGCTCGATGAGCGCGTGGCGCTGGCCCGCGAGGCGCTCGGTGAAATCGACGGCGTCGAGGTCCTGCCCTTTACCGGCCTCTTGGTCGACTTCGCTCGCGAGCAGGGGGCGGGGGCCGTGGTCAAGGGCCTGCGCGCCATGACCGACTTTGAGTACGAGCTGCAGCAGGCCGACCTCAACTACCGCTTGGATAACGAGCTGGAGTCCATCTTTGTCATGAGTGCTCCGCAGTACGGTTACATCTCGAGCTCGGTCGTTCGCCAGATCGCCTCGCTCGGCAGCGATGTATCGACGTTTGTGCCGCCCAACGTGGTCGAAGCGCTCAGACATCGCTTTTCGTGACGTTTTTTATTGCCTGGTGGCATGTGGTAAACTAGCACGATGATATGTTACCTATGAAAGGAGACCGGATGCCGGGCGAGAATTTTCCTGGCGATAGGATCGTCAGCTTGGTCGATGAGCTCGAAGGGCTGATCGAGGAAGCCAAGCCGCCTTTCGGCAAGAACGCTCAGTTCAAGGTCATCGACGCCGACGTGTTCTTCAACATCCTCGACGAGATCCGCATGAGCTATCCCGAGGAGTGGCAGAAGTCCCGCCGTATCCTTAAGGAGCGCGAGGAGCTTATGGCTTCCGCCGCCGCTCAGGCCGATTCCATCATCGCCGACGCTCAGCAGCAGGCCCTCACCATTGCCGGTGAGCAGGAGATCGTCCGACTTGCGCAGCAGCAGGCCGACGACATCCGCGATCGTGCCCAACAGTATGAGCGCGAGACTCGTTATGCCGCCGAGGACTACGCAGAGCAGGTCTTTACGCACCTGGAGGAGAACCTCAAGAGCCTGACCGGCACCGTTACCCGTTGCCGTCAGCAGCTCAACGAGGGTGCCGCCCAACAGAATGGTCAGTGGTAATGGCTGAGTTCCCGAGCGTTACCGTCGATCTTTCCGAGCAGCTCGAGTTTCCTGGAGATTCGTATCCGCTGACCGGTAAGGTCGATGTCGCCACCTACACGGTGGGCGAGAAGGAGTACCAGCTTCAGGACGGCATCGACTACGACGTTGTCTTTACCAATGCCGGTACCGGTGTCTTGCTCACGGGTATGGTCCGCGCACACGCCACTGGCGAGTGCGACCGTTGCCTGGAGCCCGCTTCGTTTGATATTGCCGGTGAGATTGAGGAGTTCTACCTCTTTGAGGAGCCCGAGGATCCCGAGGCCTACGAGGACGGCTACGAGCTCCTGGGTGAGGACCGTATCGTCGATCTGGGTGAGCCTATCAATGACGCGGTCGTTATGGACACGCCGTTTGTGGTGCTCTGCAAGCCCGATTGCCGTGGTCTGTGCCCCACATGCGGTTGTAATCTCAACGTCGAGCAATGCGATTGCGCCGCCCAGGCAGAGGCAGAATGGGCCGCTGCCACGGAAAATCCATTTGCAGCATTGAAGAATCTCAAGCTTGATGAGTAAAACTGTGGTAGTATCGCTACTTGCGCGTAATCGCCACACTGGATAGTTCATAAGGAAGGTCACTATGCCCGTACCTAAACAAAAGCAGGGTCGTATCCGCACTCACACCCGTCGTTCCGCCAACATGAAGATCTCGGCTGCGGCTCAGTCCACGTGCCCCCGTTGCGGCGCTGTCAAGCTTCCGCACCACGTGTGCCCCAGCTGCGGTTTCTACAAGGACCGCGAGGTTATCGTTACCGAGTAACGGTATACTCTGGATGCGATGCCGTTCCAAATGGAACCACAATGGCCGGCTCAATGAGTCGGCCATTTTTGTATAAGGAGCATGTATATGAGTAACGTTCGCGTTTGTGTAGACGTTGTGGGCGGAGACGAGAAACCTCAGGTTGTTCTCGATGGTATCGAGGCTGCACTTACCGCCGATCCCGATATCGAGGTCTTGGCAGCTGGCCCCGCCGAAATCGTCAATCCCTTTGCCGCTTCCCATGCACGTGTTGAGGCCCTTGAGGCACCTGACGTTATCGCCATGGATGACGATCCCATTCGCGCCGTGATGACCAAGCGTAAATCGTCGATCGTGCTTTCTTGCCGCGCCATTAAGAAGGGCAACGCGGATGCGTTCTTCTCCGCCGGCTCGACCGGTGCCATGACCGCCGCTGCCACCGCCTACGTGACGCCGTTTAGGTATCAGGCCGAAGGCAAGAAGCAGCCGGTGCGCCCCTGTCTGACCAATGCGCTGCCCAATCGCGCCGGCGGTCTGACGGTGCTGTGCGACATGGGTGCCAACCCCGATGTCGAGGTTGACGATATGGTGCGTTTTGCCCAGATGGGCAGCGCCTATGCCCGCGTCGTCCTGGGTATCGAGCATCCTCGCGTGGGCCTGCTTGCCAACGGCACCGAGGACGAGAAGGGTTCTAACTTTACCAAGGCCTGTTTCCCTGCTATGAAGGCCGCCGTTCCCGGCTTTGTTGGTAACTGCGAGGGCACCGACCTCACCTCAGGCAACTTCGATGTCGTCGTTGCCGATGGTATGTCGGGCAATATTGCGCTCAAGGCCACCGAGGGCGCTGCCAAGTTTTTGCTGCAGGAGCTCAAGGGTGTCTTTATGTCTTCGCTCGGCACCAAGATCGCCGCGCTGCTCATCAAAAAGCAGATGCGCGAGATTAAAGCCAAACTCTCTGGCGACGCCAAGGGCGGCGCGATTCTTTTGGGCCTGCGCGGCGTGGTCCTGATCGGCCATGGCGCCACCTCAGTCGAGGCTGTCAAAAACGGTACGCTCGCGGCGGCCGAAGCCGTGCGCGCCGGGCTGGTTGAGAATGTCGCCAACTCTATGGACGGTATCGTTTTATAAGAGCGAGTTAGAGCGCTGTTATGTGCTTCGCGGCGCACGTCGTGGGGTAGAATCAGAACCGTGTCTTGGTACCGCCCGGGCGGTACCATTCTTTTGGTATTCATGCACTATGAGAGGAAGCGCTATGGACCGCTCCGAAATCTTCGACAAGATCGCCGAGGTCGCTGCTGACGTTCTGGGCGTCGATGTTGCCGAAATTAGCGAGGAGACCACCTTTGACGACCTCGATGCCAACTCGCTCGAGCGCCTGCAGCTGGTTACGGCTATCGAGGACGAGTTCAACCTCGAGATCGATGACGAGACCCTGCTCTCGCTCAACTCTGTCGCCGACGCCGTCGACGCTATCGAAGCTGCCAAGGAGGCCTAAGTCTTGGCTTTATCCGACCGACTTACGCGCGCCCAGGAAATCCTGGGCCACGAGTTCAATAATAAGGTACTGCTGCGCGCCGCCCTCACGCATCCCTCGGCAGTCGAGGGCCAGCCGGTTTCTGCCAGCTATGAGCGCCTTGAGTTCTTGGGCGATTCCATTTTGGGCGCTGTGGTCGCACGTTCCCTGTTTGAGTCCTATCCGGAGTTTGACGAGGGCAAGCTCACGCGCTTGAAGGTGTCGCTCGTCTCGGGCGCCACGCTATCCGAGGTTTCTCACGAGTTGGGCATCGACGACATCATCATCTTTGGTGCCTCCGAGACCGGTACCGGTGCGCGCGGTCTGCATTCGGCCCTCGAGAACGTCTATGAGTCGCTCGTGGGCGCGCTGTACCTGGATGCCGGCTGGGATGCCGCGGCGGAGTTCATTCACCGTACGCTTAAGCCGCATTTGGCTTCCGAGCGTGCCGAGCATCCTGCGAATCCCAAGTCGTTTTTGCAGGAGTGCGTGCAAGCCGACGGTCACGAGCCCCCGGCGTATAAGCTCGTTGGCTCCGAGGGCCCGGCGCATGCGCCCACCTTTACCGCCGTGGTGTTGATCGATGGTATTCGTCAGGGTCGCGGCTCTGGCTCCTCAAAGAAGGAAGCCGAGGGAGCCGCTGCACTCGAGGCACTTGACCGCATGGGCTACACCACCAACGGCGTGATTCTCAACAAGAAGCCTGTTTAAGCGAGGAACCGTGTATCTCAAGTCCCTCACGCTCAAGGGGTTCAAGTCGTTTGCCGACCGCGCCCATATGACGTTTGAGCCGGGCCTGACCGTCATCGTCGGTCCAAACGGCTCGGGAAAATCGAACATCTCTGACTCGATTCTGTGGGTCCTGGGCGAGCAGAGCGCCAAGCAGCTGCGCGGCCAGGCCATGGAGGATGTCATCTTCTCGGGCTCATCAGCGCGCAAGCCGGTGGGTGTCGCCGAGGTCACGCTGGTGCTCGATAACTCGGACCATATGCTGCCCGTCGATTTTGACGAGGTCGCCATCACCCGTCGCATGTATCGCTCGGGCGAAAGCGAGTACCTCATCAACTCGAGTCCGTGCCGCCTGATGGACATTCAGGACATCCTGCACGATTCGGGCCTGGGCAAGGATACGCATTCCATCATCAGCCAGGGCAAGCTCGACGCCATTTTGCAGAGCCGCCCCGAGGAGCGCCGCGCCCTTATCGAGGAGGCCGCCGGCATCTCCAAGCACAAGCGCCGCAAGGAGCGTGCGCTCAAAAAGATTAAGTCGATGGACGAGCACCTGACGCGTGCCCGCGACATCAATAAGGAAATCGCCCGTCAGCTGCGACCGCTGGAGCGTCAGGTCGATCGTGCGCGCAAGTACAAAGAGCTGTCCTCGCGCGCGAACGAGCTTACGCAGATGCTAGCCGTCGACGAGCTGCGTTCGCTGCAGTCGCAGTGGAACGACCTGGAGAGTCGCTCCAAGGAGGGCGCTGCCGAGCTGGAGCTTGCGCAGTACCGCATGGGCGAAAAGGAGCGCGAGCTCGAGAAGCTTCAGGTCATGCTCGAGGAAAAGGGCCTGTTTGTGGGCGACCTAGGCGAGCAGCGCCGTCATATGCAAGATGTGGTCGGTCGCATTAACTCCGACATGCGCCTGCTCGAGGAAAAGGGCCACAACATGGTGTCGCGCCTGTCTGACATGCGCGGTCAGATTTCGAGCTCCGAGCATCAGCGTCGCCGCGTGGTCGAGGAGCTCGAGGACGCGCGTGCGCAGCTTGAGGAAGTGACCGGCGCGCACATGCAGGCCCAGGAGGACGTTGACGCCGCTGGCCCTGCCGCCGCTGAGCTCCACGAGCGGCGCGTGGCGCTCGACAATCAGATTTCGCAGCTTACGCGTGAGCAACGCGATGTGCAGCGCGTGGCCGATAACGCCGCGCTCGAGCTCGCCAAGGTGAAGGATTCGCTGAGCAACGCTGAGGTCGAGGACAACATGTATGCCTCGCGCCTGGAGCAGATTGACGAGCAGCTCGAGGAGGTCACGGCCTCGCTCGAGAGCCGTCGCGACCGTGCGGAGGAGCTTGAGGTCGCTCTTGAGGAAGCGCGCCGGGCTCAGGTTGATGCGCGTGAAGCCACCGAAACGGCACGCGCGGCCCTGAAGGACCTGCGTGCCCGCGAGAGCGAGGCGCGCAACAAGCTGTCCGAGGTGCGCTCGGAGCTTGCCAGCCAAAAGAAGCTTGATGCGCGCATGGCCGACAGCTCGCCGCTCGTGAGCCGTCTGGTGGGTGCGCTGGGCGATGACGTAACGGGTCGCCTGGGCGATGTGCTCGAAGCCCCGCGCGAGCTTGAGGGCCTGGTTGAGCAATTGCTCGCTGGCGATATCGATGCGCTGCTGTTCGACGATACGTCTGCGCTTGAGCGTGCCGGTCGTGCCGCTCTGGACCAGAAGAAGGCCTCGGGCGAGGCACTGCTGGTGGCGCGCGGCGTGAGCGGCTCTACCGCCGCTGAGGGCGCCTCCGGTACCCGTCTGGTTGATCGTCTGTCTGTGCGCGCAGGCTACGGTCCCGTCGTCGAGGCGCTGCTCGGCGGCTATTACGTCGTTGACGATCTTGCTGCCGCGCTGTCGGCGCCGGTCGTTGAAGGCGTGACTTACGTGACCCCCGATGGCGCCCGCGTCGCCTGTGGCGGCCTGGTGCGCGTGGGACTCGATGCCGGCGAGGCTTCGGGTGCCCTGGAGCGCAAGCGTCGTATTCGCGAGCTGGAGGGCCTGGAGCCCGATCTGGCTGCGGTATTTGAGCATGCTTCGGACCAAGTCGTTGAGGTTAACGCGGCCGTCGAGGAGGCGCGTGCCGCCGAGGGTGATGCAGCCGGCGAGATCGCCCGTCTTGAGGGCGAGCGCCGCTCGCTGCTCTCCGAGATCGGCCGTCTGGAGCAAAGCGCCAACAATGCCGAGGTCGAGCGCGTGCGCATTTCCAAGCGCCGCGAACAGGCCGCCGAGGCCGTTCGTGCTGCGCGCCCGCGCGTTGACGAGCTCACTCGTTCGCGTGACGAGGCCCGTGCGCAGGCAAGCGACTTGGGGCTCCAGATTGCCGAAGCCAACGATGAGCTCGATCGCGTACGCCGTGACGATTCCGAGGCAGCCGGTAAGCTCGCCGATGCCAAGGTGCGTCTGGCCCAGACGAGCGAGCGCCTGCGTTCGCTGAAGGGCCGCGTTCCCGATCTGGAGCATCGTCTGGAGGGTATCGACCGCCGTATCCGCGGAACGCGCCAGGCTTCGCGCTCGCTTGAGCTGCTGCGACTGCGCGTCGATCCCATGCACGAGCGCTACTCGGCCCTGCTGGAGCGCGCCTCGGACTGGGCCGCGCGCCTGCGTGACCAGGCCTCTCTGGAGGAGGCGGACTCCGCTTCGCTCAAGAAGACCATTGAGGATGCCAAGGCAGAGGTTGCCCGCGCTAAGGAGCGAGTCGATACCGCCTCCGCCACGCAAAACGAGTTCAAGGTCGCGCGTGGCAAGCTCGAGGTGCAGGTAGAGGCCGCCATTAAGGCCATTACCGCCGATGGCACCACGGTACTCGAGGAAGCGCTCATGCTTCCGGCGCCCACGGACCGCGATGCCGCCGAGCGCGAACTCAACCAGCTTGTGCGCCAGATCAACAACCTTGGTCCCGTTAACCAAGTTGCCATGGAGGAGTACGAGCAGCTTAAGCGCCGCGCCGACTACATCGAGGAACAGCTGGCCGATCTGGAGAGCGCGCGCAAGGCGCTCACCAAGATCACGGTGGCCATTGATCGTAAGATGCGCAAGGCGTTCCTGGTGACGTTTGAGAAGGTCGACGCGAACTTCCGCGAGATCTTCGCAATGCTCTTCCCGGGTGGTCAGGCTCATCTGGAGATGACCGATCCCGAGCATCCGGCCGAGACGGGCATTGAGGTCGTGGCACAGCCGCGCGGCAAGCGCATCACAAAGATGATGCTCATGTCGGGCGGCGAGAAGAGTCTGACGGCGCTCGCCCTGCTCTTTGCCGTGTACCGTACGCGCACGGTGCCGTTCTATGTGCTGGACGAGGTTGAGGCGGCGCTCGACGACGCCAACCTGTCCAAGCTCATCGGCGCCCTCGATGTGTTGCGTTCCGATACGCAGCTCTTGGTCATTTCGCATCAGCGCCGTACTATGGAGGACGCTGACGTCCTCTATGGCGTCTCGATGCAAGCCGACGGCGTCAGTCGCGTCGTCTCGCAAAAACTCGATCGCGAAACCGGAAAGGTCGTGAATGCATAATGGGATTCTTTGACGCTCTCTCGCGCGGACTTGAGCGCAGCCGCGAGGCACTCAACGAGGTCTTCTACTTTGGCGGCGAGGTCGACGAGGACTTTTGGGAGGACCTGGAGGACACCCTCGTCATGGGTGACATGGGTGCCGAGGTCGCCATTCAGGTCTCTGATGACCTGCGCGACGCCGCGGCCAAGAAGAACCTCAAGACCGCTCCGCAGCTCCGTCGTGCTCTGGCCGAGCAGCTCGAGCAGCACTTTGTGCCCATCGAGCGCGATCCGTTTTCCGATACGCCGAGCTGCGTGCTGTTTGTGGGCATTAACGGTGCCGGCAAGACCACGACGGTCGGTAAGATCGCGAGCGCCATGGCCGCCCGCGGCAAGAACGTCGTGATCGGTTCGGCCGATACCTTCCGCGCTGCCGCTATCGAGCAGCTCGATGTGTGGGGCCAGCGCGCTGGCGTCCCCGTCATCAAGCGCGACCGCGGCTCCGACCCGGCAAGTGTTTGCTACGACGTGCTCGACGAGGCCGACAAGCGCGGCAGCGACCTGGTGCTCATCGATACCGCCGGTCGTCTGCACACGAGCCCCGAGCTCATGCGCGAGCTTGCCAAGGTGGTCAATGTGACCCGTAAGCGCGCCGCCAATATGGCCGCCGGCCCCATGCCCGTCTATGTCGTGCTCGTGATCGATGCCGCAACGGGCCAAAACGGCCTCAACCAGGCGCTCGAGTTTAACGAGGCGCTTGGCCTGGACGGTATTATCATGACAAAGCTCGACGGCACGGCAAAGGGCGGTATCGCCATGGCCGTGGCCGAGAAGCTTAAGCTCCCGATCCTGCGCGTGGGCGTGGGCGAGCAGGTCGATGACCTTCAGGAGTTCAATGCCAAAGATTTCTGCCGCGCCCTGGTGGGCGAGTCCAATTAAGGAGTGACTAGTGTTTGATTCTCTGAGCGATCGCCTCAACGACACATTTGACCGCCTGCGCGGCAAGGGTAAGCTGACCGAGGCCGATATCACCTCTGCCATGCGCGACATTCGCATGGCGTTGCTCGAGGCCGACGTCAACTTTAAGGTCGTCAAGGAGTTTGTCGCCAAGACCAAGGAGCGCTGCATGACCGCCGAGGTCATGGAGTCGCTGTCGCCGGCGCAAAACGTCGTCAAGATCGTGCTCGACGAGCTCATCGAGATGCTCGGTTCCACCGAGAGCAAGCTCGTCTTTAGCAACCGCATCCCCAATGTCATCATGCTCGTGGGCCTGCAGGGCTCCGGTAAGACTACGGCAGCCATAAAGCTGGCTTATCTGCTCAAGAAGCAGGGTCGCTCACCGCTACTCGCCGCGTGCGACGTCTATCGTCCTGCCGCTGCCGACCAGCTGGCCACGCTTGGCGGAGAGATCGGCGTGCCGGTCTTCCGCGGTGACGGCGAGCACCCGGTCGATATCGCCAAGGGCGCCATCCAGGAGGCCGTCGACCACCTGCGCGACGTGGTCATCGTCGATACCGCCGGTCGCCTGCAGATCGACGAGCAGATGATGCAGGAGGCCGTGGACATCAAGAAGGCCGTCAAGCCCGATCAGGTACTGATGGTCGTTGATGCCATGACCGGTCAGGATATCGTCAACGTCGTCTCGACCTTCGCCGAGCGCACCGACTTTGACGGCGTGATCATCTCCAAGCTCGACGGCGATGCCCGTGGCGGCGGCGCGCTTTCCGTGCGCCAGGTGACCGGCAAGCCCATCAAGTTCGTGAGCATGGGCGAGAAGCCCGATTCGCTGGAGCCGTTCTATCCCGATCGTATGGCCAAGCGCATTCTTGGCATGGGCGACGTTGTCGGCATTATCGAGAAGGCCCAGGAGGCGGCCGACGCCGAGCAGCTCGAGGCTGCCGAGCGAATGCTGCGCGAGGGCTTCACCATGAACGACATGCTCGACCAGATGAAGGCCGTCAAGAAGATGGGCGGCATGAAGGGCATCCTGGGCATGCTCCCCGGCGGCCAGCGTGCGCTCAACCAGATGGGTGGCAACCTGGACGAGGGCATCTTCGATAAGAACGAGGCCATTATCATGTCGATGACCAAGGAGGAGCGTCTGCGTCCCTCCATCATTAATGGCCAGCGCCGTGCCCGCATTGCCAAGGGCGCCGGCGTGACCCCCACCGAGGTCAATAGCCTTATGAAGCAGTGGGGCGAGATGAACAAGATGATGGGCCGCATGCGCACGATGGCCAATCAGGCGCAGGCCGGCGGCAAGAAGGGCAAGAAGGGTAAGAAGGGCAAAAAGATGCGCATGCCCAATATTCCCGGTTTGGATGCCATGGGGCTGGGCGGCATGGGCGGCCTGGGAACGGGCGGCCCCAAGTCCGATATGGACCTGCTGCGTCAAATGGAAGCGCAGATGCGTAATAAGAAATAGTGCTGTAATTCCAGCTTGATATGGCAAAGGCCACTCGGAAGCTACCGGGTGGCCTTTGTTGTTGGCTTTGATTGTTGGGTTGCGTTCTGTGTCGCGCCCCGAGTTCGCGGTGCCGTGCCGCTAGTGGCAGCCGCAGCCCTCGTGGCCCTCGTGCTCGTGATGGCCGTGACAACAACAGGACTCGCCATGCTCATGTGCGTGCTCGTGGTCATGGCCGTGGCAGCCGCACGTGGCCTCGCCGTTCTGTGCGAGCGTGCCGGCGATGAGGGCCTCGACGCAAGCGTCGCAGCTGCCCTGGGCGCCTGCGTATACCGTGATGCCGGCTTGAGCAAGCGCGTTGATAGCGCCACCGCCGATGCCGCCGCAGATGAGCGTGTCAACGCCACCGTTGGCAAGCAGGCCCGCCAAGGCGCCGTGGCCGGTGCCACCGGTGCCTACGACCTGCTCGTTGAGCACCTTGCCATCCTGGATGTCATAGATCTTGAACTGTTCGCTGCGGCCAAAGTGCATAAAGATGTTGCCGTTGTCGTACGTCGTTGCCACCCTCATGGTGTCAGCCTCCTTTGCTGGCCATGCGGCCGTTGTCGTGGTGATGGGGGAGTACGCGATGTTTCCGCCTTCGATGACGATCGCCCGTCCATTGACCAGCGCGTTTGCCACCTTGCGATGCGCGCGGCTGCAGATTGCCGCCACCGTGGCGCGGGCAATGCCCATGCACTGGGCGACTTCTTCCTGATTGAGGCCTTCCAGGTCGCATAGGCGCAAGACCTCGAGCTCGTCGACTGTCATATCGATAGCGTCTCCGCTCGCCAGGCCATCGGGGGTAAAACCGCGGTATTCGGGGATGATCCCAACGCGGCGTAATTTTTCTCGTCTTCCTGCCATACACTCTCCAAATCTGACATATGTCAGTAATAGGATAGCGCGCATGCGGAAGCGTACAAGCTATTTTTGGCATATGTCAGAAAAAGGCAAAGGTGTTCCGCTTGCGAATGCAGAGCCGTGCTACCGTGCATTGCGTGTGCCTACCCTAGTGTCCAATCCGGCACTGCGCGCCTGGGCTACAATAACAATCGCTTATAGGCGACTGACAGGAGGGTCAATGAGCAAGGCTGATCAACAGTTTGTATCCATGTGCCGCGACATTCTGGACCATGGCACCACCACCGAGGGCCAAAAGGTCCGTCCGGTGTGGGAGGACGGCACCCCTGCCTATACCATTAAAAACTTTGGCGTTACGGCGCGCTACGACCTGCGCGAGGAGTTCCCTGCGCTCACCCTGCGCCGCACGGCGCTTAAGTCTGCGATGGACGAGATTTTGTGGATCTATCAAAAGAAGTCCAATAACGTCCATGACCTCAACAGCCATATTTGGGATGAGTGGGCCGACGAGACCGGCTCTATCGGCAAGGCCTACGGGTACCAGATTGGCCAGAAGAGCCATTATGCCGAGGGCGATTTCGACCAGATGGACCGAGTGCTGTACGATCTTAAGCACACACCGTACAGTCGCCGCATCATGACCAACACGTATGTGTTTAGCGACCTGTCCGAGATGCACCTGTATCCGTGCGCGTACAGCGTGACCTATAACGTCACGCAGCGCCCGCAGGACGACAAGCCGACGCTCAACATGATTCTCAACCAGCGCAGCCAGGACATTTTGGCCGCGAACAACTGGAATGTGTGCCAGTACGCCATCTTGCTGATGATGGTTGCGCAGTCGATCGATATGATTCCCGGCGAGCTGCTGCATGTGATCGCCGACGCCCATATCTACGACCGTCATGTCGATATTGTCCGCGAACTTATCGAGCGTCCGCAGTTTACGGCGCCTAAGGTAACGCTTAACCCCGACGTGCACGATTTCTATGCGTTTACGACCGACGACCTGATTGTGGAGGGCTACGAGCACGGTCCGCAGGTCAAGAACATTCCCATTGCGGTGTAGGTGGTGCTCATGACGTGTAAGCTATCTGCTATCGTTGCCGTGTGTGACGATTGGGGCATTGGGTGTGAGGGCGACATGGTGGTGTCCAATCGCGCCGACATGCGCCATTTTGTGGCCTGCACCAAGGGCTGCCCGGTCATCATGGGGCGCAAGACGCTGCTGAGTTTTCCCGGTGGGCGTCCACTCAAGAACCGTCGCAATATCGTGCTCACCCGCGACGAGAGCTTTGCTGCCGTGGGTGTCGACGTGGTGCATAGCGTCGACGAGGCCTTGGCCGCGGTTGCCGATGAGCCCGTTGCCTGGGTGATCGGTGGCGGCGAGGTGTATCGGCAGTTTTTGCCGTATTGCGCCGAGGCCGAGGTCACGCACAACCATTGCACTCATGCCGTGGACACGTACTTTCCCGATTTGGACGCCGATCCCGCGTGGGAGATTGCGTGGCGTGGCGGTGTTGCCACGATTGCCTCGGGCGAGGGCGACGAGGGTGTCGATTATGAGTTCGTGACGTATCGTCGCGTTGAGGCGTAAATCGCCTGGCGTGAACGGTATTATCGGGTTGATTGAATGTATGGGGCGGCGCTTAGCGTCGCCTCGTTTGGTATAGATGTGCTGTAAAGAAGGGTGCGGGCAGGCTGCTATGACTGATGCCGTTGAGGTTCTGCGAATTGATTCGCTCGAGGACGAGCGGCTCGATGCCTACGTGCGACTGACCGAGCGTGAGCTGCGCTGCGTGCTAGAGCCGCAAAAGGGCATCTTTATCGCCGAGAGTGCCAAGGTTATTGAGCGCGCGGTGCGTGCCGGATATCAGCCGGTGAGCTTTCTTTTGGGCGAACGCTGGCTCGACCAGATGATGCCGCTGTTTGAGCGCCTAGTCGTGCGCGAGGGCGCGGGTCCTGTTCCTGTGTTCGTTGCCTCCATGGAGCTCATGGAGCAGCTGACGGGCTTTAACGTGACGCGCGGTGCGCTCGCGGCGTTTCGTCGCCCGCGGCAGATTCCGGTTGATGAGTTCTTGGGTGGCGTCGTCGAGGCGGCGGGGGAGCGCCCGGTGCGCGTGTGCGTGCTCGAGGGTATTGTCGACCACACGAACGTGGGTGCGATTTTCCGCTCGGCCGCCGCGCTCAATGTCGACGGTATTTTGGTCAGTCCGACGTGCTGCGACCCGCTGTACCGTCGCTCGGCCCGCGTGAGCATGGGCACGGTGTTTCAGGTGCCGTGGACGCGTATTGGCAGCGAGGCTCGTGTGTGGCCGCACGATGGCCTGGCGGCACTGCACGAAGCCGGTTTTTCGTGCGCTGCGATGGCGCTGACGGACGACTCCGTTTCGCTGGACGATCCTGCGCTGCAGGAGGTTGATCGCCTGGCAATCTTTATGGGCACCGAGGGTGCCGGCCTGGGCGCCAAGACTATCGCGGGCTGCGACCGAGCCGTGCGCATTCCGATGGCGCACGGGGTCGATTCGCTCAACGTGGCCGCGGCGAGTGCCGTCGCCTTTTGGCAGCTATGCCCGCACGTGAGCAATGAGTATCACTACCAGCCGGGTTTGTATCACTAGGCAGTTATTCCGCACCGTGCTCTAATTCGGGGTGTTTCGGTCGTCGCCAGTCGGTGCTAAGCTGGTTTTGGCTTTGGTTTTAAATTGCTGTTTTGCTGTATGACGTATGCGTGTGGGGAGGGCGTGTGGCTAAGAAATCTACGGCTATCGATGTAACGCAAGGAGTCATTTGGCAGCAATTGCTGTCGCTGTGCGTTCCCATCTTTTTTAGTTCGTTTTTTCAGCAGGCCTACACGCTTATCGGTACGTATATCGTTGGCCAGTTTGGCGGCAAGCTTGCGCTGGGTGGCATTCAAGCCACGATGGTGCTCACCGAGCTCTGCATTGGCTTTTGCGTTGGCGTTGGCGCCGGTTGTGCCGTTATCACGGGTCAGTTTTTTGGCCAGCACGATGACGAGCGCCTGAGCCGTTCGGTCCATACAGCCATGACGCTCGCGCTGGTGGGCGGTATCGCTTTCTCGATTCTTGGCATAGTGTTCGTTGAGCCCATGCTGGTGCTTATGAACACGCCGCATGAACTATTGGCCGAGGGTGTGGCCTATGCTCGCTGTTATTTTGCCGCGATGGTTGCGGCACTGCTGCTGAATATGGGAACCGCACTGCTGCGTGCCGTGGGCGACACGCGCGGGCCCGCCGTGATCATCGCTTCCGGCTGCCTTGTTAATGCGGTGTTGGATGTCATCTTCGTTGCCGTGCTTCATATGGAGGCGCTGGGCTGCGGCATCGCGGTGGCGCTGACCATTTGCTCCAACGCCACGATGATCGTGATTCGCATGATGCACGCACCGGGTGCGTGGCGGCTTTCGCTGCCCAAGCTCGGCATCGATCGCGGTATTTGTAAGAGCATGATCTCGTGTGGTCTGCCGCTTGGCTTTCAGTCTGCTGCGTATTCGATTTCCAACGTTTTGATTCAGGTGTCGGTCAACTCGTTTGGCGCCGATGTCACCACGGCGTGGGGTCTTTCGGGCCGCTTAGATGGCATTGTCTGGATGGTTACCGAGGCGCTTGGCGTGTCGATCACCACGTTCTCGGCACAGAACTTTGGCGCGCGCAACTACGAGCGCATGCGCAAGGGCTACCATACGTCGCTCGTGCTGTCGTTTATGCTCATTGGTGGCCTGTCAGCCGTGCTGTTGGTGTTCTCAGGTCCGTTGTCGCGTCTGTTTGTCGACGATGCTTCGATTTCGGCGTACACCACGACGATTCTTCATTTCATCGCGCCGTTCTACGCGATCTTCTCGATTATCGAAAACGCGTCGGGCTCCATTCGCGGTGCCGGCGTGAGCTTGCAGCCCATGCTGCTCACGATTTTTGGCACTGTCGTGCTCAGGGTGATCTGGGTGTTTGCGATTATGCCGTTCGATCCGTCGCTTGAGCACCTGCTGCTTGTCTACCCCGTAACCTGGGTAATCACCGCCATGATGTTCACCGTCTACCATCACAGCGGCAACTGGCTCGGCCGCGCCGCCGCCTAGCCATTCGGGACGTCCCCAATGGCTAGTATTCGATGCCTTGGCGGGCTAGGAGTCCTTCGTCGAAGTAGTGTTTGATGGGGCGCATTTCGGTGACAAGGTCGGCGAGGTTCGCGAGGGGCAGCAAGCCCCGGCCAGTGAGCACGAGCTCCGTGGTGGCGGGGTTTATCGCGATCAGCGCTTCGACATCCTCGCGCGTCACGAAGCCGCGGCGCATGGCCTCGCCGAGTTCATCCAAAATCAGAACTTCGACCTGTGATATCTGCTCGCGTGCGAGCTCCAGAATCTGTGCGGCGCAGGCCTCGGGCGTGTCGCGGTCGGCTTGTACGATGCGCAGACCCAAACGGGGCGCCGCATCATGCTCGGCGCAGTGCAGTTTCTTGGCAAACTGCAGCATGAGCACGTTAAGCCCATAGCCCGTCGCGCGCAAGGCGAGCCCCAAAGCAGCCGTCGTCTTGCCCTTGCCGTCGCCCGTATATATTTGAACCTTGCCGACTTCCAGTGATGCCATCTCTGTCCTTTCGTGCCCGGCGTCGGTTTATCGTCGCTCGGGTTGGGTATTCTAGAAACATTAATCAACCCCAGTAGATGGAGTTCAACCAGATGGAGATGGATGACAACAAACGTAGACGGAATATGATCCTCTACGTGCTCATCGCCTTCGTCGTCTACCTCGTGCTCTCGACCGTTCTGTTCCCCAACATCGGTCACACGCAGCAGATTACGAAGACCGATTACTCGACGTTTGTCAAAGCGCTCGATAAGAAGAGCGTCGACAAGGTCGAGTACAACACGGACGATTACACGATTTATTACACTAAGAAGGGCGAGGACGAGAACATCGCCTACAAGACGACCGGTGTGCCGAATGATGCGGGCTTTACCGATCGCGTGCTTGAGTCTGGCGCTTCGCTGGAGTCGGTTGTTCCCGATAAAAACTCGGGTTTGATGACCTACTACCTGCTCACGCTCATTCTTCCTATGGCGATTTTCTTCCTCATCGGTTGGTGGCTCAACCGCCGCATGAAGAAGGCTATGGGCGATGACGGCCCGTCGATGAACTTTGGCGGCGGCGGTTTTGGCGGCGGCGGACTGGGTAAGTCCGGCGCGCGCGTGATCGCCTCCAAGGACGTGGGCGTTACCTTTAAGGATGTCGCCGGCCAGGAAGAGGCCAAGGAGTCTCTCAAGGAGGTCGTCGACTTTCTGGAGAAACCGCAGCGCTACGAGGAGATCGGCGCCAAGCTGCCGCGCGGTGCTCTCCTTGTTGGTCCTCCGGGTACCGGTAAGACCCTGCTTGCCAAGGCTGTTGCCGGCGAGGCTGGTGTTCCGTTCTTTAGCATTTCGGGCTCTGAGTTCGTCGAGATGTTCGTCGGCCGCGGCGCTGCTAAGGTTCGTGACCTGTTTAAGCAGGCCAAGGAAAAGGCCCCGTGTATCGTCTTTATCGATGAGATCGATACCATCGGTAAGAAGCGCGATGGCGGCGGCTTTAGCGGAAACGACGAGCGCGAGCAGACGCTCAATCAGCTGTTGACCGAGATGGACGGCTTCGACAACCACAAGGGTATTGTCGTCCTCGCTGCCACCAACCGCCCCGACAGTCTCGATCCGGCGCTGCTGCGCCCCGGTCGTTTTGACCGTCGCATCCCCGTCGAGTTGCCCGATCTGACCGGCCGTAAGAACATCCTCGAGCTCCACGCCAAGAGCGTGAAGACCCAGCCGCCGATTGATCTGACCGCGATTGCCCGCGCCACGCCCGGTGCCTCGGGCGCCGACCTGGCCAATATCATCAACGAGGGCGCCCTGCGCGCCGTTCGCGAGGGTCGCAAGCGTGCAACCCAGGACGATTTCGAGGAGTCGGTGGAGGTCGTCATTGCCGGCCAACAGCGTAAGTCCACGGTGCTTTCCGACCACGAGAAGCAGGTCGTTTCCTACCACGAGATCGGCCATGCCATCGTCGCTGCCCGCCAAAAGGGTTCCGCGCCGGTTACCAAGATCACCATCGTGCCGCGCACGAGCGGCGCTCTTGGCTATACCATGCAGGTCGAGGAGGACGAGCGCTTCCTGACGACGCGCCAGGAGGTCTTGGACAAGCTCGCCGTCTACTGCGGCGGCCGTGCGGCCGAGGAGCTCATCTTTGGCGAGATGACGACCGGTGCCGCCAACGATATCGAGCAGGCCACCAAGCTCGCCCGCAATATGGTGACTCGCTTTGGTATGTCTGACGAGTTTGGCATGATGGCGCTCGGTACCGTGCAGAACGCGTATCTCAACCAGGACACGTCGCTCACCTGCGCCCCCGGTACGGCCGAGCGTGTGGATGCGATTGTCGCTAAGCTGATCGAGGACGCGCACGATCGCGCTCTGCAGATCCTCAAGGAGAACAAGTTCAAGCTCCATGAGCTGGCTCGTTATCTGTACAAGAAGGAGACCATCACGGGCGAGGAGTTCATGAACCTCCTCACGCGTGAGAATCCGCTGATGCCCAAGCAGCAGTAAAGCCGCGGCCGAGCCAGTAAACGCCGACGCCCCATTTGAGCAGCTTTCTCAAATGGGGCGTTTTGCTTGAGAGGGATGGAAATGAAGATCGTGGTGAGCGCCTGCTTGATGGGCGAGAGCTGCAAGTATAACGGGCTCGACAACTACCATCGCGAGTTGGTCGAGGCCTGCGAGCGTACAGGGACCGAGGTCCTCTTGGTTTGCCCTGAGGTCTTTGGGGGCCTGCCCACGCCGCGCAAGCCGTCCGAGATTGTGAACGGAGAGGTTCGTACCTGCGAGGGCATCTCGGTCGATCGCGAATTTCGCCTGGGTGCCCAACGAGCGCTCGATATGTGCGAGCAGGCGGGCGGGCCGGAAGAGATCGCCGCGTGCATCCTGCAGGACCGTAGTCCCTCGTGCGGCGCGGGTCGCATCTACGACGGAACATTCAGCGGCACCCTTACGGCGGGCAACGGCGTCTTCGTTGATTTACTGCTCAGCCACGGCTACCGCGTTATCCCGGCAAGCGAATTTGACTCGAGCATGTTACGTCAATAAAAAACCGCCACAAAGGTACTGTCCCCTTTGTGGCGGTTTTGGTCGGTTAGGCCAGGATAGAGTGGCCGTAGGCGTTGGCTGCCTTGATGGCGGCGGCGAATTTCTCGTCGGTGAAGGGCTCGGGGTTTCCCTGCTTCCACTCGTTGGTGGCGTGCGCGTACTCGCACAGGGCAGGGATGTCGGCCTCGGAAAGCCCGACCTGCTCAAGCGTCACGGGCAGGCCCATCTGCTTGTTAAAGGCGGCGTAGCACTCAAGGTTCTCGGTATCGCCAGTATAGGCAAACAGCACGAGCACGCCCAGGCTTACGACCTCGCCGTGCAGATAGGTTCCCTCGCGCGGAATGCTGCACGTCGCATTGTAGAACGCGTGTGCCACGCTCGAGTTGTAGTAGTAATCGTTTTGGTTGGTCAGGTTGGAGACGTAGCCCGTGTTGACCACGATGTCGAGCGCGATCTGCTTGACGGCCTCGGTCGACTGATCCTGGCGCACGTCCTCAAGACCCTGCACGCCATAGGTAAACAGCGGCTCGGAGCAGGTGTGGGCGAGCGCCAGGCCAAGACCGGCGGTGTGCTCCAAGTTGCCGGCGCTCGTGGCGTACTCGACTTCGGGCTGCTTGGACAGGGCATCGCCCACGCCGGCCCAGAAGTACTCCGCCGGAGCCTCGGCGATGATCTTGGGATTGATGAAGATGTGCGCGGGGCGGTTGGGGTACGAATAGCCCTCGAGCGAGCCGTCGTCGTTGTAGACAACGGCAATGGCGGTCGCGGCCGAGCAGTTGGAGCAGATCGTCGGCACGGTAAAGACGATCTTCTTGAGCTCGATGGCCGCAGTCTTGACGGTATCGAGCGCCTTACCGCCGCCACAGGCAATGAGCACGTCGGCTTCCTGGCAGGCAGGGGAGTTTACGACCTTGGCGATATTGGCGCGCGTACTGTTGGTACCGTAGACGCGCGTCTCCAGAATCTCGACGTCGGTACCTGCCAGCGCAGCTTCGATACCGGGAAGTGCTGCGGCAAGTGCTCGCTTACCACCGATGATGGCGACCTTGGTCGCTCCGTATTCGGCCAGCGCGCCGGGCAGCTCGTCAAAGCAATCCTCGCCGACGGTGTAGTCGCTCATTCCAATCGTGCGCATAGCAACCTTCTTTCGTTCGATAGAGTGCTTTCAGGTATTTTGCTCCTAGAGAAGGGCTGTAATAGCGAGAAATTTCGAACGTATAAAACCAGTGTTGAGGGTTTTTCGCCGGCGCGGAACGTGCTAGCATACTCCGCATAAGCGTTGATGGGGACGAGTAGTCGGCCGTCCGCATGCTACAGAGAGCGGGGAGCGCTGAGAACCCGTGCATGCGACCGATGAAAATCACCCCGGAGCTGCGGTCCCAACGGACGTGCCGCGCAGGCTCGTCTTAGTAGACATCGCCGAGATGGTCGTCGATACAGGCCAGCCGAGTAACGGATGCGAGCGCGCGAATACGCGGGCGAGGGCATCTAAGCTGGGTGGTTAAGCGAAGAGCTTTTGCGGGCGTGCAGCCCGTTTTGTGGCGCTTCGTCCCAGCTTGCAGGGACGGGCGCTTTTTTGGTGCCCATCGGGCGTGCGCGCCCACGACATGAAAGGGGTACCGTGGCAAACGAGTACAAGCAGACGATGAATCTGCCCAAGACCGGTTTTCCCATGCGTGCCGGTCTTTCCAAGTCCGAGCCCAAGCGACTCAAGGACTGGCAGGACAACAAGGTCTACGAGCAGGTTCTGAAGAAGAACGAGGGTCACAAGAAGTTCGTGCTGCACGACGGTCCTCCGTACGCCAACGGTCCGATCCACATCGGCCATGCCATGAACAAGATCTCCAAGGACATGATCAACCGTTACTGGATGATGCAGGGCTATGAGGTTCCCTATGTCCCCGGTTGGGACTGTCACGGTCAGCCGATCGAGCACAAGGTCGAGGAAAAGCTCGGCACCGAGAAGTTCAACCAGACCTCCACGGCCAAGATCCGCGAGCTTTGCAACGAGTTCGCTGTCGAGAACATCGAGCTCCAGAAGGCCGGCTTCCGTCGCTTGGGCGTGCTTGGCGACTGGGACAACCCGTATCTGACGCTCTATCACCAGCACGACGCCGCCGACATCGAGGTCTTCAAGGCCATGTTCGATAAGGGCATGATCTATCGCGGTCACAAGCCGGTTCACTGGTGCAAGCACTGCCACACCGCGCTGGCCGAGGCCGAGATCGAGTACTCCGACGAGACGAGCCCGTCCATTTTCGTGCGCTTCGAGATGACTTCCAAGCCCGCCGGCCTCGAGAACTTCGACGGCCCGGTTGACTTTATCATCTGGACGACCACGCCGTGGACCATCCCCTCCGACCAGGCCGTTTCCCTCAAGCCCGGCGCCGCCTACGTTGCCGTTGAGCACGATGGTCGTGCCGAGGTCATGCTCGAGGACCTGGCTCCCAAGTGCTGTGAGGAGTTTGGCTGGGAGTACACCCCGGTTATGGTCGACGGCAAGCCCTATGTGGTTCCCGCCGAGACCTTCCACCACATCCACTACAAGCAGCCAATCTTTGACGGTGTTGAGGGCGTGGCGCTGCTGGCCGATTACGTCGGTGTCGATGACGGTACCGGTATCGTCCACAACTCGCCCGGCCACGGCGTCGACGACTACTTTGCCTGCCTCAAGGAGGGCATCACCGACATCTGCATGCCGGTCGATGACGACGGCAAGTTCTACACCGGCGAGGAGTTTGGCACCGGTGGCCCCTTCAGCGGTATGGATACCGATGAGGCCAACCCGCACATCATCGAGTTCCTGCGCGAGCGCGGCACCCTGGTCCTCGAGAAGAAGATCACGCACAGCTATCCGCACTGCTGGCGCTGCAAGCACCCGGTGCTCTTCCGTGCTACTGACCAGTGGTTTGTCTCTATGGACAAGACCGGTTTGCGTGAGCAGGCTGGCAAGGAGGTTCGCGAGAACGTCAAGTGGTATCCGGCTCACGCCGCCAACCGCATCGGCGCCATGGTCGAGCAGCGTCCCGACTGGTGCATCAGCCGTCAGCGCAACTGGGGCGTGCCTATCCCCAGCTACACCTGCGCCGACTGCGGCGAGAAGGTCATGAACGACGCCACGCTCGACGCCGTCATCAAGCTCTTCCACGAGAAGGGTTCCGACGCTTGGTTCACCGACGCTCCCGAGAGCTACCTGGGCGAGGCCTGCGTCTGCCCCAAGTGCGGCGGTCATCACCTCAAGGCCGATAAGGACATCCTCGACGTGTGGTGGGATTCCGGCGTGTCTTGGAAGGCCGTCTGCGAGTATCGCCCTGAGCTTGAGTACCCGGCGGATGTGTACCTCGAGGGCTCCGACCAGCACCGCGGTTGGTTCCAGAGCTCGCTGCTCACCTCGGTGGGTGCCAACGGCCATGCTCCGTACAAGGCGGTCGTCTCGCAGGGCTTCACCCTCGACGGCCAGGGCCGTAAGATGTCCAAGTCGCTCGGCAACGTCATCGACCCCAACAAGGTCTGCGACGAGATGGGCGCCGACATCATCCGTCTGTGGGTTGCGTCCGTCGATACCAGCTCCGACGTGTCCATCGACCACGAGATTCTTGCTCGTACGTCCGATGCCTACCGTCGTTTCCGCAACACGCTGCGCTTCCTGCTCTCCGAGCTCGAGGGTCAGTTTGAGCCCGAGAGCGACGGCGTCGCCTTTGCCGACCTGCTGCCGCTCGACAAGCTCATGGTTGCCCGTCTGACCCAGGTTCAGGCCGAGGTCGACGATGCCTACGCCAGCTACGAGTTCCCGCGCGCCTACCGTGCGCTTTACGACTTCGTGGTTACCGAGCTTTCCAACGTGTATCTCGACGCCCTGAAGGATCGTCTGTACTGCGATAAGCCCGGCTCGCTCGAGCGCCGCAGCGCCCAGACCGTGCTGGCCGAGCTCTTCTCGATGCTCATGCGCGACCTGCAGCCGATCCTGTCCTACACCGTCGACGAGGCTATGGCCTATGCGCCCGCTGGCTGCGTCGATCACCAGAGGTACGCCGCGCTGCTCGATTGGTACAAGTCGCCCATCACGGTCGACGAGGCTAACGAGTTTGAGGGCGTGCTCGAGGCTTCGCTCGAGCTTCGTAGTGCCGTGACCAAGGCCCTTGAGGATGCCCGTTCTGCCGGCACCTTCACCAAGAGCCAGCAGGTCCGCGTCAAGGCGGTCGTTCCCGCCGAGATGTACGCGCTGCTGACCGGCGACAAGGCCGTCGACCTGGCCGAGTTCTACATCGTCTCCGATGTTGAGCTGACCCAGGGCGAGGTGCTCTCCGTTGCTATCGAGGCTGCCGAGGGCGAGTGCTGCGACCGTTGCTGGAACTACCGCACCACCGTCGGCGAGTACAACGGCCACGCGCATATTTGCAAGCGCTGCGCCGGTGCTTTGTAGGTTACGGCGTTCGTAGAGCTCCGTAACCTACCGACGCTGCAAACGCCCCTAAGCGGCAATCTGGCGTTCAATCGTCGGTCGCGTACCAAAGTACGCTTCCCTCCTCTTTCACGTCACCTTGCTCGCTTAGGGACGTTTTCGCTGTTGGTGACGATAGCGCGGCGTTTCCATTGCTGGAGCTAAAGGCTTTCTTTCGCTTTCGCTCTTAGTCGAAAGCTATCAAGCGACATTCCGTTATTCGGAATGTCGCTTTTGTTTTGTGCTGGTTATTTCGCCAGCGTTGGTGAATATGCTGCGTGTTTGGCGTTTGTCACTATAAGATGGTTACTTACGTTAAACGTAATTCGATGTTCTTGAGGGTAGGGGATTTCTTTGGGTCGTACTGGGGATATGACGCCGCCTTTGCGTTGGCGGTTGGGTGTTGCTGGTGGGGTGGCGCTGGCTGTGTTGCTTGTTGACCAGCTGACCAAGCTTGCGGTTCGTGCCGTGGGCGAAGCTTTGCATGTGACTGTCATCCCCGGTGTCATCGACTTTATGTTTGTCCGCAATATCGGTGCTGCCTTTAGCATGGGCGAGGGGCATGGCATCGCGTTTGCCGTGCTGGCGTTGGCGGTCATTATCGCTATTGCCGTGTACCTCGTTCGTGCACCCCAGCTCGCCCATCTTGAGGTTGTGGGCATGGCGATGGTTGCGGGCGGTGCTATCGGCAACGCTATCGATCGTTTGGCCTTTGGCTTTGTGACCGATTTTATTGCCACCACTTTCATCGACTTCCCTGTCTTTAACGTGGCCGATATCGGCATAACCGCGGGCGTCGTGCTCGCCCTCATCGGCTACATGTTCTTGAGCCCTGCGGCCCGCGAAGTTGATGCGACTGCCGAGCTCAATGCCCGTGATGAGGCACGCGCCAAGCGCAAAGCCAAGCAGCGTGGGGAGCGTGCCCGTAAGATTCGCGAAAGGAATGAGCGTTAATGGCCGACATCCATATTCTTGTTGCCGACGATTGCTCTAGTCAGCGTCTCGACGCCTTTCTTGGTGCCAACGACGGCTGCCCCACGCGCTCTGCCTGTGCGCATCTGATCGAGGGCGGTGCCGTTGCCGTCAACGGCGAGACCTGCCTGTCAAAAAAGTATGCTGTGCGCTCCGGTGACCGCATCTCGGTCGACTTGCCCGAGCCTCACGATCCCACCGATGTGATTCCGGAGGCCATTCCCCTCGATATCCGCTACGAGGACGACTACCTTATCGTGCTCTCCAAGCAGCGGGGCCTGGTGTGCCATCCCGCCCATGGCCACGAGAGCGGCACCCTTGCGAACGCTCTGGTCTACCACTGTGGCATCGACCATCTTGGTACCGTGCAGGGTGAGGACCGCCCCGGGATCGTGCATCGTTTGGATCGCGATACCTCGGGTCTCATGCTTGCGGCAAAGGACGACGACACGCAGCGCGCGCTTCAAAATCTCATTCGCACGCGTACGCTCGACCGCCGCTATATCACGCTTGTCCACGGGCACATCGCCATGGACGAGGGCACCATCAATACCGGTATCGCCCGCTCCACGCGCGACCGCGTCAAGATGGCGGTTTCGGACGACCCCTTTGCCCGTCAGGCCATTACGACCTTTAAGGTCCTCGAGCGCTTTGATTCCACACGCTTTGACGATGGTTATACGCTCGTTGAGTGCCATCTGTTTACCGGTCGCACGCACCAGATTCGCGTGCATATGCGCCATATCAACCACGCCTGCGTGGGCGATCCACTCTACGGCAAGTGCGATGCGCGCGCCGACCAGGGCCTGACCAGGCAATTCCTTCATTCCTGGCGCGTCGCATTCGATCATCCCGTGACGGGGGAGCGTATTGAGTGCCGCGATGAGCTGCCGTGGGATCTCGCTGCGGTTCTCGACGACCTGGCTCCGCGCTCACTCGGTCGTACTGCCGCTGGCGACGAAATCGTTCCGCAGCTCGGTCTTCTCGAAGCCTAACCAGTATTAGGTGGTTTCTTGAACTCAGTAAGCCTGCGGTAAGATATACGATTGTTTACGTAACGCGTTCCTGGGAGCCTGCATGCTCGCCTTTTTACAAACCAACACACCCATCGTGATTTTCAACCAGATTGTCGTCACGCTGCTCACGGTCTGCTTTCTGTACCAGGTGGTCTTCTTTGTCATTGGCGCTCTTCGTGGCGAGGTCGCGCCTCCCAAGGCCAAAAAACTCCATCGTTATGCCTTCTTTATCGCGGCGCATAATGAGGAGGCTGTGATCGCCAACCTCGTTCGCTCCATCAAGGATCAGGACTATCCGTCCGAGCTTATCGAGGTCTTCGTGGTCGCCGACGCCTGCACCGACAACACGGCACAGCTTGCGCGCGAGGCGGGCGCCATTGTCTATGAGCGCAACGACCTTGCCCGTAAGGGTAAGAGCTGGGTCATGGACTTTGGTTTCGACCGCATCCTTAACGAGTATCCCGACACGTTTGAAGGCTACTTTATCTTCGATGCTGATAACGTCATATCCCGCGATTATGTGTCCAAGATGAACGATGCCTTTGACCAGGGATTCCATGTGGTCACGAGCTATCGCAACTCCAAGAACTTTGGCAGCTCGTGGATCTCGGCTGCTAATGCCACGTGGTATCTACGCGAGGCGCGCTTCCTCAACAACGCGCGTAATATCTGCAAGACGTCCTGCGCTGTTTCGGGTTCGGGTTACCTTATCTCGTCAAGCGTTATCGAGGGCATGCACGGTTGGCAGTTCCACACGCTGACCGAGGACATTCAGTTCACTACGTTCTGCGCTATTCACGGTATTCGCATTGGCTATGCGCCGGCGGAGTTCTTTGACGAGCAACCCGTGACGTTCAAGGCATCCTGGAAGCAGCGTATGCGCTGGACCAAGGGCTTTTACCAGGTGTTCTTTACCTACGGTAAGCATCTGGTCAAGTCGACGTTCCGCTATCATCGCTTTGCCGCCTACGACATGTTCATGACGATCGCCCCGGGTATGCTGCTATCGCTGATCTCGATGCTCGCTAATGCGACGTTCTTGATTGTGGGTGGCCTTTCGCATGGTTTCTTGGCTACCGAAGTCGAGATGCAGGCGTGCGCCGCTTCGCTCATTATGACCTTCGCCATGATGTATCAGACCTTCTTTATCCTGGCGCTGCTCACGACTATCTTTGAGTACAAGCACATTCACTGCGCGCAAAAGTGGCGTCTGGTGACTAACCTGTTTACCTTCCCGATCTTTATGTTCAGCTATATCCCCATCACGGTGGCCGCGCTGTTCCTGAAGGTCGACTGGGTGCCGACGCAGCACGCCGTCAACGTTACCCTTGACGAGGTCATGCAAGGCGCCAAATAACCACCACCAAAACCACCGCAAAGGGGACAGGCACCTTTGTGGTGGTTTTTGCTTTTGCGATGCAGCTCGAGGAGGAGTCCGATGGTCTATATCCCGTTTTGGATTTGCATCTTTGCCGGCGCGGCGATTGATGCCCGTCAGCGACGTTTTCCCAATGAGCTTGCCGGTGCGTGTGCGGTGACGGCGTTAGTGGGCGTTTGGTTCGACAAAGGCGTTAACACGGCGCTTGGCCATGCCGGTCTTGCGGTCATCGTCTACCTTGCCCTTGTGCTGACTGAGTCCCTCTGGCGTCGTTTTCGCCAAACTTCGGGCATTGGCATGGGGGACGTTAAGGCACTCTTCGCGCTTTGCACTTTCGATCCTATGGGCGGCATCGTGGCATTTACCGCCGCGCTCCTAGGCCTTGCCATTGCCTGCCTCATCACGAAATCGCGCTCCCTGCCATTGCTCCCGTTTTTGGTGCCGATTTTTGCCATAATTGAGGTTGTGGGCTGCACTTTGTAACCGATTGCGCATCCTTCTTAAGGAGCATGCCATGGCAACTAATCAAGAAACGGCCGTCATTAAGGCGCGCATGGACCGTATTCCCTCGGCGTTGTCGCCCGAGCTTGTCGAGCGCATTGCCGCCGATCGTGCTTCGGGCTATGTCAACCCGTATCGTTGCAACGATGATCAGGTCATTCGTCGTATTGATCGCGCCGCCGACAAAGGCACGCTTATGCGTCCGGCGTTTATGCGCGATACCGAAAAGATACTTCATCTTCCGGCGTACACCCGTTATGCAGGCAAAACGCAGGTCTTTAGCTTCCGTAGCAATGATGATCTTTCACGCCGCGGTTTGCACGTACAGCTTGTCTCCCGCATTGCGCGCGATATCGGTCGCGCCCTGGGGCTCAATTGCGATCTGATCGAGGCGATTGGCCTGGGTCACGACTTGGGACACACGCCTTTCGGCCATGCCGGCGAGCGCTTCCTCAACGATATCTATCATGAGCGTACGGGGCGTTATTTTTTCCATAACGTGCAGTCGGTTCGCGTGCTCGACGCGTTGTATGGCCGCAACGTGTCGCTCCAGACGCTCGACGGCGTGCTATGCCATAACGGCGAGTACGAGCAGCGTGTGTTTGAGCTCTCGGACATGGGCTCCTTTGACCAGTTTGACCAGACGGTTGAGGATTGCATTGCCACGGGCTATAGCGCAATTGAGCATCTGCGTCCCATGACGCTCGAGGGCTGCGTCGTTCGCATCTCGGATATTCTTGCCTACGTCGGTCGTGACCGTCAGGATGGGATCGCGGCGGGCCTGCTTTCGCCCGACGCTTTTGATGATGGCCGGGGCGGTGCCTACAACAGTTGGATCCTCACGCATGCCTCCATCGATATCGTTGAGCACAGCTATGGTAAGCCGCGCATCGAGATGAGCGAGGACCTGTTTGAGGAAATCCGCCGAGCCAAGCGCGAGAACTACGAGAAGATCTATAGCAAGGGCGGTATCGAAGGCGATTCCGAGGTGGAGCTGCGCGAGGCGTTCGAAAAGCTCTACGACCGTTGCCTGCGGGATCTAAACAGTGGTGACGAGTCCTCTTACATCTTTAAGCACCATATTTCGCGCATTGAGCAGCAGCTTTCCTACTATGATCGCACCTATGCCTGGCAGGACGACAAGGATCAAGCCGTGGTGGATTATATCGCGAGCATGACGGACGGTTATTTCTGCGAACTGACGAGTAAGCTGTTCCCGGGTCTAAAGTTTCCGCATCGTACCTATATTAACGAACGGTAGTTCGTATCATTTCGGTATACTGGTTAGTTGAAAACGTTTTTGATTGATGCACGGGATGGCTATGGACGACCTTTTTTCTGCTTCGACGCGTGAGCGTTCCTTTCAGAATGCGCCGCTTGCGGTGCGCATGCGCCCCAATTCGCTCGACGAGTACGTGGGCCAGCAAAAGGCCGTCGGTAAGGGCTCATGGTTGCGTGCCGCGATCGAGCACGACGTGCTTTCGAGCGTGATTCTGTACGGGCCGGCCGGTACGGGTAAGACGACGCTGGCCCACATTATCGCCAACCATACCAAGAGCGAGTTTGTCGAGGTCAGCGCCGTGACGGGTACCGTAAAGGATCTTCGCCGCGTGATTGACGAGGCCAAGACGCGCCTGAATACGTACGACCGCCGCACCATCCTGTTTATCGACGAGATTCACCGCTTTTCCAAGTCTCAGCAGGATGCCTTGCTGCATGCGGTTGAGAACCGTACCGTCATTATGATTGGCGCCACGACGGAGAATCCGTACTTCGAGGTCAACTCGGCATTGCTCTCGCGCGGTCGCGTGGTGGAGCTTGAGCATCTTAAAGACGAGGATATCGCCACGCTTATCGAGCGTGCGCTCGAGGCGCCGCAGGGTTTGAACGGCAAGTTCTCGGCCGATGAGGATACGGTTAAGACCATCTGCACGCTGGCAGCGGGTGACGCTCGCTCGGCGCTCACGACGCTCGAACTTGCGAGCGAGATTGCCGTCACGCGTCCCGATACCGAGGGAACGCCAGCGCCCGCGGCGGGGGAGCGCTATCCCATCACCGTGGATGACGTGAAGATCGCCAACCCGCGTCGTGGATTTTCGTATGACAAAAACGGCGACATGCACTACGACATCATCAGTGCGTTCATCAAGTCCATGCGCGGTAGCGACCCCGATGCCACGATCTATTGGCTCGCGCGCATGATTGATGCGGGGGAGGATCCCAAGTTTATCGCTCGCCGTATTATGATTCAGGCTTCTGAGGATGTTGGCAACGCCGACCCGCAGGCGCTTTTGGTGGCGCATGCCGCGTTTAAGTCTGCCGAGGTCATTGGCTATCCCGAGTGCCGCATTAACTTGGCTCAGGCTGCACTCTATGTGTGTTTGGCCCCTAAATCCAACGCGTGTGAGGCTTCGATTGATGCGGCGCTGGCCGATATCCATTCTAGTGGGCTTCGCGAGGTGCCGAGTTATCTGCGCGATCGCCATCGCCCAGGCAGCGACGACTACGGTGTGTATAAATACCCGCACGATTATCCCGAAGGCTGGGTCGATCAGCGCTATTTGCCCGAGGGGCTGGAGCGCGGTGCGTTCTGGCAGCCTGCCGGGCGCGGCTGGGAAGAGTGGCGCGTAGAGCAAAGCGAGCGCGACCGCAGCGGGAATGCACCGAAGTAGCTGCTGATAATTTTGTCCCACGTTGCTGCTCTTGGCATGTTCGGTCCCCTTTGGGGTACCATGAAAAGCGTCTGTATTTCGATTTTTCCGGGAGGCTTGTATGAGTCCCATTCAAATCGCCCTGCTGCTGCTCGCCGTTGCCGGCGTGTGGGCCATCGCTGAGCTCGCGCTTACCCTGCGCAAGACACGCAATGTTGTCGACTCGCTCGATAAGACCGTGAACGACCTCAACAACACCATCGCCGAGGCTCAGCCTGTGGTGGCAAAGCTCGATGGCGCTGTCGATGAGCTTACGCCGGCGCTTGCCCAGATGGAGCCGCTGCTTAAGTCGAGCAAGACGGCAGTTGATGCCCTTACCTCCAATCTCGTAGAGGTCGAAGCCGTGGTTCGCGACATTTCCGAGGTTACGGGCAGCATGGCCGAGGCCAGCAATGCTGTGTCGAGCGTGACCGACTCTGCTGCCGGTGCTGTGCAGAAGCTCTTCAATAAGGTGAAGGCTCCTGCAGCTGAAGCCGAGCGCAAGCTTTCCGCTGCCGCCGAAGAAGCCGAGCAGCCGACCGAGCGCGTCTTGATTGGCAAGGCGGAGGACGAGGCCGCCGATGGCGCAGATGTGGCTCAGAAGTCTGCATCCAAGCGGGCTCAGTATTACACCTATACACCCTCCGAGACCTCTGAGGAGTCCTGCGATGAGTAGCGAAGCAACCTGCCCCATCACGCTGACCGTTGCCGGCGACCCGCGTCTCGCTCGCCTTGTGCGCATGACGGCAGCCAACGTTGGTGCCCTGTGTTCCATGTCTGTCGATCGCATCGAGGACATCCGCATGGCTGCCGAGGAGGCTTTCATCTTTGGTTGTACCGCGGTCGACTGCGATGACATCACCATCAAATTCGATGTCGATGAGACCCACGTTGGCATGACTATTACCTTTGGCGATCAGGCTACGGTCGATGAAGACGACCAGGCTGCGGTGTATGCCGAGCTCATCCTCGCGAGCGTGTGCGACTCCTACGAAAAGACTGCGGCGCCCCTGACGCTTTCCCTCGACCTCAAGGCGGATATCTAATATGACCGAACGTTCCCGGAGCGGCAAGACCGCTTGGGACAAGGAGAAAACCCGCGAGCTGTTTCGTCGCTACAAAGAGACCGGTGATCCGGACGCCCGCGAGCAGCTCGTCATGTCCCATATGAATCTGGTAAGGTTTCTTGCCAATAAATTTAAGAATCGCGGCGAGCCGCTCGACGACCTCATGCAGGTCGGCTATCTGGGTTTGCTCAAGGCTATCGACCGCTTTGACCCCGAGCGCGGGCTCGAGTTCACGACGTTTGCAACACCCACTATCCTGGGCGAGATCAAACGCCATTTCCGCGACAAGGGCTGGAGCGTGCGCGTACCGCGTCGTCTGCAGGAGCTCTCGGCCAAGGTCAACCAAGCTACTGACAAACTTACCAACGAGCTGCAGCGTTCGCCCAAGGTTGAGGAGATCGCTGAGTATCTAGATGTGACTGTCGATGAGGTCCTCGAGGCTATGGAATCGTCTTCGGCTTATACCTCGGTGCCCATCGAGGCTCCTGGTGCGTCCGATTCCGACGATGCCCCCTCGATTCTCGACCGTTACGCCGACGACGACAACGAGCTCGACTTTACCGATGACCGCCTAGTGATCGAGGAAGCCATTCGCGATTTCTCGCCGCGCGAGCGCGAAGTCATCGAGCTGCGCTTTGTAAAGGGCATGACCCAGATCGAGATCGCCAAGAAGCTGGGTATTTCTCAGGTGCAGGTTTCGCGTCTGCTGCGCCGCACGCTTAAGAAGATTCAGGACAAGATCGACCCCGACGGAGTGATGATTCGTTCATGAGTGAGCACCCCCAACAAACCGATCGTGTGCTGCGCGACACCCGCATTCTGACGCTGCGCATTTGGGCTGTTGTCGGCTGCATTGTTATTGCTGCTGTCATCTTTAACCTTATGGGCATCCTGGCACCGGTTATTGAGTTTCTTGCCGTCGGCTCCATCATTGCTTTTGTTATGTCCCCGATCACCAATTGGCTCGAGCACCATGGCGTGAATCGCGGCATCGGTTCGCTTATCGCGCTTATTGTTGTTGTTGCCGTGCTCGTCGGTGTCGTTTGCATCTTGTCACCGATTCTCTTTGGTCAGATCATGGAAGTCCTGAGCCGCCTGCCCGAGCAGCTTCGTGTTGCAGGTGGCGATCTCAACGAGATGATCTCGCATGCCAAGACGCTCAACAACACGCCGCTCAAGGAGTATTTGGACGATAATCTTTCGTCGCTTGTTACCGTGGCATCGAAGTACGTGTCTCAGATCGCTGCCGAGCTTGGCCGCGGTGTGTTCCCGCTCATCACCAATACGGCCTCGCAGTTGTTCGTGATCTTCCTTGGTCTGGTGCTTGCGTACTGGATGGCCTGCGACTACCCTCGCATGCACCACGAGATTTGCACCATCATCGGTCAGGAGAAGGAGACCTCGTACCGCTTTATGGTCGCCATCCTTTCTCGCTCTGTCGGCGGCTACATGCGCGGTATGGTCGTGACGTCCATCTGCGGTGGTTTCCTCGCCTTTATCGGCTTCCTGATTATCGGCCATCCGTATGCGGCGCTCATGGCTATCTTCACTGGCATCATGCACTTGGTTCCGGTCGTCGGTCCCTGGGTGAGCGCGGCAATCGCCACGGTACTCGGCTTTATGTTCAGCCCCATGTTGGCGTTATGGACGCTCATCGTGACGATGGTCGCGCAAAACGTCACCGACAATGTGATTTCGCCTAAGGTCATGCAGAGCTCAGTGCAGGTGCATCCCATTATGAGCCTTACGGCTCTCGTTATTGGTTCGGCACTCATGGGGCCCATCGGCATGATTATTGCCATCCCGCTTTGTGCGGCCCTCAAGGGCATCTTCGTGTACTACTTCGAGAATGAGACCGGCCGTCAGCTTGTGGCCTATGACGGAGCCGTGTTTAAGGGCACGCCGTACCGCGATGCCGATGGCAATCCGGTCGCCGCCTACGACGCGCTCGGCGACGACACCTTCATCTATGAGTCCGAGCTCATCGGTAACGAGACTGCGCCCGAGGCCAAGGCCATGCCCAAGCCCGAGCTCGATAATCCCTGGATTAAGCTCTCGGGCCTGCAACCCGATGCCACGGGCTTCTTCAAGAACCCCTTCGCCAAAGACGATGATTCCAACACGGATGACGACACCAAAACCGGCATCGACGGCTCCATGGACGATGATGACAACTAGCGGGGTAATTCGGATTAATATTCATACGCGCTAACATGCAATTTCGCTGAAGGGCCGGCATTGTGCCGGCCCTCTTTTTTGCACTTGCGCGGTGGGATGGTAATATCGTTACGTTTGAACTGTTTCGATGTGAAACCGAGGAGATTCCCTCTATGAGTGCTGACTACCCGTCAATGACTACGGCTGAGATTCGCTCTAAGTTCCTCAACTTCTTTGAGGAGCGCGGTCTTAAGCTCTATCCTTCTTCGTCCCTCGTCCCCGACGATCCTTCGCTGCTGCTTGCCAACGCCGGCATGAACCAGTTTAAGGAGTATTACCAGGGCAAGAAGACCATGAAGGAGATCGGCGCTATCTCCTGCCAGAAGTGCGTCCGCACCAACGACATCGACTGCATCGGCGAGGATGGCCGTCACCTGTCCTTCTTTGAGATGCTCGGCGACTTCTCCTTTGGCGGCGTCTCCAAGCAGCAGGCCTGCGCTTGGGCCTTTGAGCTCATCACCAAGGAGTTCAAGCTGCCGCTCGACCGCCTGTACTTCACCGTCTTTACCGAGGACGACGAGACCCATGACGTGTGGCGCTCTCTGGGCGTTGCCGAGGATCACATCTCGCGTCTGGGCGAGGACGACAACTTCTGGGCCGCCGGCCCCACCGGCCCCTGCGGTCCGTGCTCCGAGATCTACTTTGACATGGGCGAGGAGGTCGGCTGCGGCAGCCCCGACTGCAAGCCCGGCTGCGACTGCGACCGCTTCCTGGAGTTCTGGAACCTCGTCTTTACCCAGTACGACCGCCAGGAGGACGGCTCCATGCCGGAGCTGCCGCACCGCAACCTCGATACGGGCATGGGTCTGGAGCGCATGGCCGCTATCATGCAGCACAAGACCGCCAACTACGACGGCGATCTGATGCAGCACCTCATCAAGCTGGGCGAGGAGATCAGCGGCAAGACCTATGACGCCGACGATTACTCCGGTGCCAGCCGCTCGCTGCGTATCATCGCCGATCACTCCCGTGCCGTCGACTTCATGATCTCTGACGGCATCCTCCCCGGTAACGAGGGCCGCGAGTACGTCCTTCGCCGCCTGCTCCGTCGCGCCGTGTTCCACGGTCGCCTGCTGGGTATCGAGGGCGCCTTCCTGACCAAGTTCATCGACGAGGTCAACGCTCAGATGGGCGAGGCCTACCCCGAGCTGCTCAAGAACGTCGCGCTCGTCAAGGGTATCGTCGCCTCCGAGGAGGAGCGCTTCTCCACGACGCTCGACAACGGCCGCGTTTACCTGGACGAGGCCCTGGCCGCGCTCGCCGAGGGCGCTGTCCTTCCGGGCGATGTTGCCTTTAAGCTGCACGACACCTTTGGTTTCCCCATCGACCTGACCGTCGAGATCGCCGGCACCGCTGGCCACGACGTCGACATGGACGGCTTTACCGCCTGCATGGAGGACCAGAAGGCCCGCGCCCGCGCCAATGCCAAGGGCGATGCTTGGGGCAGCTTCAACGACGTGTGGGTCGAGCTTTCCGACAAAGTTGCCGCGACCGAGTTCGACGGCTATGACAACGACGTCATCGAGGGCGCCAAGGTTGTCGCCATTGTTCGCAACGGCGAGTCCGTCGAGTCCGCTGCCGCCGGCGAGGACGTCGAGGTCGTGCTCGACCGCACCCCGTTCTATGCCGAGATGGGCGGCCAGCAGGGCGATGCCGGCAAGCTTTCCGCCGAGGGCGTTGCACTGACCGTTTCCGATACCAAGAACCACAACGGCCTGTATGCCCACGTCGCGCACGTTGCCGAGGGCACGCTGGCTGTCGGTGCCGCTGTTACCGCTGCGCTCGACGCCGAGCGCCGTGGCTTCCTGCGCCGCAACCACACCGCCACGCACCTGCTCGACGCTGCCCTTAAGCAGGTCCTGGGCGAGCACGTCTCCCAGGCCGGCTCGCTGGTGACGCCCGAGCACCTGCGCTTTGACTTCACGCACTTCGAGGCCCTGTCCTCCGAGCAGCTCAAGGCTGTCGAGGACCTGGTCAACCAGCAGATCTTCGCTTCCAAGCCGGTCGTGACCCGTGTCACGGGCATCGACGAGGCTAAGGCTGCCGGCGCTGTCGCTCTGTTTGGCGAGAAGTACGGCGATGTCGTCCGCGTCGTCTCCGTGGGCGCCGAGGACCAGCCGTTCTCCCGCGAGCTCTGCGGTGGCACGCACGCTGCCAACACCGCCGAGATCGGCCTGTTCAAGATCATTTCCGAGTCCTCCACAGGCTCCAATGTCCGCCGTATCGAGGCTGTGACCTCTAAGGGTGCCCTTGACTACATGGCCGACCGCCTGGCGCTCGTCGACGCCGCCGCCGCTGCGCTCAAGTGCCGCGTAGACGAGGTTCCCGCCCGCGTGGAGAACCTGCAGGCCGAGCTGCGCGAGACGTCCAATAAGCTCAAGAAGGCTCTGACCGGTGGCTCCTCCGACGCCATCTCCAGCGCCATCGAGGGCGCCGTCGAGCTCGACGGCTATAAGATCGTTGTCGCTGAGCTCCAGGGTCTTGAGGCTGCCGACCTGCGCAACGTATGGGATACCGTGCATCAGAAGGTCGCCGGCCCTGTCGCTTGTGTCGTCGCCAGCGTGACTGAGAAGGGCACTCCGGCCCTGCTCGCTGCCGGCTCCGATGACGCCGTCAAGGCCGGTTTCCACGCCGGTAACGTGATCAAGCAGATCGCGGGTCTGGTCGACGGTCGCGGTGGCGGTCGTCCCAACATGGCCCAGGCCGGTGGCAAGAATGCTGCCGGCATCGCCGATGCCCTCGCGGCCGCTAAGACCGCGCTCGGCGCCTAAGAATCTAAGAAGTCGCTGTGGTTGCGCTCGCGCTGGACATAGGGGAGACCAGGATTGGCATTGCCGTCTCGAGCCGTGATGGCAAGATGGCGATGCCTGTCAAGGTGCTTCCGGCTGCCGAGGTCACCGGTATGGCCAAGATGTTCCGCTACCTGGTTGAGGACTATGAGCCCGACATCCTGGTAAGCGGACGTCCCCTGACCATGGCCGGTGAGCCCGGCCCTCAGGCCGAGCGCGTTGCCGCTGTGGCGCAAAAGATTGCCGACGAGCTCGATCTTCCGTTGGAGTTTGAGGACGAGCGTCTGTCCTCGCAAGAGGCCAAGCGTATCCTGCGCGAGCAGGGACTCAACGAAAAGCAGATGAGGGGCAAGATCGACATGATTGCCGCCAGCCTGTTTTTGCAGACGTGGCTCGATCGTAAAAACGAGGAGGTTTCGCATGCCTAGTGCTTCCGATCCGCGCCAGCCGAATCGTACACAGCAGCCGGTGTCGCGCCCTGCCCAGCCTGGCCAGCGTCCGGCACAGCCGACGCAGTGCGCAGCTCAGCCTGTCGCGCGCCCGGCGCAGTCCTTCTCTCGTTCGGCCCAACCTGTTCAACGGACGGGTCAGCAGCCTTCTGCTCGTTCGGTTCAGCATTCGGCTTCTCACGCGGCTCAGCAGCCCACTGCTCGTACGGCCCAGCCTGCAGGCGGCACCCGCTTTAAGCAGCAGGCACCTACCCAGCGAACGCAGGCCCCCCAATCGCATTCGCATCACGCTCGTGGTTCGCATGGCGTTGCTCCGGCGACCCGCTCGAGCTACAACACGCATGCTCGTCGCGGTGCTCAAAAGAAAAGCTCCCCGGTGCCTATGATTATCGGTGGCGTTTTTGCCGTGCTTGCGCTTGTCGCGATCGTTTTCTTTGTCGTGCCAGCCGTCAAGGGCTTCTTTGGCGGTGAGGGTGCGAAAGTCGTTGCAGGCCAGCAGGTTACTATCACGATTCCCGATGGTGCCTCGGGTGACAGCATCGCTTCGATTCTCTCCGAGAATCATATCGTCGAAAATCCCAAGGATTATTATGCGGCGGTGAAAAAGCTCAACGCCGATATGTCGCTCAAGCCCGGTGATTATTCGTTCACCACACTCATGGATGCGACCAAGGTTGTTCAGCAGCTCATGGAAGGCCCCAACGCGGACTCCAATGCGCTGACTATCCCTGAGGGCCTGACGGTCGATCAAGTCGCCGACCGTGTGGCCCAGGCCTACGACAGCATCTCTAAGGAAGACTTCCTCAAACAGGCCAAGGCCTCCAACTACGTGGACGACTATAGCTTCCTTAAGGGCGCCGCTAACGACTCGCTCGAGGGTTTCTTGTTCCCCAAGACCTATTCGTTGGGTGATTCGCCGACGGCCGATGACGTGATTCGCGCCATGCTCGATCAGTTTAAGACCGAGTACAAGTCGCTTGACTTTGCGAGCTGCGAAGCCAAGATCAAGGAGCGCTACGGTGTGGAGATGTCCGACTACGACATCGTCAACTTGGCCTCTATCGTTGAGCGCGAGGGCCTCAACGCCGATCAACGTGCACACGTGGCCTCGGTCTTCTACAACCGCCTTGCCGGCAAGCTCGATGGCCTGCGTTACCTCAATAGCGATGCGACCATGATGTATGTCACCGGCGGCGAGGTTACCGCCGACGACCTGCAGAGCGATAGCCCGTATAACACCTATAAGCACGAGGGCCTCCCGCCCACGCCCATTTGCTCTCCGTCGCTCGAGGCGCTCAAGGCCACCCTTGAGCCGACCGACTCCGACGACCTGTATTTCTACATTACGCAGGACGAGGAGTATTTCTCGAAGACCTACGAAGAGCATCAACAGTCTTGGAATTGATCATGAGGATTTTTAGCCCCAAACGATATGTTGCCTCGGTCGATCGCATCGACCTCGATACCCTCTGGGCCGACGGTAAGCGCGCCATTCTGCTCGACCGCGACAACACCCTGGTGCCACGTGATACCGAGCAGGTACCCGCTGCGGTCTCCGCCTGGCTCGAGGCCGCCCATGCTAAGGGCTTTAAGCTGTGCATGGTGTCCAACAACTGGCATCGCGACCAGGTTATGGCGTCGGCGCGCGAGCTGGGGCTCGAGGCCATTAGCCACGCCATGAAGCCCGCCCCGTTTGCCTTGAAGGCGGGTCTTAAGCGTCTGGGCGCCACGGCCGACGAGTCCGTACTGATCGGTGACCAGCTGTACACCGACGTATGGAGCGGAAACTTTGCCGGCGTTGACACTATTCTGGTCAAGCCGCAGGCAACCCAGGACCTGTGGTATACGCAGATCTTCCGTATCTTTGAGCGCCGGGCCCTGCGCGACCTTCCCTGCGAGGAATAGGTTTCGCCATGTCTCAGCACATCAAACACGGCTGCGACCATATCTTCTTTATCGGCTTTTTGGGCGCGGGCAAATCGACGCTCGCGCGCAACGTCGGCACCATGTTCAAGCGGCGTTTTATCGACACCGACCGCCTGGTCGTGCGCCGTTGCGGTAAGTCGGTAACCGAGATTTTTGAGACCGAGGGCGAGGATCGTTTTCGTGAGCTCGAGACCTCGGCGCTCCGTTCGCTCCAAAGTGAGCGCAGCCTGTTGGTTTCGTGCGGGGGCGGTATCGTCGAGACGCCGGTGAATATTGAGCTGATGCACGAAATGGGTACGTGCGTGTACCTCGAGGGCGACTTCGAGGATTCGATTCGCCAGATTCGTCGGTCCGACACGCGCCCCGATTTCCGTTCGCCTGAGCACGCTGCGCGCCTGTTTGAGCATCGCCGTCCGCTGTATCGCCAGGCCGCCGACCTTACCCTTGATATTCGCAACAAGTCCTTCGAGGACGTTTCCTACCTTTGTGCCGAGATGCTTTTGGAGCGTGGACTGCTATGATTCGCCGTCAACTGATCAATTTCCAAAACCGCAGTGTCGATGTCCGCGTCGGATTGGGCGCGTTCGATGAGCTGTCGCGCATGTTTGCCTCGGCTGTGGGCAAGCCTAAGCGCGCAATGGTGGTTTGGAACTCCGCCACATCCGAGCGTTTTGGTGAGGTCGTCGAGCATGCGCTGGTCGACGCCGGTTTTGTCGTGTCGCCGCTAGCCCTCGAGGTTTCGCCTGCCGGTGCTACGCTGGCCGATGCTGATGCTATCTTTGGCGCCCTGTCTGCCAACGGCGTTACCTGCGACGATCTGGTTGTCGCCGTTGGCGATGCCGCAACCTGCTCGGTTGTTAGCTGGTGCGCCAACCAGTGGTGCGGCCGAACCGAGTGCGCGCTGTTGCCGACGACCTTCGACGCCATGCTCACGGTCGCGACGACCATGAAGCCGCTCGTCGCCTCGTCGGCCAATGCGCTTCCCGCTATCGCGTTCCGTCCCGAACCGGGCTTGGTCGTGTGTGACCTCGACCTTGTTCGTGAGGCGGACCCCGAGGACCTCAAGCTCGGCTTTGTGGTACTTGTTGGCACCATGCTTTCGAGCAGTAAGTCCCGCTGGAATCAGTTTACTGAGACCGTCCCCGAGATTCTCGCGGGCGAGGAGGTCGCGCTCGTCAATGCCGTTCAATGGTCTCAGACTGCCCGTAAGGACGTACTGATGGCCACGAACCCGAGCGCTCGCCATGCGCTCGATTTTGGCAAGACGGGGGAGTGTACCCTGCGCGCCTGCTTGGGCGATGCCGCTTCGCAGGTCCCTGCCTATCAGCTGTTATCCGAGGGCATGCGCTTTGAGGCGCGCCTAGCACATGATGCCTGCGACTTTGATATCGATTACGTCTTTGAGGTCGATGACTGCCTGGAGGACTTTGGCATCGAGGAACTTGCCTTCGACCTGGAGCCCACCGCGTTTATCGAGGAGTTCCGCAGGCAGCAGTTCGCCCGCTCGAACCGCAGCATGCTGCCGCTGCCCGCAGCGCTCGGCGCCATTCGTCTAATGAGCGTTGAGGACGAGGTTCTTGAGCGCCACGCTCATGCCTACTTGGCTTCTCGCAAAGAACTTCTCTAAGATTTATTGACATCCATCGTCTTTCGTATCATGTTGAGGGGCGGGTTTTCAATCGGTTGCGGATTGCATGCGATTCCTTCGTTCGGTTGAGACCCGTCCCGTCTATATAGAGACAACAAGAAAGGAATCTGCATGTCTGAGTTTGCTGCCGGTCCTGCCGGTCGTATCGAGCGTGTCCGTGCCCTTATGGCCGAGCGTGGCTACGACGCCATCGTGGTGCGCGACGAGGCCAACCTTCGTTGGCTTACGGGCGTGAAGGGCGTTTTCGACTACACCTTCGAGTTCCCGCACGCGGCGTTTATTACGGCTGACCTGTGCCTGTTCCATACCGACTCGCGCTACCTCAACAGCTTTGAGGAGAACACGCCCGCCGGCAGCCCCTGGGTCTACGACATGGACGAGGGCACCATCCCCGGTTGGGTCGCCGGCAAGATCGCAGCCAACAAGTGCCGCGTCTGCGCTGTCGAGGACGATATGCAGATTAACTTCTACCAGGGTATTCAGCGCGGCCTGGAGGACCGTTCCGTCGCCTGCATCCTACCGCTGATGCACGACGACATCCGCAAGATGCGCGCCATCAAGGATGCCGAGGAGATCGAGCTTATGCGCCATGCGCAGTCGATCACCGATGCCGCTTTCCAGCATATGCTCGGCTTTATTAAGCCCGGTATGACCGAGAAGCAGGTTCGCAACGAGCTCGAGAACTTTATGTTCGCCAACGGCGCCGACAGCCTTGCCTTCGGCTCCATCGTGGCGAGCGGTCCCAACACCGCCAACCCGCATGCCGTCCCGAGCGACCGTGTCATCGAGAAGGGCGATTTCGTTCTCATGGATTACGGCGCGGGCTACTGCGATTATCGTTCCGACATGACGCGCACCGTCGTGATGGGCGAGCCCACGCAGGAGCAGCTCGACCTGTACGCACTCGTGCGCCGTACGCACGAGGAGTGCGTCGCCGCCATCCATCCGGGCGTCGAGGGCAACGACATTTTCAAGCTTTCCAAGAAGATCATTGGCGATGCCGGTTATGGCGATTACTACAACCATGGTCTGGGTCACGGCGTGGGCATCGACATCCATGAGCTGCCCAACTTCAACCGTAGCAAGAACACCATCGAGGTCGGCTCGGTTATCACCATGGAGCCCGGCGTGTATCTGCCCGGTGTGGGCGGCGTGCGTCTGGAGGACTACGGCGTGGTCACCGAGAACGGCTACGAGCCCTTCACCAAGACCCCGCACGACCTGCACGTCATCGATTGCTAGCCCATTTCGATAGATTTTTGGGGCGGGGCGTCCGGATCGATTCGGACGCCCCGCGTTCTCTTTTTATGCGCTCGCTGCAGGCGCCGTCAGCAAGTGTATAATTTCAGTCGTATGTAATTTGGACGCTTGTGCGTTCTGCCCATAACAAGAAAGGTCGCTATGCCTACCATTTCTACCGCCGACTTCAAGAACGGCCTCGGTCTCCGCATCAAGGACAAGGTCTACACCATCGTCGAGTTCCAGCATGTCAAGCCGGGCAAGGGCGGCGCGTTTGTGCGCTACAAGACCCGCGACATCAAGAGCGGCCGTGTCGTCGAGAACACCTGCAACGCCGGCACCAAGTTCGAGAGCGTCATGCTCACCACCCGTGAGTTCCAGTACCTCTACAACGATGGCGCCGACTACATCTTCATGGACAACGAGACCTATGAGCAGGTTCCCGTTCCCGAGGACATGGTGGGCGAGAACTCCAAGTGGCTGCGCGAGAACGACATCTGCCAGCTGCTCTTTGCCGACGATGAGCTCATGGGCGTGACCCCGCCGATGTTCATCGAGACCACCATCGTCCAGACCGACCCAGGCTTTAAGGGCGACACCGTCCAGGGTTCCACCAAGCCGGCCACGATCGACACCGGCGCTGTCATCCAGGTCCCCATGTACCTCAACGAGGGCGAGGTCATAAAGGTTGACACCCGCGACGGCAAGTTCGTCTCCCGCGTCTAGCAACCAACTCTTCTAGGAGGACTCATGCCCCAGGAAATCAAGATTGACGGCATCGGTATTTCGCCCGATGTTCTGACCGCCATCGTCTCGCGCGCCGTGTCCGATGTCGAGGGCATCGCCTCCGTTGGCGTCAAGGACCTTGCCACCAACCTTGTCTCCATGATGCTCTCGTCCAAGACCCCGGCTTCCGAGCCGGCGGTCGAGGCCGAGGTCGTTGGCGACAAACTCGCACTCACCGTGCGTGTCGTGGTGTTCTTTGGCTATCCGTTCAAGAAACTCGCCGAGGCCGTTCGCGCCGCCGTGGTCGCCGCCATCGATGCTCAGGTGGGCGTCGAGGTCGAGCGCGTTGACGTTTGCATTGACGGCCTCGTTTTCCCCAAGGAGTAACCTTTGAGCCTTAAGGTTTATCGCGGGCGCACGCTTGCCCGCAGTCAGGCGCTGCAGCTGCTGTTCCAGGCCGAGGCCACGGACAGCCCGCTCGAGCGCGTCCTCGAGGGCGATTTCCTGATCTCGAAGGGCCCCCTCGACCCCTATGCGCTGGAACTTTGCCGCGGTGCCTACGAGCATATCGATCGCATCGACTGTGCCCTGCGCGCCGTTGCCAAGAACTGGGATCTTATGCGCATGCCCGGTGCCGACCGCAACCTGCTGCGTATCGCCGTCTACGAGATGCGCTTCCTCACCGATGAGGAGGTCTCGGACGCCATCGTGATCAACGAGGCCGTCGAGCTTGCCAAGGCCTATGGCACCGACCAGTCCGCGTCGTTCGTCAACGGCGTGCTGGGTAAGATCGCTCGCAGCGAGGAGCTGCCGGGCGAGGACCTGTACCAGGAGCTGCTGGCCGAAGACCGTGCCCGCGAGGAGGCCCAGGCCGCCGAGGCTGCCGCCAAGGTCGCTGCCGCTCAGGCTGCCGCCGGTGTACTTGCCGAGGATGCGGACGCTGCTGAGGCCGTCGAGGCCGACTCCGTCGAGGAGTAGCCATGCCAGAGGGTTCCGTCCGCAACTTCGATGAGATCTCGGATCGCCTGGACCAGATCATCGCTACCGTTCGCTCCAAGGATACGTCCTTGGAGCGTTCGCTCGATCTGTTTGACGAGGCGATTGAGCTGGGCTCCCGCGCGGTCGATATGGTCGACAAGTTTGAGCTGACGCCGCGTGAGGCCGATAAGCTCGAACAGGAATACGATGAGGATGCGGCAAACGAATCCCAGGATAGCTAGGCCGCATCTCCGGATACGAATGGTTGATGGCATTCATGAAACGCGTGCGTCTTGATGACGAACTGATTTCACAGGGCATCTGCGCCGATCGCGCGGATGCCCTTCGCACTCTTATGGCCGGCTTGGTCTCGAGTGGCGGCGAGCGCTTGACTTCGCCGGGTCTTAAGGTGATGCCGGGGCTGCCGCTGCACGTGAAGGGGCGTATTCCCTATGTTGGCCGCGGCGGTCTTAAGCTCGAAGGCGCGCTTGATGCGTTTGGCATCAATCCGACGGGCCTTGCCTGTCTGGATGTGGGCTGCTCTACCGGCGGCTTTACCGATTGTCTGCTTAAGCGTGGAGCTGCGACTGTTGTCTCTGTGGACGTGGGTCGCGCCCAGTTCGATTGGTCGTTGCGTCAGGACGATCGCGTGACGCTGCATGAGCGCACAAACGTGACGCAGCTGCCTGAGCTTGGCTATGCCGGCGCCATCGACCTGGCTGTGTGTGATGTCTCGTTTACCAGCATCGCGAACATTATCGATGCGGTACTGGCGTGCCTGGCGCCTACGGGTGCATTCTGCACGCTCGTAAAGCCGCAGTTTGAAGCTCCGGCGGCGCTGGTGGGCGAGGGCGGCATTGTGACCGATTCCGCCGTGCGCCGCGATACGCTCGTGGCGGCGGTTGAGCTCTTTGCTGCCAAGGGCCTGTTCCCGGTCGATGTGTGCGTGTCGCCCATTCATGGTGCCAAGGGCAACGTTGAGTTTTTCCTGTACGGCACGAGATTTGAATCTGGCGACCGCTCGCAAGACGTGCTGCAATCCCAGGTATCGGTTTTGAGCGAGAAAGCTGCAACGCTATGAAGGTCTTTCTGGTTCCCAATTACTACAAGCAAGAGGCGGTCGAGAGCGGCCTGATGCTCGAGCTTTGGCTGACGCGCCAGGGCTATGAGGTCGCATGGGCTGCCGACCAGCGATCGAAGATTCAGAGCACGCCTGATATTGACGGCTCCGATCTGGTCATTACGCTCGGCGGTGACGGTACGTTGCTGCGCGCTGCCCGCATCCTCAACCATCGCGAGATTCCTATCCTCGGTCTTTCCTATGGTCACCTGGGCTTTTTGACGGCCGCGAGTCCCGAGGAGCGCGACATTTTGCAGGTTGTGAGCGACGCCCTGTCCGGCGAGCTGCATGTGAGCCGTCGCGCTACCATCGCCGCGGATATCGTGTCCGTGCGTGACGATGGCACGAAGGATGTCGTGCGCACGTTTGCCCTCAACGATATGGCACTTACGCGCGGCCCCCTGTCCGATATGGTCGAGTTTGACATCACGGTGTCCGGCCACCATATCGATCGCCTGCGTGGCGACGGCGTGGTCGTGTCCACGGCGACTGGTTCTACGGGTTACGCGCTCAGTGCCGGTGGCCCCATCGTGAGTCCCGACTATACGGGCATGGTCTGCGTACCCATTGCGCCGCACACCATTCAGGCCCGTGCCTTCTTGACTTCGCCGAGTGATGTCGTCGAAATCTTTATGTCTGATGATCGTCCGAGCGTTCCGGCGATTGCTATCGATGGACAGTTTATTACCTGCGATGGCACCGTTGAGAGCGTGGCGGTGCGCCGCGGGCCCGGAGATGTGTTGCTGCTGGATTACGGCCCCGAGAGCTTCTATAACTCGGTGAGCCGCGTATTCTACGGAGTCCGTCATGATCGATGAGCTGCAGGTTTCTAACATTGCGCTCATTCGCGAGGCGACGCTGCTGCCGAGTGCCGGTCTGACTGTCCTGACCGGCGAGACCGGTGCCGGCAAGACCGCGCTGCTCTCGGCCCTCAAGCTTATTTTGGGTGAGCGCGCGGATTCGTCTATGGTGCGCGAGGGCGAGGCGCTGGCGAGCGTCGAGGCGCGCCTGTTTGACGGCCCGCACGACACGGAAGGCTTCACGGTCCAGCGCAGTCTTTCTGCCGAGGGCCGCAGCCGCGTGAAGATTGACGGACGCATCGCCAGTGTGCGCGAGCTTTCGGAGCGCGTTGGCGTGATGATGGATCTGTGCGGCCAACACGAGCACCAGCGCTTGCTCGATCCGGCGCATCATGTTGCGATGGTCGATGCCTGGGCAGGGCGCCCTGCACTCGAGGCGCTCGAGCACTACCGCGCCTGCTTTAAGGCTTCGCGCGCTGCCGCTAAGGAGGTTCGACGTGTCGAAGAGACCTCGCGTGCGCAGGGGAGCCGCGTCGAGGAAGCGCGCTTTGCGCTCGAGCGCATCGGCGAGGTCGACCCCAAACCGGGCGAGTATGAGGAACTCGAGGAACTGCTGCCGCGCTCCGAACATGCCGAGGTGCTGGTTGCCACAGCTAATGATGCCCATGCATCGCTTGCCTCTGAAGGGGGAGCGCTCGATGCCGTGAACAGCGCCGTGGCAGAACTTTCCCGTATGGCTTCCGTCGATCGCAAACTTGGCGACATTGCCGATTTGCTTTCGGATGCCTGTATCTCCCTTGAGGATTGCGCGAACGAACTTCGTGCCTATCGCGATGGCGTCGCCTTCGATCCGCGCGAGCTCGCTCGCATGCGTGAGCGGTATTCCGACCTCAAGGGCCTGCTGCGTCAGTGGGGTCCTACCATGGACGATGTTTTTGCCATGCGCGATCGCTCGCAAGAGCTGCTGTCCCTGGTCGATGATGGCGATGAGCAGATCAAAAAGGCGCGTGAGGCACTCGGGAGCGCCGAGCACGAGTTGTTTGCCGCTGCCAAGGCACTTAAGCGCGCTCGCAATATGGCGGCCCCGCGCTTCTGCCACGAGGTTTGCCGCCAGATGGCTCGCCTGGAGATGGGCGGCGCCGAGCTCGTCTGGGAGTCGCGTGATCTTCCCCGTGCTGAGTGGACGCCCGTTGGTCCTTCGAGCTACGAGCTGCTATACCGCAGCGGTGCCGGTTTGACTCCACGTCCCCTGCGCCGCATTGCGTCGGGCGGCGAGCTCAGCCGCGTCATGTTGGCAAGTAAGGTTGTCCTCGGTAACGCGGACGGTGTCGATACGCTGGTGTTTGACGAGGTCGATGCCGGTGTCGGCGGCTCTACGGCTCGTGCTCTTGCTGGTGTGCTGGCCGATCTTGCCGCTACTCATCAGGTCATCGTCGTAACGCACCTTGCGCAGGTTGCGGTCATGGCCGACAAACATTATGTTGTCAGTAAGGAACCGGGCGATGTTCCCCAGACGCATTTGGACGAGGTGACCGGTGATGCCCGCACCGCAGAGATCGCCCGTATGCTGAGCGGCGATCAGTCCGAGGCAAGCCTGGCGCACGCCAGGCAGATGCTGGAAGAGGCTCGAGGTTAGAACGAGTCGGCGGTGTTGGGGGGTAAAATATCAGTAATCCTTGCCTCGCCACTTGCCCGTCTGGCCCGACCGTCAAAAACTATGCCGGTTTACTACGATGAATCGGCATAGCTCGAGCACAGCTAATATTGCAAAAAGAAAACCGCAGGTAGAACGCCTGCGGTTTTCTTTCAAAACGCGATATGGTCATACATTGCGATTTCATCGTAGTAAACTGGCATAGTTTCGTGCGACAAGCAACTAACGACTCCCTATAAAGCCTACTCCACGACCTTATCCGGCTGGATGAGCTCCTCGTAGTAGCTGATATGCTCACGCGCGTCTTTAATCTCGGGCAGCAGGAAGTTGTAGATGACTTCGATGATCATCGTGGCGCTGATCTTGGAGAACGCGAAGTCACCCGTTGTCAGCAACGCTTCGTGATTGACGGTATTAAAGGTGTAGTCGGCGAGGCGCGCAAGTGGAGACTTGCTATCGCTGCTGATGACGACCACGGTTGCGCCGCAGTCGCGAGCCGCTTTTGCCATGCGATTCAGTCGGCGCGATTTGCCAGAGTTTGAGATTAGCACGATAACGTCACCCGGGCGCAACGTGAGCGCAAAGCCGATTGATGTCTCGCTAATGGTGCTCGCCATGCAGCGCAGGCCCAGCTGCGAAAACTTAAACGTCGCATCGAGCGCGACCGCGTTCGTATTGCCCACAGCCGCAAACTCAATAACCCCTGCATGCTTAAGGGCATGCACAACAGCCGCCAGCGTATCGTGGTCGATCCCGTCGATAGTCGCATTAAGCTCGCTCACCTTGGCAGCCAGGATGTTCTTGAGGCTCTGCTCCATATTGTCGAGCGAGACCTCGTCGGTCAGGCCCTCGTTGCGCTGGCTTTCCAAATCCCTCGCCAACGAAAACTGAAAGCTGCGGAAGCTGCCAAACCCAAGCTTGCGGCAGAAACGCGAAACGGTCGCCTCGGACGTGGCAGCGGCGCGTGAGAGCTGAGCCGCCGTGAGGCGTGGAGCCTCGGACTGGTGCTCCAATATATAGTCGACAATGCGCTGCTCGGATTCACTGTATCCCTGATGGGTGCTAATGAGGGAAAGTGCGCTCTTGCTACTATCGGTCATGGATGGCTCCTGGTTGGCATGAAAATCTAGCTTGATTTGCAATGCCATAGTATACGGGCATTTTCAATTACAAGATACACCTTGCCGTTTCAAGTGTTGATGGTAAACTTTCACCTACCGTTTACGGTTATGAAAGAACCTTTCACCGGAGAATTGCGCCTTGTCTCTTCTCACGCGGACGGTAGGTTGGTATCTTTCAGTTGTGGAAAAGCGCGCAAGGACGCGCGTGTAGGGGAGCGCCTGCGGGCGCAAAACTTAAAAAGGAGGGACACATGGCTAAGTTTGACATCATCGCCGCCACCGGTTGCCCGACCGGCATTGCGCACACCTTCATGGCGAAGGAGGCGCTGGAGAAGGCAGCTGCCGAGCGAGGTCTGACCATTAAGGTCGAGACCCATGGCCAGGTCGGTGTCGAGAACGAGCTCACCAAGAGCGAGATCGCCGGTGCCAAGGCCGTCGTCGTCGCAGCCGATAAGGATGTCCAGGCGGAGCGTTTCGCCGGCAAGCGCATGGTTTCCGTTGGTGTTTCCAAGGCCCTGTCCGTCGAGGCAGCCGGGAAGCTTATCGACCGCGCGCTCGCCGCCAAGGGTGACGACTCGGTTGCGGCTGCTGCCGATGTCGAGGATGAGGTCGAGGAGAAGGAGTCCATCGGCCACATCATCTACAAGCACCTCATGAACGGCGTCAGCCACATGCTGGTCTTCGTCGTCGCCGGTGGTGTCCTGACCGCCGTTTCGTTCCTGTGGGGCATCACGTCCTTCGATTCGACGGCGTCTGACTACAATAGCTTTGCCGCTATGCTCAAGATCATCGGCGGCATCGCCATGAACCTCATGGTTCCCGTGCTTTCCGCCTACATCGCCGAGTCCATCGGCAAGCGCCCGGCACTCGTCCCCGGCTTTGTTGCCGGTATGATCGCCATCCAGGGTCTGCCCGTTAACGCCGAGACCGGTATGATCGACGCCGGCGGCGCCGGCGTGGGCTTCGGTTTCCTGGGCGGCATCGTCGGCGGCTTCCTCGCTGGCTATGTCATCCTGCTGCTCGAGAAGGTCTTTGCCGGTCTGCCCAAGAACCTGGACGGCCTCAAGGCTATCTTCCTGTACCCGCTGTTCTCGACCGCCATCGTCGGCCTGGTCATGCTCGGCATCTCCGGTCCCATGGCTGCCATCAACACCGCCATGATGGACTTCCTCAAGGGTCTGTCCGCCTCTGGCGCCATTGTCCTGGGCCTTGCCATCGGCTGCATGTGCGCCGTTGACATGGGCGGCCCGGTCAACAAGGCTGCTTACGTCACCGGTACCGCTATGCTCACCGAGGCCCTGGCCGCCGGTGTCGGCACCGACACCTACAACTTCGGCACCAACTTCATGGCTGCCGTCTCCGCCGCCTGCATCGTTCCGCCGCTGATCACCACCTTCGCCGTCGTCGTCGGCAAGAAGTACTTCAGCCAGGAGGACCATGACGCCGGTATCGTCAACCTCATCCTTGGTTGCACCCACATCACCGAGGGCGCCATTCCGTTCATGACCAAGAACATCTGGCCCGTCATGCCCATCATGATGCTCGGTTCCTCTATCGCTTCGATCCTGACCATTATGTTCAACGTTCACGATCCGGCGCCTCACGGTGGCTTCCTGGTCTTGCCTGTTGTCGAGAACGGTCCGCTGTGGGTCCTCGCGATCCTCATCGGCGCTGTGGTCGGTGGCATCCTTTTCGTGGCCTTCAAGAAGTACGACTTCGAGAAGAACCAGAAGGCCGCTCCCGCCGCTGCTGCTCAGCCGGTCGAGGCCTCCAAGGCCGCTGCCGTCGAGGCTCCCAAGGCCGAGGCTGCCGACTTCGTGAAGGTCGAGAACGTCTTTGTCGCCGAGGACTTCGCTTCTCGTGACGAGGCTCTGAGCTTCGTTTCCAACCAGGCTGTCAAGGCCGGTATCGCCAGCGACGCCGACGCCGTGATGAACGCCTTCCTGGCCCGCGAGGCCGAGGGCACCACGGGCATGATGGAGGGCTTCGCCATCCCGCATGCCAAGTCCGACGCTATTACCGAGGCTGCCGTCATCGTCGTTAAGGACGAGTCCGGCGTGACCGGTTGGGATACCATGGACGGCGCTCCCGTCAACGTGGCTATCGCCCTGCTCATCCCCGGTGCCCAGGCCGGCACCACGCACCTCAAGATCCTGTCCAAGGTCGCCGAGGCGCTCATGGACGAGGACTTCCGTGGCACCGTCAAGGGTTCCACCGACGCTGCCGAGATCGCCAAGACGATCAACGCCCGCCTGGTCTAATTCCACGGTACGCGAATAACATCGCCCCCTGTTCAAAAGGCGAGGACTCCACCAGGAGCCCCGCCTTTTTCTATGCCCTCCCATAAGTTGCGGTGAAATAGGGACTGTTTAAACGATTCAACCCCAAATTCAGTCCCTATTTCACCGCAACTTACAAAAGGGCATAGAGGGGGCTGCCTATCGAGTCTTTGTCGCGAACAGTTCATCAGCTAGAATTCCGTTCGCACGATATTAATTTGGACCGACCGAGTTTCCGCAGCTTGCTCGCCGGGCGGGGCGATTAAGTTTGTCGCGAGTTCCGCACGTAAAGGAAAGCACTTAATGTGCTTTCCGTCTTGCGCAGGACTGTAGAGCCGGAAATCTCACAGGCCGCGCACGGGCCCCTGTGGGCGAGCAAGCGGACGACAAACACATCTGTCCAATAATTCGTCTGAAACACAATGAAAAACCGTTTGATGTGAGTTAATATAAACAACGTCGTGAATCTGACTCCTGCCACATGCATGACAGGGGTTAAACACAAAAAAGGAGTCAACTATGGTTTCTGAGAAGGCTACCCTCGTTAATCCTCAGGGTCTGCACATGCGTCCGGCTGGTCTGTTCGCCTCCACCATGGGCAAGTACGCCTGTGACGTGACGGTCGTCACCCCCGAGAAGGAGGTCAACGGCAAGTCCCCGATGGCCCTCATGGCTGCTGGTATCCCCTGCGGTACCGAGGTCGAGGTCAAGTGCGACGGCGCTGACGAGGCCGAGGCTCTGGCTGCTGCCATCGAGCTCATCAAGAGCGGTCTTGGCGAGTAGAACTCAAACGGGTCGCATGTTGAACAACTAAGTTCATATTTGGGGGCGCAGTGACCTGTTGTAAGGTAGCTGCGCTCTTTTGTCATGGATATGGCAAAACGCTTTATCACATGACACGGAGAGAGGAATGGGAATGTATCAGGGAGTCAACGCTTCCGAGGGCATCGGTATCGGCACCGTCATGGTCGCCGTCGATCCCGACTTGACGTTTGAGCCGCACGAGGTTGCTGATTCGGCAGCAGAGAAGGAGCGCTATCAGTCCGCTCTTTCGGTCTTCTGCGAGAAGACCCAGGCTCAGGCCGACCACATGAAGGAGACGGTGGGCGAGGCCGAGGCCGAGATCATGAGCGGACACATTGTCCTGGCTCAGGATCCGGGTATGACCGACGCCATCAACGCCGCCATTGACGGCGGTACCTGCGCCGAGCAGGCGCTCATGGACACCTCGACCATGTTCGAGAACATGTTCCTGTCCATGGACGACGAGATGTTCCGTCTGCGCGCGGCCGACATCGCCGACATCCGCACCGGTATTCTGGCCGAGCTGCTGGGCAAGGAGGTCGTCGACCTCTCCGTCCTGCCCGAGAACACCGTCGTTGTCGTGCACGACCTTACGCCGTCCATGACCGCCACGATCGATAAGGCCCACGTTGCCGGTATCGTCACCGAGACCGGTGGCCGCACGTCGCACTCCGCGATCATTGCGCGTGCCCTCGAGATCCCGGCTGTCCTTTCGGTCTCCAACAGCTGCACCGCGCTGCGCAACGGCATGACCGTTGTCGTCGACGGTGGCAAGGGTATCGTCGAGGCCGATCCCGACGAGGAGACGCTCGCTGCCTACACCGCCAAGGCCGAGGCCTTCGCTGCTGAGAAGGCAGCCCTCGAGGCCTTCCGCGGCAAGCCGTCCGTGACTGCCGATGGCATCAAGAAGATCATCGCCTGCAACATCGGTAACCCCGATGACGTGCCCAACGCGCTCGATCACGACGCCGAGGCCATCGGTCTGTTCCGCTCCGAGTTCCTGTTCATGGACTCTGCTGAGCTTCCTTCCGAGGAGGAGCAGTTCAACGCCTACCGTAAGGTCGCCAGCGCGCTCAAGGGTGCTCCGGTCATCATCCGCACGCTCGATGTGGGTGGCGACAAGGAGATTCCGTATCTGCACATGGTCAAGGAAGATAACCCCTTCATGGGCTTCCGCGCCGTGCGTTACTGCCTGGCCAATCCCGACCAGTACAAGGTCCAGCTCCGCGCTCTGCTGCGCGCTAGCGCCTTCGGTGACGTCAAGATCATGATCCCGCTCGTCACCTGCGTCGAGGAGGTCTTGGCTGTCAAGGAGCTCGTCGAGCAGTGCAAGGCCGAGCTGACCGAAGAGGGTCGCAAGTTCAACGAGAACATCGAGGTCGGCATCATGGTCGAGACGCCCGCCGCTTCGCTGCTCGCAGACCGTCTGGCCGAGGTCGCCGACTTCTTCTCCATCGGCACCAACGACCTGATCGGCTACACCATGTGCGCCGACCGTGGCAACGACACCATCTCCAATCTGTACCAGGTGTACTATCCCGCCGTGCTCCGCTCGCTCAAGAACATTATCGAGAGCGGCGTGAAGGCCGGCATCATGGTCGGTATGTGCGGCGAGGCCGCTGCCGATCCGCTGCTCGAGCCGCTGCTGATCAGCTGGGGCCTGGAGGAGTTCTCGATGAGCGCTCCGTCGATCCTGCGCGCCCGCAAGACCATCAGCCAGTGGACCAAGGCCGAGTGCGACGAGCTCGCCGAGAAGGCACTCGCCTGCAACACCGCCGCCGAGGTCAAGGCACTGCTCGAGTCCGCAGCTCGCTAATTTGGTATCAGAGGTAACCGCGTGGTTGGAATGGGCCGGCCACGCGGCCCTCACATATACAGGGGGTACTGTAAATGTTCTACACGCTAACCGCTAACCCGGCTGTCGACATGACGGTTTCGAGCTCTCCGCTCGAGCCCGACGAGAACGTCCGCACCGGCTCGGCCAGCTACACGGCTAACGGCAAGGGCCTCGACGTGTCCTTCGCCTTTAAGAAGATGGGCGTCGACACCGTCGCGCTCGGCTTCTTCGCTGGCTTCACGGGCAAGTTCATCGTCGAGGAGGTCATGAACCTGGGTTGCCTCTGCCGCCCGGTCTGGACCGACGGTATCACGCGCATTAACACCTACGTCAACGATGGCCAGCACGAGTACGGCATCCTGAACCCGGGTGCTCCTATTACGCCGCAGCACCAGGAGGAGCTCTACAACATCCTGGACACCGCGGGCGATCTCGAGTGCCTGATCGTCTCCGGCTCCGTGCCTCCCAAAGCTACGCCTGACTTCCTGGCTAAGGTCATGGAGCACGCTCAGGCCCGTGGCGCCGACGTCGTCCTGGACCTGTCCTCCGACAAGCTCAAGGAGCTCGCTCACAAGAAGCCGCTGCTCATCAAGCCGAACCATCACGAGATGAAGGCCATCTTCGGCGTGCCGGTCGACACCGACGACGAGGTTCGCGTTGCCATGAAGATGGCTCACGACGCTGGCGTTCAGAACGTGCTGCTCACCCGTGGTAGCCGCGGCGACGCTTACTTCTCCAACGGCGAGGACATCTGGTACGCCAAGCGTGAGTTCAACATCAAGCTGGTTTCTTCTGTCTGCGCCGGCGACTGCACCCTCGCTGCGTTCCTGCACAAGTGGTACAGGGATCGCGACAACGTCGAGGAGGCCATGAAGCTCGCTATGGCCACCGGCGCCAACGTTGCCGAGTCCGTCGGCATTGGCGACTTTGGTCACGTCGACGAGTACAGCAAGCGCGTTGCCGTCCGCAAGCTCGATCGTCAGTAATCGAAACGCGACATATTCGTGCGCATGCGGCGCCCCGGTTTCGGCCGGGGCGCCTTTTTGTTCCGCCACGGGGGAGAGGTGTCCCGCCGTACTTCATCGCTTCCACACCGTTCACCGAGTTGCCCTAGCCTTTTACCGATGCGTGGAATATACTTTCATTAACACGTTGCTTCGTGAAAGGAACATTCATGATTTACACGCTCACTGCAAATCCCGCCATTGACTACAACATCGCCTGTGACGGTCTTGCTGCCAACACCGTCACGCGCACCCGTAACGCGGTCTACACCCCCAACGGCAAGGGCCTCAACGTATCGTTTACGCTCGACCACTACGGCGTCGACACCACAATCCTGGGCTTTTTCGCCGGCTTCTCGGGCGAGTTCATCGTTAAGGGCGCCGAGGCCCTGGGCGTGCCCGTTAAGCCCGTGTGGACTGACGGCATCACGCGTGTCAACGTGTTCCTCAACGCCGGTCCCGACACCGAGTACAACATGGTCAACGCAGGTGCCGCCATCAACGCTGCCAACGAGCAGGAGATGTTTGAGCTCATCGATTCACTCGACGACATGACCTGCCTGGTCATCAGCGGCTCGCTGCCCCCCAACACCTCTGAGGGCTTCCTGGCCGAGGTCCTGCGTCGCGTGAAGGCGAAAGGCGCTGAGTTCGTGCTCGATATTTCGAGCCATCAGCTGGCCGACCTCATTGCTATGGGGCCGCTCCTCATTAAGCCCAACGACGACGAGTTGCTCGACATCTTTGGCATTAAGGTGAGCGGTGGCGACGATGAGTCCGTCAAGGGTGCTATGGCCGAGCTCCACGCCAAGGGCGCTAAGAACGTGCTGTTGACCCTGGGTGGCGACGGCGCGTACTTCTCCAACGGCGAGCACATCTGGTTTGCCAACCGTACCTTTGAGGTCAAGCTGCTGTCGACCGTCTGCGCCGGCGATTCCTCGCTCGCCGCCTTCTTGTCCGTGTGGCACGACGCCCCCGAGCGCGTCGAGGACGCCCTGCGCCTTTCGATGGCCACCGGCGCCAACGTGGTCGAGTGCCCGGGCTTGGGCGATTTTGCCAAGGTCGACGAATATAAGAAGAACATCGAAGTTCGCCAGGTCTGCTAGCCGCATCGAAAAATCGCTGCCGAACACCCGCTTTGGATCTCCGAGGCGGGTGTTTTTTATGCACTGAACGCATATGGCGTCTGCTGTCTCGTTTTATCGAATCGATGACGCGATTGCATGTGCGCGCTTTCTCGTTTCTTGTTAGACTTCTTGAGAACCATCGATTAACGCTCACAAGTGCAGGAGGCCATAGACATGTGCAATGTTTCGCTCAACGGTACTCAACCGTCCGATGCGTCCCTGTGCGTCCTGCGCGCGCTTGAGGCGGCTGGTCTTGAGGCTTGGTACGTGGGCGGTTGGGTGCGCGACGCCCTGATGGGGTGCCCCAGCCACGATGTTGATATGTGCTGTAGCGGCCTGTGGCAGGAGTCCAAAGCGGCGCTCGAGGCAGCCGGCATCGCGGTTGTGGAGTCGGGCATTAAATTTGGCGGAATCACGGCTATTTCCGATGGCGAGCGTATTGAGGTCACAACGTACCGTCTGGATGGCTTTTACACCGATGGGCGCCATCCTCAGAGTGTCGAGCGTGCCGCCTCGCTCGAGGATGATCTGGCGCGCCGCGACTTTACCGTCAACGCCATGGCCTGGCATCCCGAGCGCGGGCTTGTCGACCGCTACGACGGCCAGGGTGATCTGGAGCGCAAGCTGATTCGCGCTGTCGGTGATCCCAAGCGTCGCTTTAACGAGGACGCCCTGCGCATGCTGCGTGCGGTGCGCTTTGCCTGCCGTCTGGACTTTATGATTGAGCCCGAGACTAAGCGTGCGCTTGCCGAGTGCGCGCCGCTGCTCGATGCCGTGGCGCGCGAGCGTGTGGGTATTGAGCTCGAGGGCATTCTTTCGACCGGTCATGGGGGAGACGCGATGCTTCGCTATCCCGAGCTCATCTGTGCCGCTGTGCCCGAGTTGGCAGCGGGTCGCGGGTTTGATCAGCGAAGTGTCTACCATGCGTTTAACGTCTACGAGCATATCGCCCGTGTGCTGACAGTGGCAGGGGAGCTGGCGCTGTGCGACGGCGTCGCGCCATCGTCGAGCCTTATGTGGGCGGCGTTTTTGCACGATGTCTCCAAGCCCGAGTGCTTTACGGTCGATCACGCCGGCAGCGGACACTTCTACGGTCATCCCGAGCTCGGCGCCAAGAAAGCGCGCGTCATTATGGATCGCCTGGCACTCTCGCACGACTTGGTGCGCGACGTGTGCCTGCTCATCAAATATCACGATAAGCCGCTGCGCCCCGAGCGCTCCTGCCTGCTCAATATGATGCGCGCGCTTTCGGGTGAGGGCGTCGACACGGCCCGCCTGATTGACGAGCTCATGGACCTTAAGCGTGCTGATACGCTCGGCAAGGCCCCATCGTGCTTCTATTACGTTGAGACGATTGAGGAGATGCGCGCGATGGCGCACGAGCTGCTGAAGGCGGGGGAGCCCTATACGCTCAAGATGCTCGCCATCAACGGCGGCGACCTGATCCGTGCCGGAGTCAAGCCCGGGCCGGAACTGGGGCAGCTTCTCGACTCCGCCCTCGACGCCGTGATCGAAGACAACATTCCCAACGATCGCGAAGCTCTTTTGGTTCATCTCAACTTGAATTAGCTACCCAGTTTACCTGCGTGTTCCATAACCTGCCGACAATTTTTCGGCAATTTGGAATTTCTTCTTGCGCTGACGTTTTTTGTCCCGTAATATATTTCCTCGCAGCACGGCAGTGCAGATGTCATGTGGCCCGTTCGTCTAGCGGTTTAGGACGCCGCCCTCTCAAGGCGGAGATCACCAGTTCGAATCTGGTACGGGCTACCACTTCTTTTCTGCCGAGGCTTATGGCCCGTTCGTCTAGCGGTTTAGGACGCCGCCCTCTCAAGGCGGAGATCACCAGTTCGAATCTGGTACGGGCTACCATACATCTGATACCCGGCCTTCCCATGGAAGGTCGGGTTTTTTATTTTCAAACAACCGTCTGCAATTCCCGTTTGAACCAGAGCTTTGCGTTCTGCCTATGGCCCTTACGGGTACAATATCCAAGATATTTTGACTGTTAGAAGGAGTCTCATGACGGAGTCCTCTCAGCATACGTCTAAGCCCCAGGTCGAGGTTGAGGCCTCGGGCGGAGATGACAATAAGAGCGCACGCCGCGGCGCCATCTTTATCGGCGTCGTGCTGGTGGGTTATATCGTCTATCTGGTGGTAACCGGGCAGATGGGGCAGTTCTGGGCCGCTATGTCGAGCGTCCAGGCGCCATGGCTCGTTGTCGCGTGTCTTTGCATGTTCATGTATCTGTTCTTTGGCATTGTGGCCTATGCGATCGCCGTCTGGCTCGACCCATATTCGCCCGTCGGCATCCGCGACCTGATCTCGGTCGAGGCGAGTGGCATCTTCTTTGGCAACCTGACGCCCATGATGATGGGCTCGACTCCCGCCCAGATCTACCGCCTGACCAAGGCGGGCCAAAATGTCGGCGAGGCCGGAGCCACGCAGTTCACGCGCTTTATCGTGTATCAGTTTGGCCTCGTTGCCTGGGGCGCTATCCTACTGCTTGCTCGCATGCCGTTTTTTGCCGAGCGCTATGGCGACATGACGCTGCTGTGCGTCTTTAGCTTTGGTGAGCACTGCTGCATCTTGCTGGGCATCTTCGCCGTCGCGCTCATGCCTAAGACCGTCACGCGCGTCGCCCATTGCATCATCAATTGGCTTGAGCGCATTGGTGTCTCGGCCACTAAGATCGAGGGATGGCGCACGTTTGTCGATGGCGAGATCTACTCCTTCTCCGAGAAGTTCAAGCTTTCAGCCGGACATTTTTCTTCCATGCTGCTCACGGTGGTCATCACCATGCTGCAACTCGCGTTTTTCTATCTGGTGCCGTATTTCCTGATGCTTGCCTTTGGCCACCACGAGGTCGACTTTTTTTCGGTCATGGCCGCGAGCGCCTTTGTCCAGCTGCTGAGCTCTGCGGTTCCCCTGCCTGGTGGAACTGGTGGCGCTGAGGGCGGCTTTGCATTGTTCTTGGGTCATTTCTTTGGGTCGGCTTCGACCGCCGGGTATCTGCTGTGGCGCCTCATTACGTTTATTGCGCCGACCATTTTGGCTGCGCCCCTGCTGGGACTTAAGAGCGCCCACAACGAGAGCATCCATGCGCGCTGGGATCGTGTGATGTGCAAGCTCGGCCGCACGCCTCAGACGCCCTCTGCGCCCACTATGCCGCACCCCACGAATGCTGTTACCGTTGATCCCAAGAAGCGCGCTCAGAAGGCTTCTGGGACCGCTAAGCCGGCTCATAAAGCCTATGTGCGCCAGACAGGCGATGGTATTCGCGTATCTCCGTCGGCACTCAATAAGAAGAAGCACCCTAAGTCGCAGTAGGACAGTCGTGCGTTCTTCATGATGCGGGGCATATTTGTGCTGTATGGGGGATAATCCTCTTACGTAGATTATCTCTCATCTGTTGATGAATGCTCGCATATCGAAGGGACACGCCCATGGCAACCAGCAAACCGCGTCTTGATCGTCGCATCGTTCGCAGCCGTAATGCCATCCTTTCCGCTTTCGAGCGCCTGCTCATGGAAAAGCCGCTGGCAGACATTACGGTGAGTGCCATCGCGCGCGAGGCCAATGTCGACCGCAAAACCTTCTACGTGCACTTTGGCACGGTTGACGGCCTGCTCGATGCCATTGCCGTCGATGTGGTGGAGATGATTGTCGACTCGGTCGAGAAAACGCTTGCTTCAATGGACGGCGACACCAACGAGCGCGCTCTTGGCGCGGCGGCGACCTTCTTTAAAACCGTTAACGAGGCACTGTGCAACAACTTGGTGCTCAATCGTCAGCTGATCGAGAACATTCCGCCCGATGATTTTATGGCTCGTCTTCGTGCGCCGCTCGAGCACGAGATTGCCGAACGCGATCTGCTGCCCCAAGGTCTCAAGGACGAGATGTTCGACTACTATCTGGCGTTTTTGCTGTCGGGTATTATCGGTATCTATCGCACGTGGGCGCTGTCTGACGGCTCGGTTCCTATCGAGCGCGTCTCTGAGGTCGCCAACGACCTCACACTCAACGGCCTGTCGAGTCTGGAATATCGCTTCGAATAGCATCGATAATTCAACAACTTATAGAAGTTGCGGTGGAATAGGGATTGTTTTGGTTATTGGAAGGCCGTTCTGGTCCCTATTTCACCGCAACTTAGTAAAACTGTTTTGATGGTAAGGCGGAGCAGCCTCGAAGATGAGCCTCGAGACTGCTCCGCTTCATTTCTGAGCGTTTGTCATGTAGGGCAGCATTAATCGCCGTTTTTGAGTATGCGGCCCTGTTTTTCGAACTTGTGCATGTCGCTATCGGCCATGCCCTGCGACTTGTCCTCGTGACGCCTGGCGTATAACGGATCGTCGGAGTCGTTCCAGATGCGGTCGGCGACAGGTGACCATGCCTCGGCGCCAACCTGGGTCTTTTCGCGCAGCTGCTCGGGTGACTCCTTCTCGATTAGGTCGGTGCTCATTGCGCCACTCTCGGCGACCAGTTTGGGCAGTACGTCTGGATTCTCGAGCATGGGGCATGGTTTGAGGTAGTTGTCGTTAAATGGCATGTTCTCGTAGTACTTCATAAAGAGGGGAGAGCGCAGCGCGTCGAGTAAGCTCACATCGTGGATGTTGGCGTTTGAGTAGTGGATGAACACGCACGGCTCCACGTTTCCGGCGGCGTTGATGTGCAGGTAGCGGCGGCCGCCGGCGATACATCCGCCTACAAACTCGCCGTCGTTTTGGAAGTCGAGCGTAAACAGCGGCTTCTTCTCACGCATTTCGCGGATAAAGTGATACATGTGCTCGCGCTGCTCGGGCGTGGGCATGAGCTCGGGGGTTGCATTGCGGCCAACCGGCATAAAGTGGAAGTACCAGCAGAAGAGTGCTCCCTCGCCGATCATCCAGTCCATGTTCTCCTCGGTAGCAACCGTATCGGCATTGGCGCTGGTCCAACAGGTGGAGATACCAAACGGCAAGTCGCGCTCGCGCAGGAGTTTCATGGCGCGCTCGATCTTTGCGTAGGTACCTTCGCCGCGACGGGCGTCGGTTGTGTGCTCATTGCCCTCGGCGCTGATGGCGGGGACAAAATTACCTACGCGAATCATGTCGTCGCAGAAGGCCTCGTCGATCAGCGTGGAGTTGGTAAAGCAGAGAAACACGCAGTCCTGATGTTTTTCGCAAATTCTGATCAGGTCGTGCTTGCGGACGAGCGGCTCGCCGCCGGTATAGATGTAGATATGCGTACCGAGCTCTTTGCCCTGCGTAACGATAGAGTCGATGTCTTCGAACGAGAGATTCTGCTTGTAGCCGTACTCGGCGGCCCAGCAGCCCGTGCAATGCAGGTTGCAGGCGCTCGTGGGATCGAGCAGGATGGCCCACGGAACGTTGCACTGGTACTTTTCGCGGTTCTTTTCCTGCTCTGGCCAAGCAAGCAGGTTGGCGTCGACAATGAGGGTCTTAAGCAGTTTGGTTCGCATCTGGGGATTAAGGCTGAACACACGCATGATCAGGTCATACCAATTGCCGCGGCTCTTGATGACATTGGTGAATGCCTCTCGCTGTACAGGAAATACGCGATTGGGGACCAGCTTGTTCACGAGGTCCATGATTTTGTCGATGTTTTCTTGCGGGTTGTCGTCGAGATAATCGATGAGCTTGTTGAGCGCTGCACGCTCTGCTGACTGTGTAAGCGACATGGGTATATCCTTTCACGTGTGCTTACTGTGTGATAATACCCATTTGTGGATTAAACGAAGTCTAAAGATTTGTAATGTGTCTATTCAACGAATCAATTTAATTTGGGGTGAAGCGTTATACCTTACGCTCTCTAAGTTGCGGTGAAATAGGGTCAGATAGGGATGCGGACGATTTCTTGGGCCGCGCCTAGGCGTATCCATTGGAATCCTCCGATGCGCCTTTGCACGCTCGCATGACCTCGATACTATGCGAGCGTGCAAAGGCGACGAGCTCTGCGTTGCGGGCGTTTATGGTGCCGAAGGCGGCGGGGCATACGATAAGGCGCGCGCAGTGGACGAGAAGCTCTTTGGCGCGGGCTATGGTTTTATCCCCGATCGGCTCGAAGGCACGCTCGGCCACGCATTCCGTCGCCAGGTCGCGCGCGAGCTCGCAGTCGATGTCCCCTTCGTGCAGAACGCCCGCGTAGAACGCCTTGCCCTGCCGGATGAGCTGGCGAAACACAGCCGACCCCGTACCTGCGCCGGCGATGACGAACGTGTGCGCATCACCGTGTGGGCGCCCAATTTCCACGCTGCCGAAGCGCTCGTTGAAGGTGCCATGTTGAAGGCCGTAGAGCTCGCCAATCGTCTTGCGCGTGAATATGTCCTCGGGTGCGCCGGCGCGGAAGACCCGGCCGTCCTTCACGCAAATCACCTTGTCGGCGCTTTTCTGCGCGAGCTCGAGTTCGTGGATGGACATGATGACAGCCACATTCCGCGATTTCGCAAGGTGGCGAAGTATTCGCAGCAGGTCGATCTGGTAGCGGATATCGAGATACGACGTGGGCTCGTCGAGCACGAGCACACGCGGATCCTGCGCGATGGCGCGTGCGAGCATGACGCGCTGGCGTTGCCCGTCGCTTATCTGCATGAAGTCGCGCTCGGCGAGCTCTTCCACATGTGCGGTTTTCATGGCCTCGTCGACCCGATTATGGTCGTCGGGCGTGAGTGTGCCCATTCGCCCGGTGTAGGGATGCCTTCCCGCCTCTACGATATCGCGGCAGGTGAGGAGCTCGGTCCGGGGTCGATCTGTCAGCATAACCGCAAGGTTCCTTGCGAACTCCGCCGTCTTCCATCGGGAAATCTCCCGCCCGTCGAGCTCGACCGCGCCGGCAAGCGGTGCCAGATGGCGTGTGATGGTTTTCAAGATGGTCGACTTGCCCGAGCCGTTCGGCCCGATGAGCGCCACGACGTCGCCCGCGCGAACCTCCAGATCGACGCCTTCGACTACGACCTTCTTGTCGTAGCCCGCCGACAGGTCGCTTATGCGGAAAAGCGGTGCTCCGTCAGCCTGCGTTTCGACCGGGGTTTCGAGGTTCGACTCCGCTCGGAGGAGGCGTTTCGCGCGCAGTTCCGCACGAGCCGAAAGAGCCTTCTGGCGCTTTCGTGCGAGCTCAGGACTGGCTAAGCATGGAATGTCCCCTCCGAGCGTTTTGGTCCGCGGCACGAATTCCCCCATCTACCTCACCCGTTTCTTCAACATGAGTGCGATAACCACCGGCGCGCCGAAGATGGCGGTGACGGCGCTGATGGAAAGCTCGACGGGGGAGAACAGCGTGCGCGCGATCAAATCGCAGCCCGCGCAGAAGATGGCGCCTCCCAAGAAGCACGCAGGAATCACGCGGATGGGCTTCGACGACTTCAGCGCCGACTTAACGAGATGCGGAACCGCGATGCCTACGAACGACACCGGACCAGCGAACGCGGTCACGCAGGCGGAGAGCATGCTCGCTAGAAGGACGAGCACCACGCGGAAGCGTGCGACGTTCACTCCGACGCTTTTCGCGTAGGCTTCTCCCAGCTGGAAGGCGGAAAGGGGCTTCGATATCGCGAATACGCATGCGCTCACGGTGATCACCACGACCGCGATGACCGCGATGTCGTCCCAGCTCGAACCCGAGAAGCTACCCAAAGACCAGTTGTGCAGGTTCACGATGGACTGGTCGTCGGCGAAGGCGATGAGGAAGTTCGTCGCCGCCGAGCAGATGTATCCCACCATGACGCCCGCCACGATGAGCATGGCCATGGAACTTATGCGCCGTGCGATGAGGAGCACGAAGCCGATGGTGATAAGCGAGCCCACAAATGCTGCGGCCACCATGGCCGGCGAGGACATGGCCTGGTTCGCGCCCAGAAGTACGATCATCGTAAGCGCGACGACGAACTTTGCGCCCGAGGAGACGCCCAAGATGAACGGGTCGGCGATGGGGTTGTTGAAAAACGTCTGTAGCAGGAACCCGGAGAGCGAAAGTGCCCCGCCGAGAAGCACGGCTGAAAGCACGCGCGGCAGACGAATCTCCCAGATGACCTGGCTTTCCATGGAATTGGCCGCGCCACCCGAAAGGATGTCGGGGATGTGGTCTGCGGGCACGAGCACGCTCCCGATGCACAGGTTGGCCCCGACGAGCACGATGAGGGCAACAGCGAGCAGCGCCGTCACGACGCGACACCGCGCGGCGCGCCCCGATTCGTCGTATGCCATGGTAAGCCGGCTTCTCATGGCGCTAGCCGAGCTTCCTCAGATAATGGAAGTCACTCGTGTCATCGCCGGTGAACGCCCCGTGCAGCTCGTCGATAATGTCGGCGGTAGAAGTCATCTGCTGGTACATGTCGGCGCTTGTGACCCAGACGTTGCCGTTCTTCACGGCTTTGAACTGCGACAATAGCGCGTTTTTGCTTACGAAGTCGCTCAAGGTGGCAACCGATTCGTCGATGGTGCCGTTGTAGACGATGATGTCGGCATCCTTCGCCGTCGCGTAGAAGCGCTCCATTTCGAGCGTTACTGACGAACCTGACGTCGACGCCGTCTGCGCGTCATCGAGCGCGTAGTTGCCGCCTGCAAGCTCGATCATCTGCGCCACGTAGTCGCCCGCCCGCCGCGTGACGGCGGCCCCGTTCGAGTTAATGTAGAAATACGCCACGGTTTTACCTGACGACGCGAGCCCCGACGTTTGCTCGACGCGGGTCTTTTGCTCGTTGAACAGGTGCGCGGCCTCGTCTTCCTTGTCGAACAGGACGCCGAAAAGCTTAATCCACTCGACGCGCCCGAGTGCTTCGGGCTCGCTCGACGACTGTTCGGTGAGCACGACGAGCCCGAGTTTCTGCAGCTTTTCCTTCACATCCGGTGTGTGGTTGATCATGGTGTTCTCGATGGCGAGCGTGCAGCCCGAGGCCGATATTCGCTCGTAGTCGGGCGCGCTGTACTTGCCGCCGTAGGCGATCGCCCCACTTTCGAGTGCGCTTTTGAAGCCCGCGACCGAGCAATCGTCGGCCTTCGTGCCCGACATGATGATATTGTCGTTCGCATCGAGCGCGTCGACCAAGCACATCGTCGCCGACGACACGAGGTACACCTTGTCGGCGGGGCGCCTTATGACCGCGATGTCGGAGCTCAACCCATCAGGTACCTTCGCATCTTGCGGTACCACGAGGAAGCGCTCCCCGTTCGAAATGCAGATAAGCCGCAGGCCGCCTTCGAACTCGTCGACAGTGAAGTGCTCGGCGTATTCAAGCTGAAGCGTCCCCGTCGGCTCCCATCCGCAGCCCAAATCGGCGTTGTGGAAGTCGGCCGCGGCGCTTGAAGCCGTTCCCGCAGGGGAGCCGCCGCTTGCTTCGTCGCCCGATTTCTCCTTCATGGTGGATGAGTCGAAGTAGAGCGTGTAGTCGATGGTGTGCGGCGTCGACATGGCGACGGTCTCGGCCGATACGGCGATGTCCTCGTCGAGCGTGACGGGTATCTCGAACGTGGAGTTGCCGCCGTCGTTTACGGGCGCGTAGTCCACGCCGTCGACGGTCATCTTGTCGTAGTTCGAACTCGACCAGGTGATGGTCGCGGTGTAGGCGTTGCCATCCTTCACAATTGTGGTGGGCGAGGCGATGCTTGCACGCCCTGACCCGCCGGAAAGCGAGACGCTCACAGTGTATTCCTGAGAGCCCGCCGTGCCACCGGTCGCGTTCGGGCTCGCACTGCACCCCGCGAAGGGAAGCGCGAGCAGGGCGACGAGAACGCAGGCGATCGCGCGCACCGCGATGCTGCGACGCTTCCTGCTTTCCCCCTTGGGAAGAATCGACCGCATGGCGTTACTTCAGTGCGTCGGCGCGCAGATCGACGCCGGCGGATTCGAACACGAGCGTGCGGTCGTACCACTGCTCTTTTCTAATACTCCACGCGGCGCAGGCGGTGTCCTCGTCGAGCGCTTCAACGGGCACGTCGTAGGTGTACTTGCCTTCCGCGTTTTCCACATAGGGGATGAAGTCGGCCTCGCTCGCGGCGGCAGCCTCGTCGCCCGTGCCCATGAAGAGCTTGCCGTAGCCCGTGCCGGAAAGCGTCATCACGCAGTGCATGGAGCCGTTTTCCACGATGAGCTGGGCGTCCACAATCCTGAACATGTTCGAGCTGGAATCTACGGTGATCGGATAGGTGCCGTCGGCCACCTTGTCGGCGGTGATGGGGGCAGCGCTTGCGCCCTCGGGCGCATCGGCCGCCTGTTCGGTCTTTTCCTGGGAATCGGCATCGCTTGCCTTTGCGCTGTCGATTGAATTTCCGCCGCAGCCGGCGAGCGAGAACGCGAAAAGCGCCGCTGACAGGGCGAAGGCGAGGGTTTTCTTCAACATGGAGGGGGTTCCTTTCAATCGCTTCGACCGCCCGCGCCGTGCGGTGGGCGGGCGGGATGCGAATGCAACGGGCATGCGCCGTCAGTCGGGGAAGGCGCATGCCCGTTGCACGGGGACGCGACCGGCGCCCCCGTGCGCGGCGAGTTTACAGCTTGGCGATGGCGTCGTCCACGTGCGCGACGTAGATGTCGTCGACCGCGACGTTCTGTCCCAGACCCTGGAGCAGGCACGTCACTTCGAAGCCGGCGGCCACGAACTTCGCAGCCCAGCTGTCGGGGTCGGTCTCGTCTGCCATGTCGTTGTTCGCGTGGTCGCCCGCGACCACCATGAACGGCGCGAGCACGGCCTTCTTGTAGCCTGCGGCGCTCGCGGCGGCGATTACATCCTCGCAGGTCGGTTCAGCCTCGACGGTGCCGACGAAGAACTGCGTCAAGCCCTCGTTCTTGAACACTTCCTGCATCTTGGCATAGTCGGCGTTGGAATCGGCTTCGGTGCCGTGGCCCATGAGGCACAGCGCCGTCTTGCCGTCGTCGAAGGACGCCATGTTCTCCTTAATGGCTGCGGCCACCTTCTTGTAGTCGTCGTCGGAGGTGAGCAGCGGGTCGCCGAGCGAGATCTTGTCGAACTTGTCGGCGTACTTGTCGAGCTCGTCTTTCACGTCGGTGTATTCCAGGCCACCCATGAGATGCGTCGGCTGCACGACGATTTCCTTCACGCCGTCTTCCACGCAGCGGTCGAGTGCCTCGGTCATGTTGTCGATCGTGATGCCGTCGCGCTTCTTCAGCTTGTCGATGATGATCTGCGCGGTGAAGGCGCGGCGGATGTCGTAGTCCTGCCAGTACTTCTCGCGGATAGCGTCTTCGATGGCGCCGATGGTGATGTGGCGCGAGTCGTTGTAGCTCGTGCCGAAGCTCGTGACGAGGATGACCGGCTTCACGGCCTTCTCCTTTTCACTCGATTTCTCGGAACTCGCGGAGGTGTTGGAGCAGCCCGCGAGCGCGACTCCGGCGAGCGCGACGGCTCCGGTTGCTGCGGCGCCCATGAAGCCGCGGCGTGACATCTGGTCGGACATGGTTTTTCCTTTCCTCGGTTTGCCGGTCCCCCCGGCGACAGTTGCTTGTCGGCACAAGCGAAAGAAAAGCGCACCCCTCGGGGTTCACAAGGAGCTAACGCCACGGCGATGCCGTGAGGAAAAGGCGAAGCAGTCTGGCTTGGGGCGCGAGGCGGTTCGCCCGCGCGTCCTATACAGTAATGTCCCTTGCCCAGGATTCCCACCTGGTTCCCTCCGCAAGCCAGCGCGGGCTGTGCGGGCGCCGCGCCGGTCATTTCCTTTTATCCGATTGTCATATGCTCGTTGCCGAATCTTTTACTATGATAGTGGGCACTTGTGAACGTGTCAAAGCCAGGGCGGGTGGCATTGCGCCTCCTGCCTGCGTATTTGCGCCGATTGCCGCCGCAGGCGCCGTGTTTTGCCCGCTGCGCGAATGGCGGCGTAAACGGTTGCGATGAGAAACGGGAAGGGAAGGCTCGGATGATTCATATCGTTGGCGCTGGCTCGGGCGCCGCCGACCTTATCACGCTGCGCGGGGCGCGCCTTTTGCGCGCGGCCGACGTGGTCGTTTGGGCGGGGAGCCTTGTGAACCCCGAGCTGCTCGCCGAGTGCAAGGAATCCTGCATCGTCTACGACAGCGCGCACATGACCTTGGAGGAAGTGCTCGACGTGATGTGCGCGGCAGATGCGCGGGGCGAGGAAGTGGTGCGCCTGCACACGGGCGACCCGTGCCTATACGGCGCCATCCAGGAGCAGATGGACGCGCTCGACGTGCGCGGCGTGGACTACGAGGTGGTGCCCGGCGTGTCGAGCTTTTGCGGTGCCGCGGCGGCGCTTCGCCAGGAATACACGCTGCCGGGAATCAGCCAGTCGGTCGTGATCACGCGGCTTTCCGGACGTACCCCCATGCCCGCGGGCGAGGGCATGCGCACCATGGCGGAAAGCGGCTCGACTATGATCATCTTCCTGAGCTCGGGTATGCTCGCCGAGCTTTCCGCCGAGCTTTTGGCCGCTGGCCGCAGCTCCGACGAGCCGGCGGCGCTCGTGTACAAGGCGACCTGGCCTGAGGAGCGCGTGGTGCGCTGCACAGTGGGCACGCTCGCCGATGCGGGCGCGCGAGAGGGCATCGACCGCACGGCGCTCGTGGTGGTGGGCCGCGTGCTCGGAGCTCGCGGCGGGCTTGCGCACAACGGTGCGCAAGCGGAGTCGTACGAGCGCAGCAAGCTTTACGACCCTTCGTTTGCCACGGGGTATCGGAAGGCGAGCAGCTAACGTGGCCTTCGAGCACTACATATATACCGGGACGACCCGCCTGCGCTGCGGCTACACCACGGGGAGCTGCGCCGCGCTCGCGTCGAAGGCGGCCTGCGAGATGCTCTTGTCACGAAAGCCCGTCGGCCGCGTGTCGATCGTCACCCCCGGCGGGCTGCCCGTCGAGGCGAACGTGGTCGACGCATGCATCGGCGAGGGGTGCGCCCAGTGCGCCGTGCGAAAGGACGCAGGCGACGATGCCGATGTGACCGACGGCGTGCTCGTGTACGCGCGCGTGGAATATGCGGGGTCGGGCACGGGTGCTGCGGGCAGCAAGGACGTGCCCGCGCACGAATCGGAAGTTTCCGTCGATGGCGGCGTGGGCGTGGGGCGCGTGACGTTGCCCGGGCTCGAGCAGCCGGTGGGGGCGGCCGCCATCAACGCGACGCCGCGCGCGATGATAACTTCGGCGGTGCGCGAGGTGTGCGCCTCGCACGGCTTTTCTGGAAATATTGCTGTGACGATTTCGGTACCCGAGGGTGTTGCCCTTGCCGAAAAGACCTTCAACCCGCACCTGGGGATAAAGGACGGCATCTCCATCCTGGGCACGACGGGCATCGTCGAGCCGCGCAGCCTCACTGCCTTGCGCGACAGCATCGAGCTTGAGATCCGGCAGCATGCGGCTATGGGGCGGCGCGGAGTCGTGCTCACGCCCGGCAACTACGGCGGGCAGTTCATCTCGGGGCATTTCCACCTAAACGGTGCGCCGGTGGTCTTCATCTCCAACTTTGTGGGCGACGCGATTGATTGCTGCATTCGCGAGGGATTTACCAATGTCCTTCTTGTGGGACACATCGGCAAGTTGGTGAAGGTCGCGGGCGGCATCATGGACACCCATTCGCGTACCGCCGACTGCCGCGCGGAGATTCTGGCCGCCCACGCGGCCTTGGCCGGCGCGGGCGCGAAGACCGTGCACGAGATCATGTCGTCGGTCACGACCACGGCGGCGCTCGAGGTAATCGAGGCCGCCGGCGTGGGGGACGCTGCGCGCGCCTCGCTCGCTGCGGCAATCGAGGACAGGTTGCGCCGCCGCGCGGCGGGCGCATGCGACATCGCCGCGGTCGTGTTCGACGCCGAGCGCCGCGAGCTTTTCCGCACGTCGGGCGCCGATGCAGTTATCGGGGAATTGGGGGCGACGTATGAGTAAAGGCGTGCTGTGCGGGGTGCGCCGCGCAATCGGCTGGCCGGGGACGAAGGTGGTCATGAAGGCACGCCGCTCGCTTGCGGACACGAAGCGCATCCTTCGCGAGGAGGGCACCTTCGACGGTGCCGAGCTCGTAGAGGACTGTGGGCTTCCGGGCGGGCGCGTGTACCGCTCGCTCGACGATGTGCCCGATCGGGGCAGCTACTTCTCGACGATGGTGGTGCGCTAGATGAGGATTTCCTGCATAGCGTTCACTGAGAGGGGGTATGCGTTGGCGGAGCGCACCGCACGCGCGCTTTCCGATTGCGCACAGACAGGTGAAGATGACCCTGGCTGGGACGTTTCCGTTTCGCGCGGGTTCGGCGAGGGGAAGGCCGACCTGCGCGCATGGACGGCGCTCGCGTGGGAAGCGTCGGACGCGCTTCTGTTCGTGGGCGCGGCGGGCATCGCCGTGCGGGCGATCGCGCCGCATGTCGCCTCGAAGGCAACCGATTCCGCGGTTGTGGCGATCGACGAGGCGGGGCGCTTTGCCGTCCCGCTTTTGTCGGGGCATTTGGGCGGTGCGAACGAGCTTGCGCAAACTGTGGCACGCGCGGCAGGGGCCATCCCCGTCATCACCACGGCGACCGACGTCCGCGGCGTGTGGGCGGTGGATACGTGGGCGCGCTGTGCGGGGCTCGCCGTTTCGAATCCCGAGGCCATCAAGCGAGTGTCGGCGCGGCTGCTTTCGGGCGGGCGCGTGGCGCTCTATTCCGACATGCCGATTTCGGGACAGCCGCCTGAGGGGGTTGACATTGCGTCCGACCGCGCTCGGGCCGATATCGTCGTGTCGCCGTTTGCTGGCGCGAATGCAGGTGCGTCCGTTCGCGCGGCGGAGACAACGGGCAAGGTCGTGCCAGCCGGTGAGACGTGGAAGCCGGCGGGCGTGCGGGCGCAGGCGCCTGCGCCCGAGCCGCTTCGCCTTGTCGTGCCCTGCATCGTTGCGGGCATAGGGTGCCGTCGCGGTGCGTGCGCCGAAGCGATCGAGGAGGCGTTTCTTCTCGCGTGCGGGCAGGCGGGTATCTCGCCTTCGGCCGTCCGCGAGGCGGCGACGATCGACGTGAAGGCGCACGAGGAGGGTCTGCTCGCCTTCTGCCACGCGCGCAATATTCCGCTTGCGACGTATTCCGCAGATGAGTTGTCGCAAGTCGAAGGCAGCGTTTCGCCATCTGATTTCGTGCGCGCGACGGTTGGGGTCGACAACGTGTGCGAGCGCGCGGCGCTCGCGGACGGGGGCAAACTTATCTTCCCGAAGCTCGCTCACGGCGGCGTGACCGTCGCGTTTTCCAAGGTAACTATCGAACTTTCGTTTAAGGAGCGGTGATGGGAAAGCTCTTCGTGGTGGGGATCGGCCCGGGCGGCCCCGACGGCATGACGATTGCGGCTCGGCGCGCGCTCGAGGCGGCCGACATCGTTGTGGGGTACACGAAATACGTGGAGCTCGCGCTCGCCGCCGTGCCCGACGCGGCGCATCTCGCGACGCCGATGATGCACGAGGTCGAACGGTGCCGCCTGGCGCTTTCGCGCGCGCAGAGCGGAGAAGCCGTGGCGCTCGTGTGCAGCGGTGACGCGGGCGTGTACGGCATGGCGAGCCCCGTGCTGGAGCTTGCGGAGGACTACCCCGATGTAGACGTGGAAGTTATCGCCGGGGCCACCGCGGCTCAGAGCGGGTCGGCGGTGCTCGGCGCCCCGCTTGCCCACGACTTCGCGGTCGTGTCGCTCTCCGACCTGCTCACGCCGTGGGAGGTCATCGAGCGCAGGGTCGCCGCCGTGGCGAGCGCCGACTTCTGCATCTGTTTGTACAACCCGCGCAGCAGAAAGCGCGCCGACAGGCTCTCGCGCGCGGCGAAGATTATGCTCGAATGGAAGGCCCCCGACACGCTCTGCGGCTGGGTACGCAACATCGGGCGCGAGGGGCAGCAGTCGGGCATGTGCAGGCTCTCCGAGCTGGGGGAGATCGACGCCGACATGTTCACCACCGTGTTCGTCGGCAACGCTGACACGAAGCTCGTAGGCGGCCGTATGGTCACGCCGCGCGGGTATCGGGAGATTCCATGCGAAAGGTAACGATCATCGGGGCGGGGCCCGGAAACCCCGACTTGCTCTCGCGCGCGGCGCTCGACGCGATCGACATCGCCGACGTGGTCATTGGCGCTCATCGCGCGCTTGCCGGCATCGACGTGCCGCCCGACGTTGTGAGATGCGAGCTCGTGAAGACGGCGGACATCGTCGCCGCGCTCACCGATGCGGCGTCGTGGCAGCGCGCCGTGGTCGTGATGACGGGCGATGTGGGGCTGTTCAGCGGCGCGCGCCGCCTGGTGGAGGCGCTCTCCGGCAACGCGCAGGTGGCCGTGCGCGTTGTTCCCGGCATAAGCTCAGCGTCGTATCTCGCCGCGCGCCTTGCGCGTCCATGGCAGGATTGGCGCTTTGCGAGCGCTCACGGCGTGGCGTGCGACATCGTGGCCGAGGCCGAGCGCGCAGGTGAGCTCTTCCTCGTCACGTCGCGCGGGGAAGACCCCTCGCGGCTTTCCGGCGAGCTTGTGCAGGCGGGCTTCGGGGACGCGCGCGTGACGGTGGCCGAGCGCCTGTCGTACCCCGACGAGCGCATCACCTGTGCGACCGCAAGTGAAATCGCAGGTCAGATGTTCGACGACTTGAACGTGATGCTTATCGATTTCGCAGGCGGCGCCGGGTCGCCTGCGGGCTCTAGCGCAGCCTCCGAGGCGCCGGCCGGCGCGTCTGCGCCCGCGGCGACTTCTTCCGTGGTGGACTCTGCGGGCGCATCCCGCGCCGCGAGCTCCCGCTGGCCGTACGCTTCCTCGGGCATTCCCGACGAGCTCTTCATCTGCGGCGACGTTCCCATGACCAAGCAGGAGGTGCGCGCCGTCGCGCTCGCGAAACTGCGCCTTACCGCTACCGACACCGTGTGGGACGTCGGCGCCGGCACGGGGAGCGTGTCGATCGAGGCGGCGCTCGTCGCGCGAGCGGGGTCGGTATGGGCGGTTGAGCGCAACGCGGCCGGCGTGCGGCTCATCCGGGAGAACGTGGCTGCATTCGGGTGCGGCAACGTGCATGCAGTCCCCGGTGTCGCCCCCGAAGCGCTCGCGAAACTGCCCGTCCCCGACGCCGTGTTCGTCGGCGGGAGCGCGGGCGAGCTTCCCTCCATCGTGGAGGCGGCGCTCGAGAAGAACTCGCAGGTTCGTCTGTGCGTGCCATGCGTCACCGTTGAGACGCTCACCGAGGCGTGCGCGCTCCTCTCGGGTTCGCGCTTTAAGGGGTTCGAGGCGTGCCAGGTGTCGGCCGCCCGCGCCGAGGCTGTAGGCTCGCACCATCTCATGAAGGCGCAAAACCCCGTGTTCCTCGTCAGCGCGCGTGGTGCAGGTGGGGAAGGCGGCGCCCGGTGAGCACGACCATCCCGCGCTTCATGGTCGCTGCGCCCTCGAGCGGGAGCGGCAAGACGGTCGTTACGTGCGCGCTCCTGCGCGCGCTCGCGCGCCGCGGCCTTGCATGCGCGGCCTTCAAATGCGGCCCCGACTACATTGATCCGCTCTTTCATCGTCGCGTCGTGGGCGCGCGCTCGGGCAACTTAGACGGCTTCTTCACCGACGCCCCGACGCTGCGCGCCCTGCTCGCACGCGGCGCCGCGGGCGCGGATGTCGCGGTGCTCGAGGGGGTCATGGGCTTCTACGACGGCATGGCGCCCGGCGTGGCCGACGCGAGCAGCTACCAGGTTGCGCGCGACACGGAAACGCCGGTCGTTTTAGTGGTGAACGGGCGCGGGGCGTCTTTATCGCTCGCCGCCGTAATTCGCGGCATCGCCGAGTTCCTGCCTTGTGCGAACGTGCGCGGCGTCGTGCTGAACAAGACGAGCGCCGCTGCCTGCGCCTACGCGGCGCCTGCGATCGAGAAGCACACGGGCGTCGCGGTTTTGGGTAATATTCCCGCCGACGAGGCGTTCTCGCTCGAAAGCCGGCATCTGGGGCTTGTGACCGCCGATGAGGTCGAGCAGCTCTCCGCGCGCATCGACAAGATGGCCGAGCTGGTGGAAAAGAGCGTCGACGTCGACCGCTTGCTCGAAATAGCGGCGACGGCACCCGATATCTGCGAGGAACCTTACCGGTTGGAGCCGATCGCGGGAGCGCGGCCCATCTTCGCCGTTGCGCGTGACGAGGCGTTCTCGTTCTACTACGAGGAGAACCTGCGCGCGCTCGAGGACCTGGGTTGCGAGCTGGCCTTTTTCAGTCCTCTGTGTGATAGCGAGTTGCCCCGGGGGACAAGCGCCCTCTATCTGGGAGGCGGCTACCCGGAGCTCCATGTGCGGCAGCTCTCCGAGAACGCGCCGATGCGCGAGGCGGTGCGGTGCGCGGTGGAATCCGGCATGCCGACGGTTGCCGAATGCGGTGGGTTTCTGTACCTGCAGCGCGAAATCTCCGATAGCGAGGGGCGGCGCTGGCCTGTTGCGGGCGCCCTTGAGGGCGCAAGCGAGAACGGGGGAAGGCTGTCCCATTTCGGGTACGTGGAGCTCACTTCCCAACGCGACGGGCTCTACGGGCCGTGCGGCACACGCATCCGCGCGCACGAGTTCCACTACTGGCAGTCCACCTGCCCGGGCGGCGACTTCTGGGCGCAGAAGCCCCGGCGCGACAAGGGCTGGTCGTGCATGACGACCACCCCGTCCCTGGTTGCGGGCTTCCCGCATGTGTACTATCCTGCGAACCCCGACGTTGCGCGCGCGTTCGCGTCTGCCGCAGCGTCGTTCGCAGAGAGGAGACGGCATGGCTGAAGCAACCGAAACCGCGCTTGCCAGCATCCGCGAGGAAGTCGAGCGCGCGTTCTCGTCGGCGCCGGGCGCCGTGCTCGAAGCCGCGCTCTCCCGCATCGCGCCCGCAGACGAGTGCGCCCGCGCCGCCGCGTACGCCGCGTGGGACTCCATCGCGCACCCCTTGGGGGGATTGGGCGACTTTGAAGACGCCGTCGCGTGTATCGCCGCAGCTCAGGGGAGCGCCGAGGTTGCCGAGTTTCCCCGTGCGCTCGCGGTATTCTTCTCCGACAACGGGGTCGTTGCCGAAGGCGTGTCGCAAAGCGGGCAAGACGTGACGCGAGCCGTCGCGCGCAACATGTGCGAGGGGGCCACGAGCGCCTGTCGCATGGCGGCGTTCGCGGGTGCCGAGGTCGTGCCCGTCGACGTGGGTATGGCCCGGGGCATAGAAGACGCGCGCATGGTGCGCGCGAACGTACGGCGGGGGAGCGGCAACATCGCGCACGGCTCCGCTATGTCTCGCGATGAGGCCGTGCGCGCGATCGATGTCGGAATCGCCGTCGCGTGCGGGCTTGTCCGCGCCGGCGTGCGCCTTCTCGCCGCGGGCGAGATGGGCATCGGCAACACGACCACCTCGGCGGCGGTGGCCGCAGTGCTCATCCGGGCGGACGCGCGGAGCCTCGTCGGGCGCGGCGCGGGGCTCTCGGACGCCTCGCTCGCGCGCAAGCGCGACGTGGTCGAGCGCGCTATCGACGCGAACTCGCCCGATCCTGCCGACCCGATCGACGTGCTCTCGAAGGTGGGCGGCTTCGACATCGCGGCGATGTGCGGTTTCTACCTGGGGGCCGCGGCCTCGAAGGCGCCGGCGCTCCTCGACGGGGTCATATCCTGCACGGCGGCCCTGTGCGCAGCGCGCCTTTGCCCCAACGCCTTGGCCTACCTCGTGGGCACCCACGCATCAAGTGAACCCGCAAGCCAGGAGCTCCTTCGCGAGCTCGGCATAAAGGCACCCCTCGACGCAGGCATGCACTTGGGCGAGGGCGCGGGCGCCATGGCGTATCTGCTCCTTCTGGATTCGGCGCTGCGCGTGTACCGGGATGGGAAGACGTTCACGGCGACTGGCATGGCTGCTTACGAGCATTTCGAGGCCGGGAAATGACGGTGACGCTCGTCATCGGCGCCGCCGCGAGCGGCAAGAGCGCCTACGCCGAGTCCCTGTGCCTCGGGCACGACGGCCCTCGCGTGTACCTGGCAACGATGGAGCCCTTCGGGGAAGAGGGCGCCCGCCGCATCGCGCGTCATCGGGCGCTGCGCGAGGGCAAGGGGTTTTCCACCCTCGAGCGCACGCGTGACGTGGGCGCCGCAGTGTCCGGGCTTCCGCGCGGCTGCACGCTTCTTTTGGAGGACGTGGGCAACTTGGTTGCAAACGAGCTTTTCGCGGAAGGCGGCTTGTCCCCACGTGACCCCGACGCTGCGGCACGCGAGGTGCTCGGAGGCATCGAACGGCTCGCTCAGGCCGCTGCGTATACGGTGGTGGTCACCGTCGACGTGTTCGCCGATGGGATGCGCTACGATGAGGGGACCGAGGCATGGAGGCGCGCGCTCGCGCGCGTGAACGCGGGCGTGGCGGCGCTGTCCGACCGCGCAGTCGAAGTGGTATGCGGGATTCCCGTGTGGATGAAAGGCGAAGGACCTACAAGGTGAAGATAGCAGAGGCAATCGGCGCGGCGTTCGGAACGTTCTCGCGCATCCCCGTCCCGAAATCGGCTTGGACCGATTTCGGGTCAACCCATGCTCTTGCCGCGTTTCCCCTGGTGGGCCTTGCGGAAGGCTTACTCATGACGGCGTGGGGGCACGTGGCGAACCTGCTCGGCGTGCCCGCGACCATCGTCGCGGCCGTGCTCGTGGCGCTGCCTGTGGCGGTGACGGGAGGCATCCACCTAGACGGGCTCTGCGACACCTCCGATGCGCTTGCAAGTTGGGCCCCGCGCGAGCGAAAGCTCGAGATCATGCACGACCCGCGGGCGGGCGCCTTCGGGGTCATCGGTGTTGTCGTGTACCTTATTCTGCAGTTTTCCCTGTTCACCGCGCTGCCGCTTACGGCGGGGGCGTTCCTCGCGCTTCTGTGCTCGCTCGTGTTCTCCCGCGCGCTTTCGGGGCTCGCCGTAGAATGCTGGCCTGCCGCGCGGGCGGACGGCATGGCCGCGGGACTCTCGCCTGCTAAGAAGCGCGCGGCGATCGTCGTGCCGCTTTGCGCTTTCGCTGCGGCTTCGGCTGCAGGGATGGTCGCGTGCGCTCAGGCCGTCGGCGCCCTTATGGCGGTGGCGGGGCTTTTGGCGCTCGCGTGGTACCGTCATGTTGCCCTGTCCCGCTTCGGCGGGGTGACGGGGGATTTGGCCGGATGGTTTCTGCAATGGGCCGAGCTCGCGATGCTTGCCATGCTGGTGGCGGGGGGTATGCTCCTATGATTCTCGTGGTAGGCGGCGCGCATTCGGGGAAGAGGACCTTCGTGCGCGAAAAGCTCGGGTTCGCGGCGGACGATTTCGTCGACGCGGCGCAGCTTGCGGAGGGCGGCGTGCCCGCGGCTTTTGCCGGCCGTGTCGCGTACCGTGCCGAGGAACTCGTACGCGCGCTCGACGCTGACCGGGCGCTCGAGCGGCTGATTGGCTTCGACGCAGTGATTCTGCCCTTGGTCGGCTCGGGGGTCGTCCCCATGCGTGCGGAAGACGCCCAATGGCGCGAGCGCGCGGGGCGCCTGGGATGCGCGCTTGCTGCGCGCGCCGACGTCGTCGTGCGCATGACGTGCGGGATTCCCCAGGTCATCAAAGGAAACCTTGCCGATGCGCCTCGAGGGACGCAGGGCGCGGGCGCGCCTTTGGAAGTCGTCTTCGTGCGCCATGGTGCCACGGCGGGCACGGAAGACCATCGCTACAGCGGGGCGGGCACCGACGAGCCCCTGTCGAGCGCGGGCGAGCGCGCTTTGCGCGAGCTCGCGTGCGATCGTGACGTGTTCCGTGTTATCATGAGCGGCATGGCCCGCACCGACCAGACGGCACGCATCCTCTTCCCGAATGCGGAGCTTATGGCATGCCCCGGTCTGCGCGAGATGGATTTCGGTGACTTCGAGGGGCGAAGCGCCGCCGAGCTTAAAGAGGATGCGCGCTACCGCGCCTGGGTAGACTCCTGGTGCGAGACGCGGTGCCCGCATGGCGAGGGCAAGAGCGATTTCACCCGCCGCGTCGTCGCGGCGTTTCGGGAGGCGTGCGAATCGGAGCGCGCCCAGGGGAGTGGGCGCGCCGTCTTCGTCGTTCACGCGGGTACCGTGAAAGCGCTGCTTTCCGAGCTTGCTGTCCCGAAAATGGAATACTTCGACGTGCATACCGAGCCGGGCGGCGCATGGGCCGCCATCTGGGATGGGCGCTGCCTTCGCGACGTTCGCCCTGCTTCGGGGGGCGATGCCCGGTGATGACGATTCTTGCCGTCGCCGCCGGGTTCGCGGCCGACCTTGCCTTCGGCGACCCGCGCTGGCTTCCCCATCCCGTCGTCGCCATGGGGCGCGCGATCACGTGGGCCGAAGGCCGCCTGCGGGGCGCATTCCCGCAAACGTCCGCGGGCACGCGCGCCGCAGGGCTTGTGCTCGCCGTGGCGCTTCCGCTTGCGTGTTGGCTTTTGACCTGGGGAATCCTGCATCTTTGCGGCATGGTTCACCCCGGCTTGCGCTTTGTGGCCGAGGCATGGGCGAGCTATCAGATTCTCGCGGCATGCGAGCTGCGCCGTCAGAGCCTGGCCGTGGCCCGCGCGTTCTCGAAGGGCGGCCTTGTCGCGGCTCGTGAAGCCGTCGGGCTCATCGTGGGACGCGACACGTCTGTTCTCGACGAGCAGGGCGTTGCGCGCGCCGCCGTGGAAACGGTGGCGGAGAACGCGAGCGACGGCGTCATCGCGCCGCTTTTCTACCTTATGATCGGGGGTGCGCCCTTGGGCATGGCGTACAAGGCGGTGAACACGCTCGACAGCATGGTGGGCTACAAAAACGAGCGCTACATCGACTTCGGCTGCGCCTCGGCGCGCCTCGACGATGCGGTGAACTGGATTCCCTCGCGCTTATCGGCCCTGCTCATGATCGCCGTGTGCCCGATCGTCGGGCTCGACGCGTGCGGGGCGGCGCGCATCTGGCGCCGCGACAGGCGTCGCCATGCGAGCCCCAACTCGGCGCAGACCGAGTCAGCGTGTGCGGGCGCGCTCGGGCTGCGCCTGGCAGGACCCGCGGTGTATTTCGGCAAGCTCGTTGAGAAACCGACGATAGGCGACGCATCCCGTGAAATCGAGTGGGGCGACATCGTCCGGGCGACAAGGCTCATGCTCGCCGCGTCCGTATGCGCGCTCGTCGTCTTCGGCGCCGCGCGCGCGGCGGTCGTGCTCGCCGTGGGGGCGATGTCATGAGGGAAGACCACGCCGCACCCCTGGCTGCCGGGGGAATCCTGCGCGCCCGTACGCATGGGGGCAGTGCGCAATCGCTTGGCATCGCTTGCGAAGGGGGCGCCTCCGACTTCATCGATTTCTCGGTGAACGTGAATCCGGCAGGCCCCTCGCCGCGCGCTGTCGCCGCAGCCTGCAAGGCGCTTTCTCGAATCGACGCCTACCCCGATAGGGAAAGCCTCGCCCTTGTTCGCGCCCTATCGCGCGCCCAGGGCATTCCCGAAGATACTATCGTCTGCGGCGCGGGCGCGTCCGACATCATCTGGCGGCTCGCTGCGGCGGTGCGCCCGAAACGCATCGTCGTGTGCGCGCCGACGTTCTCTGAATATGCGGAGGCGGCATCGTACTACGGCGCATGCGTGCAGGAGTTCCCGCTCTCCGAAGCGGACGACTTCGACGTGCCCGCCTCCTTCGCCCGCGCGATCGAGGGGCCGGGAGACGTGGCGTACCTCTGCAATCCGAACAACCCGACGGGGCGCCTCGTCGACCCCCGCGTGATCGATGCCGCGGCTTGCCGCTGCGAGCAGGTGGGCGCGCTGCTCGTCGTGGACGAGTGCTTCCTCGGATTTGCGCCCGACGCCCGCGATAGGAGCGTGGCCGCACGCGCCGCGTGTTCGCGCCATGTGGCCGTGCTCTCTGCGTTCACCAAGCTCTACGGAATGGCGGGGTTACGGCTTGGATATCTGATCAGCGGAAACGCCCAACTCATCGATGGAATTCGCCGGGCGGGGCAGGCGTGGCCCGTCTCCTCGGTCGCCGAGGCCGCGGGCATCGCCGCCCTGGAAGACGTCGAATACGTCTCGCGCACGCGCGATGTATTGGCGGGCGAGCGAGCGTGGCTTTCCCACGAGCTCTCCTCGCTCGGGCTTTCCGTCGTGCCGTCGGATGCGAACTTCCTTTTAGTCCGCACGCCGACGAAAGACATCCCCGAGCGCCTGTATAAACAGGGGGTTTTGGTCCGCACGTGCGACTCGTTTTCGGTACTGTCCCGTTCCTGGTGCCGCGTTGCGGTGCGCACGCGCAAGGAGAACGCCCGGCTTGCGATGGCGTTCAGCCGCGCGCTTCGGGCGGAAGGCGCATCGGGCGAAGGCGAACCCGACGAACGGGGCGGCGCTTCTTGCAGCGGCGCTATGGCGGGCGCGGATGGCCGAGGCTTGGCGAAGGAGGTCGATACCCGTGGGTAGGGCTAAGCCCATCATGATCCAGGGCACCATGTCGAACGCGGGGAAGAGCCTGCTTGCGGCGGGGCTGTGCCGCGTGCTTTCGCAGGACGGCCTGCGCGTGGCTCCCTTCAAGAGCCAGAACATGGCGCTCAACAGCGGTGTCACGGCCGACGGGCTCGAGATGGGGCGCGCCCAGATCATGCAGGCCGAGGCGTGCGGCATCGCGCCCGACGTGCGCATGAACCCCATCCTGCTCAAGCCCGAAAGCGACCACCGAAGCCAGCTCATCGTTGCCGGCAAGGCGCAGGGAGCCTTCGCTGCGAGGGACTACTTCGCGCGAAAGAAGGCGCTCATGCCGCAGATTTTGGAGGCGTTCGATTCGCTCGCGGAGGAAAACGACGTCATCGTCATCGAGGGCGCCGGCAGCCCCGCCGAAATCAACCTTGCCGAAAACGACATCGTCAACATGGGGCTCGCGCGCGCCGTGTCCTCCCCCGTGCTGCTCGCGGGCGACATCGACCCAGGCGGGGTGTTTGCCCAGCTCTACGGTACGGTCGCGCTCTTTGCGCCCGAGGATCGCGCGCTTTTGCGGGGGCTTGTTGTGAACAAGTTCCGCGGCGATGTGGAAATCCTGCGCCCGGGTTTGGCCCCGCTCGAGAAGATGTGCGGGGTTCCCGTCGTGGGGGTCGTGCCGTATCTTACGCTCGACCTGGACGACGAGGACTCGCTCGCGCCGCGCCTATCTGCCCGCGAGGCGCGCGGCGTCATCGACGTCGCCGTCGTGCGCCTTCCGCATCTGTCGAACTTCACCGACTTCGACCCGCTTTCGCGCGTACCCGGCGTGGGCGTGCGTTACGTTTCCTCGACGACCGATCTGGGCCGACCCGACCTGGTGGTGCTCCCCGGCTCAAAGACCACGCTCGACGACGCGCGCTGGCTTGCGGCTAGCGGCATCGGAGCCTGTGTACGCGCGCTTTCGGGCGCGGGCACGCCGGTGCTCGGCATATGCGGAGGCTACCAGCTTTTGGGAGACGAGCTTTCCGACCCGCACGGCAGGGAAGGCGCTGGCACCGCGCGCGGGCTCGGGCTCATCCCTGCAAGTACGGTGTTCAATGAGGAAAAGCGCCTCGCCCAGTCGGAGCTGCGCATCACGGGCGCCCAAGGCGCGTTCTCGGTGTGGAACGGCATGACGGCGCGCGGGTACGAGATTCACGACGGCGAAACGACCGTCTCCTGCGCCCCTGCGGGCATGATTGGCGGCAAACCAGAAGGAGCGGCCTGCGGAAACGTGTTCGGAACCTATCTCCACGGCCTGTTCGACGAACCGGGAGTGGCGCTCGCCCTCGCGCGCTCGCTCGCGCGCATGCGCGGCCTGCCCGAGAGCGTCGTGGGTGCTGAGGGCGCGGTGTCCGCGGCCGATCACCGTGCGCGCGAGTTCGACCGCCTGGCCGACTCCGTGCGCGGGGCGCTCGACATGGAGTATGTCTACCGCATTATCGAGGAGGGCGTATGATCCACGTGTATCATGGCGACGGCAAAGGCAAGACCACGGCGGCGATGGGCCTCGCCCTTCGCATGCTCGCCGCAGGCCGCCGCGTCGTCGTCGTGCAGTTCCTGAAAGACGGCGAAAGCGGGGAGGTGCGCCTGCTCGCCGAGCATTTCGGCGTGCCCGTGTTCGCGGGAAAGGCGTCGGACAAGTTTACCTGGTCGATGACGTCGGAAGAACTTGCCGCGACGCGCGAGCTGCACGATGGGAACCTCGCTTCCGCGCTCGCCGAGCTCGAGGGCGCGCAGGAGGGGCTGCTCGTGCTCGACGAGGCGTTCGACGCGCTTTCGAAGGGGCTTGTCGACGAGGCGCTCGTGGACCGCGCGCTCGATATGTCCGCTCGCGGCGTCGAAGTAGCGCTCACCGGGCGCGCGCCTTCCCGCAAGATCGTGGAGAAGGCCGACTACATAACCGAGATGCGGTGCGAGAAACACCCCTACGAGCAGGGGATATGTGCAAGGAAAGGAGTGGAGTACTAGATGGATTCCAAGGAGATGGCGCCCGGCGACATCGAGCGGCGCAGCTTTGAGATCATCACCGAAGAGCTCGGCGGCCGCACGTTCCCGCCGCTCGAAGAGCCCGTCGTGAAGCGCGTCATCCACACCACTGCTGACTTCTCGTACGCCGATTCCCTCGTGTTCACGCATGACGCCGCGCACTGTGCGCTCGACGCACTGCGCGCAGGGGCCACGGTGCTCACCGACACGAACATGGCGCTCGCAGGCATAAGCAAGCCCGCGCTCGCGAAGATCGGCTGCCAGGCCGTGTGCTATATGGCCGACCCGGATGTCGCCGCAACGGCGCGCGCCGCGGGCACGACTCGCGCCGTTGCGAGCATGGACAAAGCTTGCGGCATCGAGGGTCCACTCATCGTGGCCGTCGGTAACGCTCCCACAGCACTTCTGCGCCTCGCCGAGCTCATTGACGCGGGGAAGATCGCGCCCGCGCTCGTCGTAGGGGTGCCGGTTGGGTTTGTGAACGTGGTCGAGGCGAAAGAGGAGCTACTCGCGCGACGCGTGCCGGCCATCGTCGCGAGGGGTCGCAAAGGCGGCTCGACCGTGGCGGCCGCCATTATGAACGCGCTGCTCTACCAGATCACGCGCCCAGGCGGCCCGAAGTGACGGCCCCCGCATCCGCGCCGGCGCTGCGCATCTTCGCCGGCACCACCGAGGGCCGCCTTCTGTGCGAATGGGCGAGCGGGGCGGGCATCCCCGCCCGTGCCTACGCGGCAACCGAGTACGGAGGCGAGCTTTTGGGCGAGCTTCCGGGCATCGAGGTGCATGCGGGCAGGCTCGACGAGGCCGACATGGAGCGCGAGCTTTCCGGCGCGCGCATCGTCGTCGACGCCACGCACCCCTTCGCTACGCTCGCAAGCGGCAACATCCGGGCCGCTTCGCTCGCCGTGGGTGCACGATGCCTGCGCCTTGCGCGCCCGGTCGAGGCGCTGCCCAAAGGCGTCGTGTCGGTCGCGTCGATCGCCTGCGCGGCGCGTTTTCTCTCCGAGAACCCGGGTCGCGCGCTTCTCACGACGGGGAGCAAGGAGCTTGCTCCCTACACACGCGTCGCCGATTTCGCGGAGCGCTTCTTCGTGCGTGTGCTCCCGCTGCCCGGTGCTATAACGAAGTGCATCGACGCGGGGTTCTCGCCGTCGCACGTCATCGGCATGCAGGGGCCCTTCACCCGCGAGCTCAACGAGGCGATGCTTCGGCAGGTGGGCGCCCAGTGGCTTGTGACCAAGGACTCGGGAACCGTAGGCGGCACGGCCGAGAAGATCGCCTCCGCGCGCGGCGTGGGAGCGCGCTGTATTGTGGTCGCCCGTCCCGCCGAGGGAGGCGGAGCCCTTTCGCTTCGGGAAGTGGAAGACGCGCTCTTACGGGAGTTCGCGCGCTAGGCGCTCGCCGCGCCTGCGCGCCCTCCCGCCCGCGAAGAGGAGCGCCCCGAGCAAGCTCGACCCGTACAAGCCCGTCATCCGCCAATAGCTCGAGGACGACGCCCGGAACTGGCGCAAGCAGCCCTTCAATAAGTTGCGGTGAAATAGTGTCTGTATTTGCTGCTAGATAGCATATTTATCCCTAATTCACCGCAACTTGTTAGTGGTGGCTTACTGGTAGCGTAGGCACTCCACCGGGTCGAGCTTTGCGGCGCGGCGGGCGGGGTAGAAGCCAAAGATTACGCCGATGCCGACGGAGACGGCGAAGGCCAGCAATACCGTGGCGATTGAAAAGCTCGGTGTGATTTGCCCGCTGGCACCGAGCTCGCCGAGAACCCCTGATCCTGCGGCAAACATCGCAAGAGCCCAGGCCAGCAGATAGCCAATCAGGACACCCAACAGTCCGCCGGTGACGCACAGCGCCGAGGACTCGGCCAAAAACTGCGCGGTGATATCGCGACGACTTGCGCCCAGGGCACGGCGAATGCCGATCTCACGGATGCGCTCAGTCACGTTGGTTAGCATCATATTCATAATGCCGATACCGCCGACAAGCAGCGAGATGCTGGCGACAGCGCCCATGATGAGCGAGAACGCGCCCATAAAGGAGTTGAGTGCATCGATGGCGCTTTTCATGGAGGTCGCCGATACACTGTCGTACTCATCATCCTCCGCGATGCCCTTCATTGCGCGCACCTTGGACTCGATGGTCTTACAAAGCTCGTCCATGTCTGTGCCCTCGGCGGCAAGAGCCGTCACGCTGGGGAATGAAGGATTTTCGTCGCCAAACAGGCCTGAGATGGTTTCGCGCGGCATATACAGCATGAGCGAGCCCATGGAGTCGTTGCCGCCATCAATCACACCTACAATCTGCACCTCGCCGTTGGACACCTTGATGGTTTTCCCCAGCGCATCCTGTTCGTTGCCGTAAAGCTGATCGGCGCCGCCGCGGCTGATGAGCGCCACGCGCGAGCCTGATTGGGACTCGGCCTGGGAATAGGTGCGCCCCGCAACGAGCTTGCTGGCCCCCACGGCATCGAGCATGTCGCTATCGACACCCTGTGCCATGACGGTATAGCTTTTATCGCCGGTCTTATACTCGGTATACGCGCTGTCGACAATGCCGATCTGCTCTATCTGCGGCACCAGTTTTTGAAGCTTCTCGATGTCGGACTCGGTGAGTTCTTGCGACGAATAGATTTGCACCATGCGTGCCGCATTGAGGCCCAGACTGTTGACCAGGCTGTTTTGGATGCCGCCGATGAGCGAAGTCATGGCGATAACCGAGGCGATGCCGATGACAATGCCCAGGATGGTGAGCAGGCTGCGCCCCTTGTTGGCCTCGAGCGAGTGAAGGGCTTCCTGGATGAGATCGCGGGCGCTCATGCCATCTCTCCTTTCGGCGGGTTGGCGGAGGCGGAAATCCTGGGCAGGCTATCCACGGCGCTGCGCAGGGTCCGCGGTGCATGTGGAATATACGCGCCATCGTGAATGCGACCGTCGCGGATGGTCACGGCACGGTCGGCCTCGGCGGCGATGCCGGGGTCGTGTGTGATAAGCACGATGGTTTTGCCGCGCTTCTGGAGCTTATGGAAGGTTTCCATCACAAGCGCTCCGGTAGCGGAGTCCAGGTTTCCCGTCGGCTCGTCGGCCAGAATGATGGGCGGGTCATTGACGAGGGCGCGCGCGATTGCGACGCGCTGCATCTGGCCGCCCGAGAGCTCGGATATGCGGTGGTCCCAGTGGTCGACGGGCAGCGTGACAGCCTGCAGCGCGTGCACGGCGCGCATTTCGCGCTGGCTACGGGGCACATTGGTGTAGGCCAGCGGCAGCATCACATTTTCGATAACCGACAGGCGCGGCAGCAGGTTGAAGCTCTGAAAGACAAAGCCAATGCTTAGGGCGCGAACTTCGGTGAGCTCCTCATCATCGAGCTCGGCCACGTTGAGCCCTTGCAGGTAGTAGTCGCCCGCCGTCGGCTTATCCAGACAGCCTAGGATGTTCATGAGCGTCGACTTGCCCGAGCCCGAGGGGCCGGTGATAGCGACGAATTCGCCGGGATTTACCGCCAGGCTCACGTTGTGCAGGATGTGGGCGCACCCCGCCTCGCTCTCAAAGATGCGGTGCACGTTGCGGATGTCGATAACGGGACGCATTACATGCCCTCGTCGGCAGACATACTGCCCGAATCCGCACCGTAGCCGCCGTCAGCCGTTGCGTCCGCTCCGGTGTCCATGACGAGGGTGTCGCCATCGCGCAGCTTGGTAACCGGAACGTTGGGGTTGATCTCGTTGCCCTGGTCGTCGCGCTTAACCTGTGTCTTGCCGACTACGGCTTCGTTGTCGTTTTGCGTCACGACGGTCACCTTCACGCGACGGGTTTGCTTGCCCTCGTCATCAGTCGCCACGTTGACGTAATAGTGTTCGCCGTCTTCGGTCATGAGCGCCATCGTCGGCACCATTACCACGTCGTCGAGCTGCTCGGTCACCACCGAGACCTCGGCCGTCATGCCCGGCTTCAGGCGCGCGTCGGGCGCCTCGATGAGAATGTCGACGTTAAAGGTCACGCTGCCGCCGCCACCGTTGGCGGCGTCGGAGTTTGCCACCGACGCGATAGCCGTGACGGTGCCCTGGCTCACGATATCGGGAAACGCGGGATACGTGACGTTGGCGCTCTGCCCAACGGCGATCTTGGCGATGTCCTTTTCGCCCACCTGCACGGTCACCTTCATCTTAGATAGGTCGGCGATCTGCATGCACTGCTTGCCGCCGCTCGTATCGCTTTCGCCCATGATCATGCCGCCTGTAACCGTGGCGCCCACTTTGGCATTGAGCTCCACGATGCTACCCGAGCTCGGGGCCGTGACCGTGCGACTGGAGGCCTTGGCGTTCGCCTGGTCGAGGTTTGCCTGGGCTGATGCGAGGCTGCGCTGCGCGGCCGATACGGCGTTCGTGTCCACTGATGCGGCGGAGACGCCAGCCGCTGCGGAAGCTCCCTCGACGTCCGTCGTTGGGGTGGCCTGCGCAGCAGCTGCGGCTTTCTGCGCGTTGGCGAGGTCTTCTTGAGCGGCAGCAACTGCACGCTGCGCCTCGGTAACGTTGCGATCGAGCTCGTCGTTTTTAATGGTCATAAGCACGTCGCCCTCGTTGACGGATTGGCCTGCCTGCACGTTGATAGAATCGACCGTGCCGTCGACAGAAGGGGAGACCACTGAGGACGAAATGGGTTTGAGCTGGCCTTTCGCCTCGACCGTTGTGGTAAACGTGCCCTCGGTCACCATGTCGGTCACAGGACCGCTAGCGCCCTGTGGCTGCACATTGATAACAAGGGTTGCAACAATGGCAATGAGCGCGACGGCACCCACGACGCCGGCGGCAATACCGCGACGAATCAGCTTTTTGCGTCGGCGTTCGGCACGCTTTGCCTTGAGCTTGGCATATGCCTCTTCATCGGAAATCTCGGCCGTATCGTTCGCGCGTCCGCTCTGCTTGTCGGCATGTACGTTTGTAATCAGAGGAAACGTTTCGGTGGCACCTTCGGGCGTGCGCTCGGTATCATCTGGGCCCGGGGTGATCGTGGGGACATTCGGCATAGCGTCTCCTTTATAGAAAGAACCTCGATAATTATATGCGCCCACCGGTTGGGGCGGGCGCATAGGACGGTTTCTTTCGGAACTGTTAGATTGGTCGCAGCGGTTCCACGTTGTAGGAATGCGCGCGTTGCACTACGAGTGGACAACCACGCACAGGCCGACTTTGATGCAATCGTGCAGTGCCTTGGCGTCGGCCAGGCGCAGGTTGATGCAACCGTGGCTGCCGCACCACTTGTACGACTCGGCGTTATCGAAGCTCTTGTCGTTTTGCCAGGTGGCGTCGTGGAAGCCGATCATGTTGCCCTCAAACGGCATCCAGTAGCTCACCGGGCTCTCATATTTGGGTTTACCGGTCTCGGGGTCCTTGGCTCCGATCAGGGTGCTGCCGCCGTCGTTGCTGTTGATTTGCCACACACCCTCGGGGGTGGCGTCTTCGCCCGGTTTGCCAGAAATAAAGTTGGCCTCCCACACGATATTGCCGCTCTCGTCATAGTAGCGCGCGTGCTGCTCGGACAGGTCGACGTCGATGTATGCCTTCCAGTCGGGCTCTCCCTTTGCGGTAAAGGTGTCGGCCTTCTGGGAGTACTTGATCTCGATTTCGCCGGTCTGCTTGTTGTTAATGGCGTCCTCGACCTGCTTGGCGAGCGAGCTGCTGTCGATGGACCAACCAAAGTCGCCGCCTTCGACGGCGCACTGCTTGCCATCGGCGCGCGTCCACCAACGAGTGGAGCCCACGGTATTAAAGCCGTTGGCGAGTTCGGCTGCCCAGCTGCTGATCTGCGACGTATCGAGCGTGGGGTTGGCCGGATCGGCAAAGCTGATCCACTGCAACACGGAGCTGCCATCAACCTTGCCGGCATCCTCGCCGTTGAGCTTGAGGGTCACGTTGACGCCCAGGAAGTTGTTGGCGGCATCGCATGCGGCCTGAATCTGATCATCGGTCAGCGTTCCATTAAGCGGCTCATAGGCATCGTTGCCGAGCTTGGAAAGATCTACGGTCTCGGTCAGCGAGGCAAGCTCGAGCTCGGCGTACTTAATGACATGCTCGCGGTTGAGCTTTTCGTTGGAGCGCGCCTTCTCGACGGTAAACTTGCCGGCCTGCTCGTCATAGGAGCTATTGGCCTCGAACGTGCCCGAACGGCCCTCGTTAAACTCGTCGATGGCGGCGCCCAGATCCTCCTCAAACTGCTTTTGGTCAAAGGTGTCGGAGAGCATGGACAGGTCGACGTCTTGATCAAGATCGACTTCGTTGGAGGTAGCGGTTGTTTTGGTCTTGCCGCTTAAGGATTCCACAAGACGGACCGGCCATATAAAGGCTTCGTTGTGGCTGATGATTTCTTTTGCGGCAGCTTCGCCGTCGACGATGGGCTCATCGGACTCGGGCTGATAGGTCCAGCTAAAGTCATCGCCTGTCACGGCGAGCTTATAGTGCTTCCATGCCGAATTGACCTTGGTGGCGGCAGACGAAGCGTTGGAGAACGAGACGTCGACGCCGGCGATGGTGGTGTTGGGGTAGGCTACCTGCGAAAACGCTACGACGCCTACGATATAGACAATGACGATTAGGCCCAGGACGACAAATAACGTCGTCTTTTTGCCCGACTTATTGTTCTCGGCGGGTTTGCGCGCGGGGCCGCGATCGCCTCGAGCGTGCGTGGGGGGCTGCTTGGGCGCATTGCCGTTTGCCTGGCGCTGCTGACGTTGTTGACGCTGCTGTCGCTGTTGGTTCGGGTGTTGGGAAGCGTTTGCTGCACTACGCTGCTGACCGTGGCTCGGCGCGATAGGACGCGGCGACTGAACGCCGCCGGTGTGCCTGCTCGGCTGCTGCGGATCGGGAATCAGTTGAGTTCGATCGTTTTGCGACATCGTATGCATATCCTTCGATTTTCGCCTTGCGGTTCATCGTGTTTTTACTGGGCTTGCATTATAGCGATTGCCCTGCTGTTTGTGGTACGGAAACGGTGGCATTCAAAAGAGGTGGGACATTTGTCCCACCTTTGAGTCGTTCTTTGCCGCTATCCGCACACACCGCATTTTGCACAGGCCGAAAGTGCGGCCGGAGCCTGCGCGATGCCGCCCTTTGCCGTCTCGCGCAGCGTGGCCGGCAACGCGTGACCCACCGAGAGCATGACATGTGCCATCTGGTCAAACGGCACCAGGCTCTTAATGCCTGCGAGGGCGAGTTGTGCCGAGCTAAAGGCCGCTGCCACGCCGATGGCGTTGCGGTTTTGGCAGGGCACCTCCACGAGGCCACCGACGGGGTCACAAACGAGGCCCAGCAGGTTACTTAGCGCGATGGAACTGGCGTCAAGCGCCTGCTCGGGCGTGCCGCCGAGCATCTGCACCAGCGCGGCGGCGGCCATGGCGGCAGCGCTTCCGACCTCGGCCTGGCAGCCGCCCTCGGCACCGGCAACGCAGGCGCTCGTGGTGAGGTTGAGACCGATGGCGGCGGCACAGTAGAGGGCGTCCATGACCTGCTCGTCATCGAGCTGCAGGTGCTCGGCCAGCGCCAACACGCAGCCCGGCACGACGCCCGCGGAGCCTGCCGTAGGGGCGGCGACGATCACACCCATGGTGGCGGAGCGCTCGAGTACGGCCATGGCGCGGGCCACGGCCTCGGTCTGGACGGCGCCCATTAAACTGGAGCTAAGGTCGTTGCGGCCGGTGGCATCGACGAGCTTCGCCTCGCCGCCGATGAGCCCGCCGAGCGATCGCTGCGGATTGGCGATGGGGGCCGTGGTCTCTTCGCGCATGACGTCGAGCACGCGACGCATGGCGGCGACGGCGTGGGCCTCGCCGGTGAGGCGCGCCTCGCGCATGGCCATGACGGCGCCGATGCTGAGTCCCAGCTCCTCGCACGCGTCGAGCAGTTGCTCGCCGTCGTCGAAGATTTCCTTGGCCGAAACGCCGGGGGAGAGCGATGATGCCGAGCCGGGGAGCTCAATAAAGGTGGCGTAGCCGACGTTGTCGAGTTTGCGCACCATGGGAATGACGGTGTCGTCGGGCGCGCCGTCGGTCTCAAAGACGGAGTAGGCCTGGCCGCCCACCTCGGTGCGGTAGGTACGGCAGAAGGCGATATTCACGTGAGCGTAGGCGAGCAGATTCGTGAGTGCGGCGAGTACGCCGGGGACGTCCTGGTGCGCCACGAAGAGCGTGGAGTACATACCCGAGATGTCGACACCGACGCCGTTGATGCGGCTGATGCGCATCTTGCCACCGCCCAGACTCTCGCCGCGGACCTGCGCCGTAGCGCCCGTGTCGTCGACCATCTCGATATCGACGGTGTTGGGGTGGAGGGAGGCGTCGTCGCCCTTGATGTCAAAGTGATAATCGAGGCCCTGCTCGCGTGCGAGGTCGAAGGCCTGCTTGATATTCTCGTCGTCGGTGTCGAGGCCCAGGATGCCCGCGACGAGCGCGCGGTCGGTGCCATGGCCGCGGTAGGTGTGGGCGAAGGAGTTCCACAGGCCAAAGGTGACCTTGGTGATGCGGCCCTCGAGCAGGCTGGCGGCCACCTGTGCGCACCGCAGGGCGCCGGCGGTGTGCGATGAGCTGGGGCCGACCATGACGGGCCCCAAGATCTCGAATGCCGAGGTCGTAGCTAGTGTTTGCGGCTTGCCTGCCATATGCGCTCCTGTTCTATCCCGTCGTCCCGAGGGGCGGGGCATAAGGTCGCCTGCTCGGACAGTCCTGCTCGCACGGAGGCCACATTAAGTGGCCTCCGGCTCGTGCGGAACTCGCGATCGACCTTATGCCCCGCCCCTCGGGACTAAGGATACATGGTTGGAGTTGCTATACTGCAAAATTTATCGGCCTGTGACCTATTCCATGTCCCAGGTCGGCTCATCTTCACCACCTTTAAATAAAAAAGAAGTACCGGTTGGGGCCGGTACTTCTTTTGGTGCGTTGTTATTTGGCTGTGGTTTTTCTCGTAAACTTACAGGCCGCAGGCTGCTTTGAGTTCTTCGACTCGGTCGGTTTTCTCCCAGGTGAAGTCGGCGTCTTCTCGGCCGAAGTGACCGTAGGCTGCCGTCTTTTCGTAGATGGGGCGGCGCAGGTCCAGGTCACGGATGATTGCGCCCGGGCGCAGGTCGAAGGTCTTCTCTACGGCTTCAACGATCTTTTCCTCGGCAACATGTGCGGTACCGAAGGTGTCGACCATGATTGAGAGGGGCTTGGAAACGCCGATGGCGTAGGCAAGCTCGACTTCGCAGCGGTCGGCCAGGCCGGCGGCGACCACGTTCTTGGCGACCCAGCGCGCGGCATACGCGGCGGAGCGGTCGACCTTGGTGCAGTCCTTGCCGCTAAAGGCACCGCCGCCGTGACGGCCGTAACCGCCGTAGGTGTCGACTATGATCTTGCGGCCGGTGAGGCCCGTGTCGCCCATGGGGCCGCCCACGACAAAGCGACCGGTGGGGTTCACATAGATGTCGGCGTTGTCCCACGGCATGTTCTCGGCAGCCATGACGGGGGCGATGACGTGCTCGATGAGGTCGTCCTTGATCTTGCCCATGTCCTCGATCTCGGCGGCGTGCTGCGTGGAGATGACGATGGTCGTGACCTCGACGGGCTTGCCGTTCTCGTAGCGCACCGTGACCTGGGTCTTGCCGTCGGGGCGCAGGTAGGGCAGGGTGCCGTCGTGGCGTACGGCGGCCAGGCGCTCGGCCAGGCGGCTCGCCAGGTAGTGCGGCATGGGCATGAGGGTCTTGGTCTCGTTGGAGGCATAGCCAAACATCATGCCCTGGTCGCCGGCGCCGATCAGGTCGATCGGGTCGGTGGTGGCGCCGGTCTGGGTCTCGAAGGACTCGTCGACGCCCTGGGCGATATCGGGCGACTGCTCGTGGATGAGGCTCATGACGCCGCAGGTATCGCAGTCAAAACCGAACTTTGCGCGGTTGTAGCCAATGCGGCGGATAACGCCACGGGCAATTTCCTGCACATCGACGTAGGCCTGGGTGCGGATCTCGCCGGCAACGATGACCGTGCCGGTGGTCACGAGGGTCTCGCAGGCGCAGCGGACGTTCTCAACGTTGGCGGGCACGCCGTTGGGTGCAATGTAGCCCTGCTGCTGCAGCTCTATTTCTTTAGCGAGGATTGCGTCGAGGACGGCGTCGCTGATCTGGTCAGCGATCTTATCGGGATGGCCTTCGGTCACCGACTCCGACGTAAACACAAAGGACCCGTGTTGGGGTGGGATGGAACGAAGTTCTTCTGACATGATTGTCCTTTCAAAAACGTGTCCCGGCGACCGTTACCATTCCGCCGAGCTCTATATGTAAGGGCTCATCATATCGCGTAAATCCAACATTCACACCCTTTCCGCACCTACTCATTGGGGACAGACTTAAATGACTAGCCTTACCTCAGGTTGCCCAGCGACTGGTCATTTAAGTCTGTCCCCAATGAGTAGGTCGGTGCCCTTTGTGCGGAGGTCGCTTTGTTGCTTTATACTGATGCGGTTAGACATCCATCCTGCAATCGAGGAGATTTCCATGGCATCAGACGTTCGCGTCCGCTTTGCACCCTCACCCACGGGCAAGCTGCACATCGGCGGCGCCCGCACCGCTATCTATAACTGGGCTTTCGCCCGCGCAAACGGCGGCACGTTCATCCTGCGTATCGACGACACCGACCCCACCCGTTCCACCGACGAGAACACTCAGATCATTCTGCGCGCCATGCGTTGGCTGGGCCTTGACTGGGACGAGGGCCCCGAGGTGGGCGGCGACTATGGCCCCTACGCACAGACCGAGCGCCTGGACCTGTACAAGCAGGCCGCCCAGAAGCTCTGGGACGAGGGTAAGGCCTATCCCTGCTTCTGCACCAAGGAGCAGCTCGACGCCGATCGCAAGGCCGCCCAGGAGCGCAAGGACCCCTTCCAGGGCTATCAGCGCCGCTGCCGCGATCTTGATCCCGAGGAGGCACGCCGCCGCATCGAGGCCGGCGAGTCCTACGTCCTGCGCATCAAGGTGCCCGAGGACCGCGGCGACGTTGTCATCCACGACGCCGTCCACGGCGAGGTGACCTTCGACGCCAAGGAGCTCGACGACTTCGTCATCTTCCGCTCCGATGGCACGCCCACGTATAACTTCGCGACCGTCGTCGACGACGCCATGATGAAGATCACCCACGTCATCCGCGGCGACGACCATCTGTCCAACACCCCGCGCCAGGTCATGGTCTACGAGGCCCTCGGCGCGCCTGTGCCCACGTTCGCCCACATCTCCATGATCTTGGGTGCCGACGGCAAAAAGCTCTCCAAGCGCCACGGTGCCACCTCGGTGGAGGAGTACCGCGACGCCGGTTATCTGTCCGATGCCTTCGTCAACTATCTGGCGCTGCTCGGCTGGTCGCTCGACGGCGAGACCACGATCATCCCGCGCGATGTCCTGGCCAGCAAGTTCTCGCTCGACCGCATCTCCAAGAACCCGGCGACCTTCGACCCCAAGAAGCTCGACTGGGTCAATGCCGAATACATCAACGGCATGTCCGATGCTCAGTTTGCCGACGAGATCATGGTCCCCGAGCTGCACGAGGCGGGTCTCATCGAGGGTAATGTCGAGTACGGCGAGGATTGGATCGATGCGCTTGCCGCCATCGTCAAGCCGCGCACCAAGATGCCGGCCGACGCCGTGACCGTCGCCGCTCCCATCTTTGCTACGGCCGAGACGCTCGAGTATGACGAAAAGTCTGTCAACAAGGGCCTGGCCAAGGAAGGCATGGGCGCCATTCTGGATGCCGCCAAGGCCGCGCTCGAGGGCGTGGACGAGTGGACGGCTGCCAATATCGACGCCGCGCTTGAGCCGCTGCCCGAGCAGATGGACCTCAAGAAGCGCGTGGTGTTCCAGGCTGTGCGCGTCGCCGTCTGCGGCAACATGGTGAGCCCTCCGCTGGGCGAGACCATGGCGCTCGTCGGCCGGGACGACTGCCTGGCACGCATTGACCGCGCCCGCACGATGGCGCTGTAGCAGCTGCGTAAACGCATGTATTCGAGCCCCGTTCACCCGAGCGGGGCTCTTGTTTCTTTAGACGTATGGGATAGGAGGTGCTGGGGCCATGGCCGAGCAACTGTCGCTGTTTGGTTCGCCGGAACCTAAGGAAGCTCCGAAGTCCGCGGCCTCTGTCGCCGCCCCGGCACAGCCCGAGCCCATTGCCGCCTATGCGAGTGTGGTCCTCGACATCCCGACCCGTGCGCTATCCGAGCCGTTTGCCTACGGCATTCCGCAGTCGCTCGCCAACGATGCCCAGATCGGCTCCACCGTCCTCGTTCATTTTGGCAACCGTGCGGCCGCGGGCTACATCGTCGACATCGCGCCCGAGCTGGCCGACCTACAAGGCAACGACGCTCTCGATCCCGCGCGCATCAAGCCTATCGAGGCTATCCTCAGCAAGCCGCTCTTTACCGCCGAGGCTGCCCGCATCGCGCGCTGGATGAGCCGCGAGTACGTCGCCACACTTTCCGAGTGCCTGCGCCTTTTCTTGCCTCCAGGCGGCAGTCCGCGCGTGGTCAAGGGCGATGACGGCGCATGGTCGGTTGAGCGCCCCGCCGTCAAGCCTATTCAAAACCGCTGGGTCATGCTCACGCCCGAGGGCTTCGACTATACGCCGCCCAAGACCGCCGTGCGCCAGCGCCAGCTCATCGAGGCGCTCCAGTGCGGACCGGTCACGACGCGCGATCTCAACCTGCTCTACAACAGCATGTCGGCGACCATCAAGGCGCTCGAAAAACGTGGTGTCGTGGTGGTGGAGGAGCGCCGTGCCTGGCGCGGTTGCAGCGAGCAGACTACGCTGTCCTCCGCGAGCGGTAAAGCGCCGGTCGCACTTACGAATGGCCAGCAGCAGGCCCTCGCGCAGATTGAGCGCGCACGCCTCGATGCCCACGGCGACGTGGTCCTTGTCGACGGCGTCACCGGTTCCGGCAAAACCGAGGTCTACCTTTCGGCGATTGAGCGCGTGCTGGCGGCCGGCCGCTCTGCTTGCGTGCTTGTGCCCGAGATCTCGCTGACGGCTCAGACCGTCGGCCGCTTCCGCTCGCGCTTTGGCGAGACGGTCGCTGTGTTCCATTCGCGTCTTTCTGCCGGCGAGCGTCTGGACCAGTGGGACATGGTCGCCAGCGGTGCCGCGCGCGTGGTCGTGGGCGCCCGCTCGGCGCTCTTCTGCCCGCTCAGCGACTTGGGCCTCATCATCATCGACGAGGAACACGAGACCAGCTACAAGCAGGGCTCCAGCCCGCGCTACCATGCGCGCGAGGTGGCTGCCGAGATGGCGCGCCGCTATCGGTGCCCGCTCGTGTTGGGCTCCGCCACGCCCTCGGCAGAGGCCCTCGACCGCTGCCGTCGCGGCACGTACAACGGTGCCGCCTGGACGCGTGTCGAAATGCCCGAACGCCCGGGGCACGCCGTGCTGCCTACGGTTCGCATTGCCGACCTTCGCCGCGAGTTCGCACACGGCAGTCGCTCCATGTTCTCTAAACCGCTGATGGAAGGCCTGGAGCGCGTAGTCGAGCGCCACGAAAAGGCCGTGTTGCTGCACAACCGTCGCGGCTTTGCGCCGTTCCTTATGTGCCGCGAGTGCGGCTGCGTTCCCACCTGCAACCACTGCTCCACCGCGCTCACGTACCACGAGCGCACGCACACGTTGCAGTGCCACACCTGCGGATCGTCCTGGCGCGTGCAGCCGTATCCCGCGCCCACGAGTCGCTGTCCCAAGTGCGGCAGCCGCTACCTGGCAAAAATGGGCCTGGGTACGCAGCAGATCGAGGACGCACTGCACCAGATGTTGCCCGACGACGTCGCCATCATTCGCATGGACGCCGATTCCACGCGCGGCAAGGATGCGCACAAAAAGCTGCTCGAACAGTTCGATGCCGCCGATTGCGCGGTGCTGCTGGGCACCCAGATGATCGCCAAGGGTCTCGACTTTCCCGAGGTCACGCTCGTGGGCGTGGTCAATGCCGACTTTGCGCTGAAGCTCCCCGATTTTAGAGCAGGGGAGCGCGCCTACGATCTGCTGGAACAGGTGGCGGGCCGTGCCGGTCGCGGCGATCGTCCCGGCGAGGTGATCATCCAGACCTACCTGCCCGATGACCCGGTAATTCGCGCCGTCGCTGAGCACGACCGTTCGATCTTTACCGACTACGACCTGGACCAGCGCCGCGACGCGCTGTACCCGCCGTTTGTTCGCTTGGTCAACATCTTGGTGTGGTCGGCGAACCGAGACGACGCGCAGGACTACATCGGGCGCATTGCAAAGCTTCTTAAGCGCCGCTGGCATGCCGCCGCGCCCGACTTTTTGCGGGCGGGCAGCGCGGTGCCGCAGGTGCTGGGCCCGGCTTCGTGTGTAATCGAGAGAGCCAAGGACCGTTACCGCTTCCATCTGCTTGTGAAGTCGCCTGTGGGGTACCATGTCTCTGATGATATCGACGCCTGCCTCAAAGAGGTGGGCTCCGTGCGTGGCGTGAGCGTGAGCGTTGACGTCGACGCCTATGATTTGATGTAACAACCCGAAAGGATGGCCATGGAAGCCAACGGAATCGTACTGTCGCCCGACCCTCGTCTGCGCCAGGAGTGCGCCGTCATCGAGGAGATCACCCCGGCGATCGAGGCGCTTGCCGAGAAGATGAAGAAGATGATGTTCGAGAACGGCGGCTGCGGCCTGGCTGCCCCGCAGATTGGCGAGCTTATTCAGCTCGTCACCATCGACTGCGACTACAGCGACAAGAATGACTATGATCCGTACGTGCTTATTAATCCCGTCATTGTTGAGCAGAGCGACCATCTGGTGCCCTTTAGCGAGGGCTGCCTGTCCATCCCCGGCATTAGCTGCGAGATCGAGCGTCCCGACCATGTCGTCGTCGAGGCGTACGACTTGGATGCCAACCTGATTCGCTATGAGGCCTCGGGCGATCTGTTCTGCGTGTGCCTGCAGCACGAGATCGATCACTTGCACGGCAACACCATGTTTGAGCGACTGAAGCCGATGCAGAGGATCAAAGCAGTCAAGGAGTACCAGGACGCCCTGGCCCGCGGCGCTCGACCGGGCGAGACGGAGTAGGTCCCACCGTCCCCGGTGCTGAGCGCCCACATATCATCCCGTGCTCAAACATTCTCGCTTTGCTGCGAAACTGCGCGCGGGACGATATGTGGGCGCTCAGCACCGGGGACAGCGTTGTTCTGGCTCGGTTCGCCCGGATGCCGTCGGGCCAGGGAAGGGCGTCTTCGCTGATAGGTGCTTTGCTGAAAGAGCTGCTTTTATTGCGGCTCTTTCTTTGGTTTTGGGTATATTTGTTCTTGTTGAATTGTTATTGCGGATGGTCTGGGTACTTGGCTTTCCGCTGCTCTTTGTAGCCGTCTCGGCTTTGGTTGAGGGGAGACGTTCTTTATGCGTATTGTTTTTATGGGTACGCCTGATTTTGCTGTGCCTTCGCTGGTTTCGCTTGTCGAGGCTGGAAACGAGATTGCGCTTGTTATTACTCGCCCTGATGCTGTTCGTGGGCGTGGTAAGAAACTTGAGCCGTCTCCTGTTAAGGCCAAAGCACTTGAGCTAGAGTTGCCGGTTATTGAGGCTAATCGTATGACGGCCGAGGTTGTTGAGGCTCTCCAAGCTGCGCAAGCCGATATTTTCTGTGTGGCTGCTTATGGTTGCATTTTGCCCGATGAGGTTCTTCACATGGCGCCGCTCGGCATTGTGAATGTTCATGCGTCCTTGCTGCCTCGTTGGCGGGGGGCTGCTCCTATTCAGCGTGCCATTCTTGCTGGTGATGAGGTTGCTGGCGTTTCTATCATGCGCATCGGGCATGGCGTGGATACCGGTGCTTATTGTGCCCAGGCTTCCACGTCGGTTGCCGGTAAGCATGCTGAGGCGCTGACCATGGAACTTGGTGAGCTTGGCGGCAAACTGCTTGCCGACACGCTTCCTTCTCTTGCCGATGGCACCGCCGTGTGGACTGAACAGGATGAGGCGTTCGTTACCCATGCTGCCAAGATTTCTAAGCAGGAGATGCGCCTGGATCCTCAGATGGCGGCGCTTGATTGCGTGCGTCATGTGCTGGCCTCGTCCGATACTGCGCCTGCTCGTTGCGTGATTGCCGGCAAGACCGTGCGCGTGCTCGATGCGGCTCCGGCAGATGTGTCGCTTGGTGAGGGTCAGGTTCTCGTTAAGGCCAAGCGTGTTTACCTTGGCCTTTCCGATGGCTCGGTTGAGTTGCTCGAGGTTAAGCCTGATGGCAAGCGTGCCATGACTGCTTCTGCCTGGGCTGCCGGCCTGCAGGGTGCCGATCTGACGTGGGGTGTTTTGTCATGAGCAAGCTTTCTCCCGCGCGCAAGCTTGCGCTCGATGTGTTGATGGAGGCCGATCGCCGCGGTATGTACACACGCGACGTTCTCTCGTCCCGCGCTTCGGCTAAGGCCATTGACCAGCGCGATTCCGCTTTTGCCGCGCGTTTGGCGCTCGGTGTTGCCGCCACGCAGGGCATTTTGGATGAGTTGCTCGATCAGTTTTTGGATAAGCCCAAAAAGGTCGCGCCGCGCGTTCGCATGGCGCTTCGCATCTCGGCCTTCGAGATGCTCTACCTGCATACGCCGGGCCGCGTTGCCGTGAGCCAGGGTGTTGAGCTGGTGCGCAGCGGTGCTAAGTCTGCCGCGGGCCTGGCTAACGCTGTGCTGCACAAGGTTGCGGACAACGTTGAGGACTTTGCCACGGCATCCGACGTGGATGAGTCCGAGCGCCGCCTGGTTCGCCTATCTCGTTTGATGGGTCTTCCTCGCTGGCTGTGCGCTCGTATTATGGCCTCGTTCGATACGCCCGAGGGCGCGCTCAACTTTGCCGGCAATCTGGCTCCCGCGCCTCTTGCACTGCACGAGAATGCGTTTGCGACCAAGGCCGATCCGTTTATTTCCCAGCTTATGGCACCCGTGTTCCCGGGTTGCCACGCGCCGGTCGATGCGCAGGTCACGGTTGCATCGGGCGTGTTTGAGCGTGCTGCCGCGGTTGCCTCGGACCTCAACGCCCAGCTAATCGCTACTGCCGCGACACGTCCCGGGCGTTGCCTGGAGATTGGCGCCGGTCGCGGCACCAAGACCTACGTGATGATGTGCCAGGCCAAGCGAGCCGGATACGAGCGTCAGCATACCGCGCTCGACCTGCACGATCGCAAGTGCGATCAGAATCTCGCGCGCCTGCATAAGGCGGGTATTACGGGTGTGCGTACGGTGTCGGGCGATGCCTGCGAGCTCAATGAGGTGCTTACGTCCTTTGACGCGATGCTTGGCGAGCCCGCCCTGTTCGACACGGTGTTTATCGATGCGCCGTGCTCTGGCACCGGCACCATGCGCCGTCATCCCGAGATACCGTGGCGTCTGACGGAGAACGACGTTACGACTGAGCTGCCCTGCCTGCAGCTGACGATGCTCAAGGAAGCAGCCGCGCGCGTGGCTGCCGGCGGTGAGCTTATCTATGCCACCTGCTCGGTTTTTGATGAAGAGAACACGCAGGTCGTGGATGCCTTCCTGGCCTCTCCCGAGGGCGCCGGCTTTACCGTGGCTCCGCTCTCCGAAGCCCAGATTCTGCAGCTTCCCGATTTCGCGCAGGCCAAGAAGCTCGTTTCCGTACGCCAAAACGACCGCGGGCTTTTCCAGAGCGTCCCCATAAACGCCGACTCCTACGACGGCCACTTCTGCGCCCGCCTGGTCCACAAGTAACTACTAAGTTGCGGTGAAATAGGGATTGAATAGCGGCACCTACCCGCCAAAAAGTCCTTATTTCACCGCAACTCATAAGGAAACCTGGGTAGCAAAAGAAGCGGCCCCGCGATCGATGTTGAACTGCACCCCAAAACTTGGACGGCTTAAATAAGAACTACGCCGCAAGGGGCTGGTTCCGGAACTCCTCCGGGGTCAGCCCCTTCAGTTTAACCTGCCTTCGCCTCGTGTTCCAATGGGCGACGTACGCGTCCAGGTCC
>DBEYUK010000026.1:0-10680 GCA_048181625.1 Collinsella sp. | reverse complement strand
ATGGGGGCATCCGGGTCCTCGTTGATGGCGATAATGCACTCTGCCCCACCGATGCCGGCAAGATGCTGGATGGCGCCCGAAACACCGATACTCACGAGAAGCTTGGGCGAAACCGATACGCCGGTCTGGCCAATCTGATGGCGATACTCCAACCAGCCGGCCTCCACGACAGGTCGCGTGCAACCAAGCTCGGCTCCCAGAGCCTCGGCGAGCCTTCGCATCAGGGGCAGATTCTTCTTGGAGCCAATGCCGCGGCCCACCACGACCAAGCGCTCGGCATCGGCGATCGAGGCCTGCTGCCCCCACTCCTCGGCGGGAATCGAGATCTCGACACGAGCCTTAGCATCATCCGCAAGCGATATCTGGGTAATCGTGCCGGAGCGGCCGTAGTCAAAGTCGGGCGCCTTAAAGATGCCGGGACGAACTGTTGCCATCTGGGGACGATGATTGGGGCAGACGATGGTGGCCATCAGGTTGCCGCCAAACGCCGGACGCGTCTGTTGCAGCAGTCCCGTCTCCGTATCCATCGAAAGTACGGTGCAGTCAGCCGTAAGGCCCGTCTGCAAGCGCACAGCAACGCCGGGTGCCAGTTCGCGGCCAAAAGCGGTCGCACCGTATAGGATGGCCTCGGGTTTGCGTTCGGCTACCAAATCGCAGATCAAGCGGGCGTAGACCTCCGCATCGTTTTGGCGCAGGCGCTCGTCGCGACAGGCCAGGACTTCGTCGGCGCCCGCGCAAACCAGATGCTCCAGGTCGCCGAGAGAACCCTCGGGACCCATACCGATCAGTGCCACCAGACGGCAGTCGCGAGCATCGGCAAGCTCGCGGCCCTTGCCCATAAGCTCATAGGCAACGGGAGTCACCGTATTGTGCTCGTCGGTCTGCGCGAATACCCAAATGTCTCGATATGCATCAAGGTCCACCGCACCAGCGGCCTCGTCACGCTCGATCGAGATAGCGTTGACAGGGCAGGCGTCGACGCACCCACCGCATAGGATGCAGCCGTCGGTTACGCGGGCGCATCGGCTGGGTCGCTCGCCTTCCACTACGATGCCGCCCGAGGCACAGGCGCGAACGCAGCGACCGCAGCCGATACAGGCTTCGCTATCGATAATCAGTCCGCTCATCTATGCCATCCCCTCGATAATCTTGGCAAGCTTTGCCGCCTGCTCGGACGCCGTCCCCTCAACGGCCTCGCACGTTTGGTCACGGTCGGGCACAAACGAGCGCACGACCTGTGTCGGCGACCCGGCAAGACCGCAACGCGCGGGGTCGGCGTTCACGTCGGCGGCACTGACCACGCGCACGTCCGCCTCCTCCGCCGCGCGAATACCGGCAATACTCGGCATACGCAACTGGCCAATCTCCTTGGCAGTCGTCATCGCGCACGGCATCTCAAGATAGACCGTCTCCTCGCCGGCATCGCAACCGTGAACGAGCGAAAGCGCACCGCACGTCGTAAAATCTGCGCTCTGCACGCAGCTCACATCGGTCACGCAGGGAATCTCAAAGGCGCCGGCAAGCTCGGGGCCAATCTGGGCCGTATCGCCATCCACCGCCATCTTGCCGCAGATGAGCAGGTCGAAGTCCTCGTCGAGCGCTTCGATGCCGCACTTGAGGGCATAGGTGGTTGCCAGGGTATCGGCGCCCGCAAAGGCTCGGTCGGTCAGCAGCAGCGCGTCGTCGGCGCCTCGAGCGATGCAGTCGCGCAGCAGCGATTCGGTCGCGGGGATGCCCATCGACACCACCGTCACGCGCACGTCCATGCCAAAGCCGATAAAGTCGTCCTTCAGCGCCAGCGCGCATTCCAAAGCGCTCGCATCAAAGGGATTAATGACCGCCTGCTTGCCATCGCGCACGATGGTATTGGTCTTGGGGTCCATCTTGACCTCGGTGCTGCCCGGCACGGCCTTGACGCACACCACCATATGGAAATCGCTCATCTTCACGCGCCCCCTTTCTGGACGAGCTCATCCAAGAGCTTCTCCGAAAACAGGTTACCGCGACCCAGCTGCCCGGCAGGATCGAGCTGGAGCTTGAGCCGCGCCGACTCGACCATGGCCTCGTGACCGTACATCGTCTCCAAGAAGCCCGCCTTGATCTTGCCGACGCCGTGTTCTGCGGAGACGGCACCGCCCATGGCCGTGACCTCGGAAGCCCACTGGGCAAAGAGTTCTCCGCCGCGGCGATAATCCTGTGCATCGCGCGGCAGAATGTTCACATGCAGATGGTTGTTACCGATATGCCCCCAGGCGGCAGATTCAAGCCCACTTTCCGCCAGCGTGCGGCGATAGAGGGCGATAACATCGGCCAAGTGCGCGTTGGGCACCGACATGTCCGAACCCAGTTTGGTGATGGTGGGATCCATGCGGCGGCGCTCGTCGATGAGCATGTTGACGCTCTCGGGCACCGCATGGCGGAAGAATCGCTGACACTCGCGATCGGCCTCGGTGCGCGCGACCCATGTCGCATCGTCACTGCCGCCCGCAAGCTCCAGTACCCACCCCAAGTGATACAGCTCCTCAGTCGCCTGGGCTTCGTCGTCGCAGTCGAGCTCCACGTAGACACAGACCTTGGCGTCTTTGTCGAGCGCAGGCAGCGAGGCAAACGCCGTCGACTGCTCGCGCTGGCGACGTAGAATATCCAGGGCGCCAGCATCGAAGTACTCGATGGCAGCCGCATGGGACAGGACGGGACGCACAGAATCGGTGAAGGACACGGCCTTGTCTTCGCTGTCGAAGAAGCAGCTCACGCCCCAAACGACCGCGGGTGCCACCTGCAGGGCAATCTCGAGTTCGGTGATGACGCCGATTGTGCCACACGCACCGATAAACAGATCGATGGCATCCATATCGTCAGCAACGAAATAGCCCGAAGCATTTTTTGTCTTGGGCATGGTATAGCCGGGAAGATCGAGCTCGAGTGTACGGCCCGCTGCCGTCACGAGCGACAGGTGGCGGCCCTGGGCAAAAGCCTCGCCGCGCCGAAGCTCAAGCAAATCGCCATCAGCCAGCACGACGTGGAGTCCCGTGATATGTGGGCGCATGGGGCCGTAGGCGTAGCTGCGGGCACCGGAGGCGTTACATGCCGCCATGCCGCCCAGACAGGCAGACGCCTCGGTGGGATCGGTGGGAAAAAACTGCTCGGGGGCCTCTTGAAACTCCTCGTAGGCCTTAAGCGATGCCTGGTCCCAACCAGCGGTCGGCAGCACCTTCTTGCTCAGCTGCTTGCGCAGCTCCGAGAGCACAACGCCCGGCTCCACGCGCAGCAGAAATTGGCCTTGTTCATCGCGGCGAAGGCCCAAGTAACGATTCATACGGGAAGTATTGAGGATATGCCCGCCGTGGGGCACGGCGCCGGCGGCAAGGCCGGTTCGGGCGCCCTGAACCGTTACCGGGATACACTCGGCATGGAGCTTTCCCAAAATGGCACGGACCTCGTCTTCCGTTGTCGGAAACGAGATGCTCGAGGCCTCGCCCGATGCGCGAGACTCATCGCGACCATACTCTTCGAACTCGTCGGTGAAGGGTTTGATGGTTGCAGACACGCGAACTCCCCCTTTAGCTAACTACAGTGTTTGCAGGGAGATGTTACCGCATCGTTTCGTCGACGTGTTCGAGACCGTCTCCATAATTGGCGATTTTTACGTTCGTGCAATTCGGCGAGCGGCTTGATTTCCTCGGCAGACGATGCTTTTGACACATATGGCCCCGCCGTCGCCGACCGCGCGATTGTCGCTCGAAAAAAGTTGGAGTATTTTTTGCCGCCTTTTACCTGCGGAGATGCCAATCCGTCAAGCATTTGGTCAGAAATTGGTCAAGTAGTGGCTGATACGGTCGGCGTCGACAGCCAAAACCGATAGAAGTTTTGGCCCTAGAAGCAGGGAGGTTCCCATGGCATATTACTGGCCCCAGTACGGCATCGCCGTCGAAGTCGACGACGATCCCCATCTCCTGCCTTTCGACGAAGAGGTATTCCCCGATACGACGGTCTACCACGTTACCACCGATGTGATCTGCGACCCCGAGTCGTTCTCGGCGCTCGCCCACCACATCGCGCATATCCACGACATCGAGCTCCCTCCCGACTTCGAAGAGCTCGTCTACTCGCGCCGCCTGATGCTCCACATGCTCTTTGGAGCGGATCCGTCCACCTTTGCGCGCATCTATGCCGCCAAGGATGCCGCATGAGCGCGAAGAAGCCGCCCCACTTTGCAGGTCTGGGGCATCGCAGGAAGCTCATCGTTGCCTGCTTGGCCATCGTCTGTGCCCTTGTCGCCGTAGGACTATACGCTTGGCAGTCGCAGCCCGTACCCGAGGCGGGCGCTTCGGTTACGACGGCCGAGGGCAAAACGCGTCAGGAAATCCAAGATGAGCTCGACGCCATCGTCCGCGACAACATGATGACGATTTCGGTCGCACCGGTCGCTCAGCTGCAGGAGGACGGCAAGCTGCGCGTCAACGTGCAAAACGTCCAAGACAATAAATTTCCCCAGCGATTCCGCGTCATCCAAAACGACGAGACCATGTACGAATCCGGTGTGGTCGAGACCGGCAAGACAATCGAGACGTGCCCCGCCGGCGACATCAAAGAAGGCGAGGCGTATATCGAGATCCAGGCACTCGATGCCAAGACCTATGACAGCCACGGCAATCCGACACGTGTCAAGGTACGGGTTGAGCAAGCCGAGAACTAGCTTTCCGGCCGACGCGGCACCGCACGCAATTCACCAGCATTCGTCCAATCATCGCGGGGACGGCCCGCGGCGAATAGAAAGGAACGACCATGGACATCACCAGGAACATGAACGGAGCCAGAGCGCTCGTCGTGGGCGCAGGGCTCGCGCTCGCGCTCGCAATGGGCGCCGCCCCGACGCCAGCTATGGCAGCCGGGCGCGTTGGAACCACGAAAGTAATGGTCAGGACCGAGATCGACAACGTTGAGTTCAAAGTTCCGACGGTTATTCCCTTCGTCGCCAAGGCCGACGGCACGCTTCAGGGCCCCTCAGAAGACGCGACCACCATCGACAATCATTCGGCCTACGGCATCCATGTCACCAACATGAAGATCGACGCCATGAACACCTGGACCATTGCCGCCGACGCCAAGGCCGGAACCGCGCAGAACTCCATCGACTTTAAGGTCGGCCCCGACGGCGCACTCCAGAACGCCAGCGCCGCAATGCAGGAGACGGGCCTCGATCTTTCCAAGAACGCAGCCTTCGACATGGGCTACCAGGGCATTGCCGGCGGCACGGACAAAATTAAGCTCAAGACAAGCGGAAACGTCGCCCGCGTCACGCGCGACATCTTCCGCGTAACCGGCGAAGGCGATCAGGTTGCAACGATCACCTGGACGGTCGAGCCCGGTGCGCACACGGCATAAGGCTGTCGCCCTGGCCGCCGCCGTCAGCATCCTAGCGTTTGGGCCAGCCATGGCCTTTGCCCAGCAAGAACAGGCGCAGGCCGCCACGCAAGTGACGGTCGACCTCTCGGAGCTCGACCGCGGCGACCGCGAGGAACCGTTGGCGCAGACAGGCGACAGACGATGGCTCTTGGCAGCAGGCGCCACAGCAGCAGGCGCGGGAACCGCCGGCCTCGGTCTGCACATCAAACGCAGCCAGAAACAAAACACGGACAGGCCACACTAAATTAGCTAAGGAGACCCCATGGCATCGAAGAACCTTTTGCCCGTCGTCGCACTCTGCGGCGCGCTCGCAACCGGAACGCCTGTCGCCGCTTGGGCGACTCCCGTCATGGCAGACTCCTTACCAGCAGCCCTAAGTTCCGCACCAAATCCGCCGAGCGCCATTGCGTGCAAGCGTTTTTCAATCGCACAGGCCGCAATCTCAACCTCGGGATGCCTTCGTCGTAATACGGACGGCTCGATAGTCGTGGATATCAATCGTTCGAACAAGACGAACGGCTCCCAGGCGGGATGCGCCATCTGCACGTGGCGCTCGGTTGTGCTCGATGCAGATGGCGATCCATGCAATTTAGAGCTGCGCATCGACATCGCTTCGGTCGATGACTCGGCGAACGGAGCGAAGGTCGCCTTCGACGGTACGTTTTTCGAGAAAGGAGGCGGTATATGTCTGGGCTGCGCCGCCGCGAATGCAGACGATGCGCGGCCCACCCTCTCATTCACGGCATCGTTGCGGCTGACCAAAGCCGGTACCGATGCCATCGCGGCGGGAGAAGCGTCCCTGCTGTTCTACGCCGTCAGCACCAAAGACACAGACGCTCATTTCGAGAAGCCAGCCGGATCACTCAGCCTTACACGAGGGATAGAGGCAGGCCCTATTGAAATCGATGCCCACGCGCAAAGCAGGCAATGCATTCTTGCCGACCCGGCGCTTCTCGAAATGGAGTGGAACGGATCCGGAGCCATCGGAATTCTCCCCTCCGCGCTTGACGCCAAGACGCTCCCCCCAAACGACGAACCCATCAACGCAACCATACAAGAAGAGAGCACGGATAAAGAAGCAGGTGCGGGCGACACGCCGTCGCCGACAAACAGCGTCCCAGCTTCTTTCGAAGCACCGAATGAGCCCACTGCCGATCCAAACGATCCCGAGCTCGCGGACAGTCTGGGGCTTGCTAATCCTCAAGAGATCGATGAAGGTAACTGCTGCGTGCTTGCCGCGCTCGACCACACGGAGGTCATCGACGCTGCGAACATCGAAGTTGCCGCCGCCAATCAGCCCGTCCGCAAGTCGGCTATCATCGCATTTCCTGAATCCATCGAAGTCGTCTTTTTGCCATCGGGCGAGGTCGTGGCCCCAACACTACTCACCTTGTTGGGCGCCAAGAATACTCGAAACGAAATTAAAAAGGTCACAGTTGTCGACCCTGCAACCACCGCCAAGCTGCGTTTATACGCCGTTGCTCCAGACGGAGGCAAGACCTTGGAATTCGATGGCGACACACTCCTAGCCTGGCGACGTCTGGACATTATGCAAGACGTCTCGTACCAGATCGAGCTCGAAGGGTTTGATCGTGCCCGCGATGCCAATATCATTGCCGCGGCTATTGAATCCCCACAGCGGCTTATGACACTGCGCTTTGAATACTATCCCTATGTCCCGACAACCACCTGAGGCTTAAATGCTGCGCGTCGTTGCTAATGCCACTTATATAACGTATTAGATGAGTCGCGATGTACCTCGCATTCCACTCTGCTACGATTGCCACGTTGGCATCAATACAGGAGGGCTCATGCCGGGCTTGGGAACAATCATCAACGTTGTGCTTTTAGTTGCGGGCGGTCTTTTGGGATTAGCGGGCGGTCGCTTCATTACACCGCGCATCCAAGACACGCTCATGAAAGCATCGGGGCTGTGCGTCCTGTTTATCGGCCTTGGCGGCACCATGCAAAAGATGCTCCTTATCGATGGAAAGGCGCTGGCGACCACCGGTACCACCATGCTCATTGTCTCGTTCGCCCTCGGCTCGCTCATCGGCGAGGCCATCAACTTGGAGGCCGCCATCGAGAACCTTGGCGAATGGCTCAAGCGCAAAACCGGCAGCGAGGGCGATAACGAGTTCACCAACGCTTTTGTCTCGACTTCACTCACCGTGTGTATCGGCGCCATGGCCATTGTGGGATCGATCCAGGACGGTCTGCTCGGTGACTGGTCAACGCTTGCCCTGAAAGGCGCATTGGACTGCATCATCGTCTGCACCATGACGGCGTCGCTTGGCCGCGGCTGCATTTTCTCCGCCCTGCCCGTCGCCGTGTTCCAGGGGACGATCACGTTGTTTGCCGGCGCGTTCTCCCCCATCATGACCACAGCAGCCCTCAACAGCCTTTCGCTCGTAGGCTCCATGCTCATCTTCTGCGTCGGCGTCAACCTCATCCGTCCTCAGACCTTCCGCACGGCCAATATGCTCCCCTCCGTCGTCATCGCCGTCATCTACGCCCTCCTGTTCTAAATCTATCTACGCAGCAGTATCTCGAACACCTGTTTGATGCTGTGCTATGATATGAGGTCACCGTAGCTGCGTTCGAGAGGAGGAGCGGTGGCCGACCAGGACATCAAGATGCTCATCGAGCGCATTATGGCCGAGGCCCGGACCCATCAGTCCGCCCGCTTCTCAAACGAAATCTACGCAGACGAGCCGATTCTCAAAACCGGCCGACAGATGCAGAATTTCCTCCCCGACCAATACCGCAAGATGCGCGAGATATCGCGCTGGCAGGATGACCCCAAGGGCGGCGCGGGCCGCTGGCTATCGGAGGCCGAGCTTTTCTACCGCCAAGGCTTGCTGATGGCCGACTTTGAGGACGACTGTCCCTACAACGGCACCTTTAAGTCGTACTTTCCCACCTACAATGCCATGAGCGACCGGCAGTTGCGCGGCTACTTTACCTGGCGTGCCCAAGTGCGCCGCGGAACCGTCGAGGAAACGTCTACATCCTTTGCCTTTCTGTATCTCTATGAGCTGATTTGCGGCATTGGCATAGATGATCCGCTCGAAGGTTTTAACAAGATCAAGGCCTTTTGGGATGTCTATCGCGCCTTCGAGCCCGGCATCGACCGGTTTGCGCGCGTGTGGCTGCAGGATTACGCCGTTTTCCACGGACTCGACCCCAAGCTACTTCGCGACTCTAAAACCGTCATGTTCGATAACGCCCTTATCGAGCTACGCCGCGCAGCGCGAGACCTTGTACCAGCACCGGCACCGTCCGGCCAGACCCCTAAGCGTCGCAAAACCTCCGAGCCCACGCTCCCCCTTCCGCCCGATGAGGTGCGCGAGGAGCGACTCATGGCCGCCATCAACGCCCTCTCCACGTACAACCTAAGTAACTCGCGGCTCGACCGCAGCCACCACCGCGATCTGCGCCACGTGGCGTGCGCCGTGTATGTCCGTATGGCGCGCTACTATGACACGCACCGAAAGACCGACATCGTGGCGAGCTTATTTGGGGAGGAGACGGCCATGCCCTACACCATGTTTGCCTCGGCCGTATTCTTTGCGCCCGAGCGCCACGAGGACTGCGAATATCGCCTGGACCCCATTCACATCTACCGCTGCCAAAACGGCTTTTGGGAATGCATGCGAATTCACGGCAGCAGGCAAAAAAGCAGCAAGCTTGGTGAGATGATGCGCGCCTGCGACCAACGCCTACGCCTGGCCCTAGACCCCACCCACCCCCTGAAGGAGGAGAAGGTCCCCAAATATCTGGCCAAGATCATCGATGACGAGATCATGGCATGGCTTTCGTGGGACGCCGCACACCAGCCCATCAAGATCGATATCGATTTGAGCCAGCTGGGGCACATTCGGAGCGCCGCCGCGCAAACGCGCGAAGCGCTTTTGATCGATGAGGAACGCGAGGACGACGCATCCGCAGAAGCCGAGGCAGCGGACTCAGGGCAACCGGAAGCCGAGCCCGTAACCGACGCGATTGTCGAACCGGTCGTGGCACCCATTCGGCAGGACTTGACCGACGAGCCGACCATATCCACCGAACAGTTTGGTGTCGTGGCACCGCTTCTCGCGCCGACGCCCGCGTTCGCAGCTGCTGCGCCCGCTGACGCCACAAACGAACTCGCGCCCGCCGCAGATGCCTTCCTTCGCGCACTGCTCGAGCAAAACGCAGCGCAAGCGACATCGGCAGTGGCGCACTCGGAACAGAGCGAGGACATGCTCGTCGATACCATCAACGAGGCGCTCTTTGACCTGGTGGGCGACACCGTAATTGAATTTAGCGCGGCAGGGCCGCAGATTATTGAGGACTACGAAGCAGACGTGAGAGGATACCTAGACCATGAGTGATACCGCATCCGCAGCACCCCGCGTGCCCAAGCGCGTCGCTGCCGTCATTCTCAACTCGCTCAAGGGCGGCGTGGTCCCGCGCATCGGCCTTCCCTATATCACCGTGGGACGCGAGGTCGAGATTCGCGCCCTGCTCACCGATTTGAGTCTCATCGCCGACGGCGGCGCAAGCTTCCGCTTTCTGGTCGGTCGCTACGGCGCCGGCAAGAGCTTTTTGCTCCAAACCATCCGAACGCATGCCATGGGCGAGGGATTCGTCGTCGCCGATGCAGACTTATCCCCCGAGCGCCGTCTGCAGGGCGGGCAGGGGCAGGGCCTTGCCACCTACCGCGAGCTCATACGCAATATATCGACCAAGACGCGCCCCGAGGGCGGTGCGCTCAACCTTATTCTGGATCGCTGGGTTGCCTCGTGTGCCGACGTCGACGAGTCGGTCGTCAATGCCCAACTGGCCCCGCTCGAGGAGATGGTCCACGGCTTCGACTTCACCCGCATGCTTCGCCGCTATCGCACGGCCGCATCCGAGGGCGACGAGGAAGCCATGAGCCGCGTGACCAAATGGATCCGCGGCGAATACCGCACCAAGAGCGAGGCTCGCGCCGAGCTGGGCTCCTCGACCATCATCAGCGATGACGACTGGTACGACTACGTTAAGCTCATCGCGCGTTTTTTGGTCTGCGGCGGCTACAAGGGTATGTTGGTGCTCATCGACGAGCTCGTGAATCTGTATAAGATTCCCAACGCCATCACGCGCCAGTACAACTACGAGAAGATCCTGACCATGTACAACGACACGCTCCAGGGCAAGGCGCAGTACCTGGGCATGATCATGGGCGGCACACCAACCTCCATCGAAGACCGCCGCCGCGGCGTGTTCTCCTACGAGGCCCTGCGCAGC
>DBEYUK010000025.1:0-110732 GCA_048181625.1 Collinsella sp. | reverse complement strand
CTACATGACGGGCGACATCGACGTGCCCGCCGCCGTCGAGATGTGCTTCACGCCCGAGCAGATCCGCGAGCACCCCGAATACGTCACGTACAACGCGTTCATCCCGCCCCACCAGCTCGGCTACACCATGGACGAGGTCGACACGTCGCGCACGCATTGCAGCGTCGTGAACTACGTCGCCGTGCCCGAGGGATATTCCGTCGCGCTCGGGCAGGACGGCCGGCTCCACCTCTACGACCCGCAGGACAACGTGTGCTGCGTCACGATGCCGAAGATGTTCCAGCCCTGGTTCGATATCGAGTCGCCCATGGGGCATATAGGCACGCAGGCGCGCCGCCGTTACCTCGTCAGCACCCGCAGCCCGTTCGAGGACGTCGGCCATGTCGCCCACCGCTTCGCCGAGCACGACGACCCCGAGACCGGGGAGCACTGGATCGACACCGACGCCCATGCCATGAGGGCGCCGTCGATCGCCGAGGACGAGCCTGTGCAGGCGGAGGCGCCGTCGTGCGCCCGCGCGCTCCCGCGCAAGGGCTGATTCGCGCAGATGCGCAGATTCCTAACTGCGCAGATGCGCAGCTATAGATATATGCGCATGCGCATATATGCCGGTGTGCTGATGTGCGCACGCGCACGGCTTAGAAGTCCTCGGCCATCGCCCTCGCGACGTCGAGCAGGGTCCTCTGCTTGGCCGGGCCCATCATGTCGTAGTAGGCGCGCATCTTGCGCCAGCGCAGGGCCGACTCGTCCTTCTTCCTGCCGCCCGCCCTCGGGTCGCCGATCTCGGTGAAGGCCGTGACCATGTTCACGCCGTACTCGTTGAGCAGCGCCCGAAGGTCCCCCGGCGACACCCACAGGGTCCCGGCCTCGTACTTGTACACCGTCGTGGCCTTCTTGCCGATGACCGCTCCCGCCTCATCGCCCTTCAGCCCCGCATCGTAGCGGTAGCGCTTGAGCTGCGCCGCCAGCTCGGACTTCTCCGGAATCCTCGACCTCATCGAACGCATCACTTCCTTCCGTGTCGAAACGCACGGGGCCTTTCTACCCCGTGCGGCCCAGTATCGCACCGCGCGCCATCCCCCCGTTCCTATACTGTTCCCGTCGGGGGTCGTAACGACCCGGATACTTTCGGTATCGGAACACGGAACGGGAAGGCTTCCGACATGAACAGACAAGACGGCATACACATGGACGCGCTCGCCGCAGCGCTCGCGGAAACCGGCGACACGGCGCTCGACATCGTCCGCGGCACGGGGATACCGCTGCCCAAGGTCCTGAGGCTGCTCGGGCTCTCCACGGCGTCGCGCGCCGCGCCGGCCCTCGACGGGCTCGAGATCGTCCAGCTCTGCCTCTACGCGGAGCTCCCGCTGTCCGCCGTCATGGACGCCGAGGAGGACCAATGAGCTCAGTCATCGAGGACCTGGCGGCGCTGCCGAGGTTCCTGACCGTCAAGGAGACGTGCGCCTTCCTGGGCGTCAGCGCGTCGACCGTCAAGAGGTTCGTCAAGTCGGGGGACCTCAGGCAGTGGACCCCCGAGCGGGGGCACCGCAAGATAACGCGCGACTCCGTCGCCAGGCTCGTCGGGGTCGATCCCGTCTGCATCCCGAACAGGCGGAAATCGACTGAATAGAAACTCAGGCAATTGGTTATAATGCCACCGTCGATGGTCCGGCCTGCCGACTGCATCGACCTCACCACCTGACCTTCCGCCGACCCCGGCCACGCCACCTGACCCCAGCAGGCCCATATCCATACCTGCTCTACAGAAGGGGTCAGAAGAAATGGCAGCAGAAGACGAGGCGGTACAGCTCGCGTTCAGGACCGGCACGGCAGCCGTGCAATCAGCCTCAGAAATCATCAAGTACCTGCTCGAGGGCCTGGCCCAGGCGCGGCGAGCCCGCGCGGCCGGCAACAGGAACGACCGCATACCGGCGAGATTCGCCCGCGCCCTCACGCACGGGGCCGCGAACATGGTCGACGGCCACGGCGAGAAGGGCATCGTCTCCGCCGAGACCGTGCGCGCCCAGAACCCGGACCAGTACCGCGAGGCCATGGTCTTCCCCGGGGCGGTCGCCGACAATCGCGAGGACATCCAGAAGCTCAAGCGCGAACTCATGAACCACGGAGTGAAGTTCTCCGTATTCGACACCGTCAACTCCATGGACGGAAGTCCCGCGGTCTCCATCGGCATCCAGGGCCGGGACATGGACATCATGACCCAGGCGCTCATCAACATCGGCGTCGAGTCCTTCGGCATGGACCGCAAGGAGCTCGAGGAGTGCGCGCGCGGCATCGAGCGCGACGACCAGGACCGCTATCCCCGCGCCTTCAAGCGCAACGGCATCAACTGGGAGTTCGAGCGCACCGGCGACGGCCGCAACAGCTGGGTCGGGTCGGCCGGCGGCCACTCCCGAGAGCAGTACCGCGTGACCCTCGACCCGGGCAACGAGAACAAGGCCTCCTTCGAATGCACCCGCAACGGCCGCCCCGTCGCCAGCGCCGAAGTCGATGCCACCCAGGGACCCGAGCTCTGGAAGACCGGCTCGGACGGCAGCAAGGAGTTCTACAACGAGATGAAGGCCGAGGGGGCCGCGTTCGCGGCCGCGCCCGGCATGGTGCTCGAGGCCGCCATCGACCGCGGCTGCTTCATATCAGAGAACAAAAAGAAGATCGACCCGAAGCAGGCCGCGGCCGCCGAGAAAAACGCCGCGCTGCTCAGCGAGGCCTTGGGAAACTCCCGGGCCGCCTCGCCTGAGTCCCCCGTCGGACAGACGAAGGCGGCCAAGAAGATCGCCGAGAGCAAGATGCAGCCCTCCATGCCCGCGCGCAACGAGGGGATGCACCGATGATCGACCTTGAGACCCTGGCCGCCTCGTGCGTGACGATGGCCGACGAGATCGTCGCGCGCGGCAGCTCCGACACGTTCAGATACGACGCCGACGGCGTCCTCGAGTTCGGCGACAACCCCGAATACTATTCGCCGCTCTCGTCGGCCGTCTCCCGCAGCGCGTTCCCCGAGACGGCCCGCGAGTACGGCTACACGAGGGAATACCTCGAGCGGGCGGAGCGCCGCCTGCTCGCCTGCGTCATCGGGTACTGCGCGCTCGACGGCGAGCTCGCATCCATCCGCGACGACGGCGAGGGCCATGACGGCTTCCGCGTCAACCCGCTCGACGTCCATGAGGTCCTGCTGTGCGCCCGCACTTCCCCGTTTGACCCGCGCGGATGCGCGGCGCTCGCGAACGCCATCAAGGGCAACAGGTTCGTAGACGGCGAGGAAAGCTACCTCGACCGCGCGATGTCCCACATGGACTACAACTACACGAAGCTCGCGGGGTCGCGCTGGATCTACCCCATTACCGAGCTCGACGGTTTCCTCGCCATGTTCCCGCCCGCCCGCTCCGAGCAGGGGGCCATCGCGGACCGCGTGCTCGACAGCGCCTCGATGCGACTCAAGACGTTCTTCGTACTGTCGATGCCCATGGCCGCCCCCGCGGGCGTCCAGGATGGCGACGAGACCGAGGGCGGCAAGCACTACCACCGCGCCGCGGCGCCCGACGATGGCGGCAGCGCCGCGGAAGAGGAGTAGGCCAATGCGCACCCTCAGGGGATTCCTTTATCTCATCCTCGGCGGCACGCTGTGCGGCTGGATGTTCAACCGCATCGCCGCCTGGTTCATAGACAACCCGCTCACCGTCGGCTCCAACCACACCGTCGCCGAGTGGGCCGTGATCCTGCAAGACCCGTTCTACCTCGACTCCCGCACGATGCCGTTCTTCTTCCTGGCCTTCGGCGCCATCGCGCTGGTGGCCATGACCAAATACGACTGGACCGGCGAGCGCGAGGAGCAGAAGAAGCTGCGCGGCGAGGAGTACGGCAACCAGCGCTGGGCGCGAGACGACGAGATGCAGCAGTTCGCGCACACCTCGACCGTGAAGCGCGTTCCCATCCGCATCCCGCAGCGCACCCGCGACGCGCTGCGCTTCGCCCGCAACAACCCGAAGGACTTCATCAAGGCCAAGCTCGGCATGACGAACAAGGTGTCCAACCCCAAGCCCGACTACGTCGAGAAGATCGAGGACGACAACATCATCCTGTCCGAGCGCGCCGAGCTCCAGATGTCGAAGATCCCGGACCCGGCGCTCGAGCGCAACAAGCACGTCTACGTGCTCGGAGGCTCCGGATCGGGCAAGACCTTCAACTTCGTCGGCCCCAACCTGCTCCAGCTCAACAGCTCGATCGTGACGACCGACCCCAAGGGCGACACGCTCAAGCAGTACGGCAACTTCTTCCTTCGCCACGGCTACAAGCTCAAGGTCGTCAACACCAAGCCCGACCAGATCAACCAATCGATGCACTACAACCCGCTGCTCTACCTCCAGGACTCCACCTCGATCATGCAGATCGTCAACCTGCTGGTGGAGAACACGTCGGGCAACGCCGAGGCCGAGAAGGAGGACTTCTTCGTCAAGGCCGAGCGCCAGCTCTACATGGCGCTCATGGGATACCTCTTCTACTTCTACGCCGACCAGCCGCAGTACCAGACGTTCCCGCAGATGCTCGACCTGCTCCAGCTCGCCGGCAAGGACAACCCCAGCCAGACCAAGACGCCGCTGGACATCATCATGCTCGGCACGACCGCCGAGGACGGCTTCCAGGGCTTCGAGGAGTGGATCGTCGCCAACCACGGCGGCGACGAGGCCGCCGCGCAGGCCTCCGAGGAGTACTTCGTCATCAAGCAGTACAAGGGCTTCAAGTCCACCTCCGGCTCGCCGGAGACCGAGGCCTCGGTCATCGCGTCGTGCAACGTCCGCCTGGCGCCGTTCGCCGTCTCGGCGGTCCGCGAGTTCTTCAGCGAGGACGAGCTGGAGCTGGAGATGATCGGTCAGGAGCCCACGGCGTTCTTCCTGGTCATGTCCGATACCGACAAGACATTCAACTTCATCCTGGCGATGCTGCTCTACCAGCTGTTCGACGTCAACACGGCCATCGCCGACAAGAACCCCGGCTCCCACTGCAAGATCCCGATCAACTGCATCCTCGACGAGCTCGCCAACATCGGCCGCATCCCCGACCTCGACGTCAAGATCGCGACCCTGCGCTCGCGCTGGATTTATATCACGGCCATCCTGCAATCGGTCACGCAGCTCAAGAAGATGTACAAGGACAACGCCGACATCATCGAGGGCAACTGCGACACGACGCTATTCCTCGGCCGCTGCGACCTCGAGACCAACAAGAAGATCTCTGAGCGCCTGGGCAAGTTCACCGCCACGGTCCGCAACCGCAGCGAGTCGCACGGCCGCCAGGGCAACTGGTCTGAGAGCGAGAACAAGATCGGCAAGGAGCTCATGGCCGCGGCCGACCTCGGCAACAACCCCGAGAAGTTCAGCGGCGACGACTGCATCGTGTTCATCAAGAACGCCTTCCCGTTCCTCGACAAGAAGTACAGGACGATCGACCACCCGCGCTACCACGAGCTGCGCGAGGTCGGCGAGTTCAACCTGGACGACTGGAACTGGGACCGCAAGTGCGAGCGCGAGCGCGCGCACCACGCCGAGATCGAGGAGATGCGCTGGCGCATCGAGGAGGCGCGCGCCTTTTTCGACCCCGAGTTCTTCATGTAGGAGACTCCCGGCGGGGGAGACCCCGCCGGTCGACATATCTCACCCGCCGCGGCGGGTCAACAGGGCGCCAACGCCATACGGGCGGCGCCGCGACAACAGAAGGGATAACCCCAACATGGCTTTCTTCAACCAGCTCCTGAACTACCTCTGGCAGATCCTCACCTTCGTCGGCGGAATCACCGCCGCCGTGGGCGTCTTCCGCTGGGTCTCCGGCGGCAAGGCCCACGACGCGCAGGCCCAGGAGGGCGCGGTCTGGGTCATCGCCCTCGGCGGCGCAATGGCCGCAATCGGCCTGGTCGGAGGCAGCTACCTCACCTTCCCCACGATGTAGGGACGACGGAGGGAACTCCATATGACTGCTCTAACGGGAAATATCAGGCGCGCGGGCGGGCCGGCGGCCCCCATGCGCGCCGCGCTCGCGGCCGTGCTGGCGCTCGCGCTCGTCGCGTCGGCCCTGGCCGCGCTGGCCTGCCCATCGCCGGCCCTGGCCGTGGAGACCTCCAAGGAGAGCTTCGAGGCGAAATACAAGGACGACTACCACCAGGCGATCAAAGACCGCAAGAAAGACTCCAGCACCACCACGAACACCATGTGGACCGATGACGACCTCATGATGGGCGCTTGCGGGGAGTATCCGGGCTTCGATGTCGTAAACGCAGGGCCCTGGGTCTCCTATTTCGTCTACAGCACCGCCGAGGGCATCGCGAGCTTCTGCGTCGACTGCGGCGAGGCGATGCTTCAGTGCATCTCGTCTTCGGGACTGCTCAAGCTCGACTTCACCGGCAAGGGGTCGGATTTCGCCAAGATGTACTCGGCGGCCGCGGAAGTCTCGGTCAAGGTGATCCAGCCGATATGCGTGGGCTTTTTGGGCCTCGCGTGCGTGTGGGCCCTGCTCGAGTTCTCCAAGGAGGTCTCGACCAACCGCGGCGACCACTTCTCGATGGCCGGCAACTACGTCTGGATCATCGTCAAGTTCTCGCTGGTCATGGTCCTCATCAGCCATACCGTGCAGCTGTGCGGCGGCGTGTACGAGGTCTTCCTATGGGTCGCCAACAAGGTCTCCGACACGCTTGCTGCCGGACAGATCGGCGGCGTGGGCTTCAACTCCTTCATGCTCTCCATGATGGAGATCAGGTACAGCCAGTTCGCGTGGTCGGTCGGCTACGCGCTCGTGGCGCTGGTCATCCTCGTCTCGACCGGCCTGTGCCTGATCAAGGTCCTCACGCTCACCATCACCCGCATGTTCGAAATCTACCTGATGACGGCATTCGCCGGCTTCCCGCTCGTCATGCTCACGACGCGCGAGACCAGGCCGTCGGGCATCGGGTACTTCAAGAAGTTCGCGGGCGTGTGCCTCCAGGCGGCGATCCTCATCACGATCATCGCCTTCGCCGGGATCTGCTTCTCGGCAGCCGGGTCGCTTTTGGCGACCAAGCCGAACCCCGGCATCGACGACGCGGTCTGGACCATCATCTCGCTGCTCGCGTCCATGGCCGGCTGCTACGGCTTCTCGGCGCTGTGCGGGCAATCCAAGCATATAGCGGACACGATCATGGGGGCGATGGGCTGATGGTAGAGATCATCCTGCGCAAGGACATCCAGGACTACGAGGCAAGGCCGCTGTTCGGCTTCACGTACCGCCAGGTCGCGACCGGCGCCGCCATCGCGATCACCGCCGCCGGCATGGGCCTCGGGATCTCGTCTTTCACCGAGATCAACACGATGTGGCTGATGCTGATCATGACCGTGTGCGCCGCAATCGGGCTCGTCGGCCTCGGGCGCATCCACGACCTCAAGTTCGAGCAGTGGTTCGCCATCTGGAAGGCCGACCGCGACTGGCCGAAGGTCGCCCTGTTCGCCGCTCCGACGCTCTCGCCGTACAGCGACCGCGCCGCCGCCAAGGCGAAAGGCGGCAAGAAGCCCAAGAAGGAGACCAGAGCGGAGAAGGCGGCGGCGATGGAGGCCGACGCCGAGGCCGAGGCATAGAGATAACGGAGAAATTAACATGATCTGCCCCAACTGCAACTGCGAGCTCGTGGACGGCACCGCGGTGTGCCCCTACTGCGGCACGCCCACGGCAGCCGCCTCGCCGTCCGCCGACGCCACCGCGACCATGCCCCCCATCCAGCAGACGCCCGCCGCGCCCGCACCGGCTTACCGCGCCGAGGACGTCCCCGTGCCCGCGACTGCGCCCGAGGCCCCGCAGCCCGCCGCGCACGACTACGGCGCGCAGGCCGCATACGGACGCGGGGAGGGCGCCGCGACGCCTGCCGCCGCCCAGCGCGACCCCTACGATGACTACTACCGCCAGGCCCCGGCGCCTTCTAGCGCGCCGGCATACCGCGAGCCCGCACCCCAGCCGGCCCGCGACCCCTACGATGACTACCACCGCTCCACCCCGAGCCGCGGCGGGCAGGAACCTGCCGCCCGCGACCCGTATGGGGACTACGCCGTATCCGGCGGACGCGGCACCTACGGGGAACATGCCCCACTCGCCGCAGCCCGCGACCCGTACGAGGACTATTACCGCCAGTCCCCGGCATCCCCGAGCACGCCGGCGTACCGCGAGTCCGCACCCCAGCCGGAGCGCGACCCATACGATGACTACCGCGACGCGCCCCGCGCAGAGGATACGGACGGGCACGGGCGCCATGGACGGCGCGAGGAGAGCCGCGACGACGTCCGCGCCGAGGGTCGCGACGCACGCCGCCAGCAGAAGCTCAACGCGAAGGCCGCGAAGGCCCGCAAGCGCCGCGAGCGCGCCGCGGAGAAGGCCGGAAAGAAGAAGGGCATGAAGCGCCTGCTGCCGACTGAGGACTACCCCGGCACGCTCGTGCTGCGCGCCGACAAGTGCACGCAGGACGCGCTCGGCTACGAGCTTCTGTGCGAGGACGGCACCATCAAGCTCCAGCAGGGCGTCTACAGCCGCGTCGTGGAGTTCCAGGACGCCAGCTTCCAGGCGGCCCGCGAGTCCGAGCAGCGCGAGATCTACGAGAACTGGTCGGAACTGCTCAACACGTTCGACAACACCGTGCACCTCCAGGTCAAGATCCTGTGCCGCGTCATCGACCGCGACGCGTTCCGCGAGGACGCCTTCCTGCCGCCCGTCGAGGGCGACTACGCCGGCAACCGCTTCCGCCGCGACATCAACCAGATCATCGAGAGTAAGGTCGCCGAGACCCAGCAGAACGTCGAGAGGCGCCGACTGTTCATCGTGACCGTCGAGGCGCCGACCCGCGAGCAGGCGTCCCCGCAGCTCGCCCGCGCGACCGAGCAGGTCATGCGCTCGCTCAAGAACATGGGGATCTCCTCCGAGGAGGTCCGCGGAAACGAGCTGCTGCGCATCATCGACTCGATCACCAACCCGCGCGACCCGCGCGGCTTCGTCTCTTTCGACGACCTGAAGGTCACCGACGAGCACGGCACGAGCGCCATCCAGCTCGGCTACACCACCAAGGACCTCGTCGCGCCCGCCGACCTCACCAAGATCGACGACACCCATATCTCATGGAACGGATTCGTCGGCCAGGCGCTCTACCTCCAGAAGTGGGCGGGGTCGGTCCGCTCCGACATGGTCTCGAGCCTGGCGGAGCTGCCCATCAACCAGGTGATCACGCTCGACATGACGAGCTGGGAGCAGTCGCGCGCCATCGAGACCATCGAGTCGATGAACACCGACCTCAAGGTGCAGAAGTCCGATTACGTGCTCAAGCACTCCCAGACCATGTACATCACCGACGAGATGCTGCCGACCAACCTCCAGGACGCCATGGAGAACGCCCGCGACCTGCGCGACGACCTCGTGAGCCGCGACCAGAAGATGTGGTCGCTCACCTGCACCACGATGACCTGGGCGGACTCGCTCGAGGACTGCGACGAGAACTCCGGGGCCATCCAGGACGTGTTCCGCCGCTTCACCTGCCGAGCCGTTCCGCTCGTGAAGCTCCAGCGACAGGGCTTTGCCGCGATGCTGCCCACGGGCCGCTGCGACATCCCCTACGTGCGAAACCTCACGACCGCGCCGCTCGCGGCGCTCGTGCCGTTCACGTCGGTCGAGCTCATGGAGCGCGGCGGCATGTGGATGGGCCAGAACCAGACGTCCAAGAACTTCATCTTCTACAACCGCCGCGACGCCGTCGCGCCCAACGGCTTCATCCTGGGCAAGCCCGGCCGCGGCAAGTCGGTGACGGCCAAGAACACGATCCTGTGGACGCTGCTCACCGACCCCACCGCGGAGGTCATCGTGCTCGACCCCGAGCGCGAGTACATCAACGTCGCGCACGAGATGGACGGCGAGGTCGTCCAGATCTCCGGCGACTCGCATACCTACATCAACCCGTTCGACCTCGAGCTCGTGGAGGGCGAACAGCCTCTCGCCATGAAGGTCGACGCCATCATGTCGATGGTCGAGATGATGGCCAAGAACCTCTCGCCGATGCAGAAGACCCTCGTGGACCGCTGCGTCTCGCGCATCTACGACCGCTACTTCGCCACCCACGACCAGCGCGACATCCCCACGCTGATCGACTTCTACAACATGCTTAACCAGCAGCCCGAGCCCGAGGGACGCATGCTCGCCGTCACCATCGAGCGCTACGTCACCGGCCAGGCCTCGCTGTTCAACCACCCGACCAACGTGAACACGCACAAGCGCTTCGTCGTCTACGACATCCGCGACTGCGCCGACAACATGAAGGGCCTGGCGTTGCTGATCCTGCTCGACCAGACGTGGAACCGCATCGTGCGCAACCGCGAGCGCCACGTCCGCACGTGGGTGTTCATCGACGAGATGCAGCTGCTCTTCGAGAACGACTACGCCATCTCGTACTTCGACCAGCTCTGGACCCGTTCGCGCAAGTACGGCGCCATCCCTACCGGCATCACCCAGAACATCGAGCGCATCATCAACAACGAGAAGAGCCGCCTGATGCTGGCGAACTCCGACTTCCTGGTGCTGCTCGGCCAGTCGGCGTCGGACGCCGCGGCGCTGGGCGAGGTCATCAAGCTCTCCGAGCGCCAGGTCGCGATGATGCGCAACGCCGGGCCCGGCGAGGGCCTGCTGGTCGCCGGCGGCAAGATCATCCCGTTCGAGAACCGCATCCCGACGGACTCGGCCATCTACCGCATGGTCACCACCAAGCTCGACGACCTGATCCAGTACTCCAACGAGGACGGGCGCGCCGATGCCGCCCGCCGCGGGTAGCGTGACCCGAGATGGCAGACGAGAAGCCCACCGTCACCGACAAGGCGAGCCCGCTCGAGATGGAGAAGGTCAAGCACTCCTCCCTCGAGTACGCCGTGCAGCACGACGGTCCCGCATACAAGCAGAAGGCCGTCGCGCCCTACAAGGAATCGGCCCTCCCCGAGCTCACGCGCGGGGAGGCCGCCAGGTCCGTGTTCAAGGACCGCGTCAGCGAGTCCGTCGGAAACGCGCTCGGAGCGGCCAAAGGTGCCGCCGAGGGGGCGACCAAGGGCGCGGCCACAGGGGTCGCGAAGGGAGCCCTGCACAGCCCCCGCGCGGCGCTGGAGGTGAGCGCGGCCATCGGCCTTTCCGACGGCAACGCCCAGATCGCCGACGAGGGGGCGCGCGCCGCCGACACCGTCGCCAACGCGGCGATGACCCAGGCGGACCCGCGCAACCTCTACCGCGAGGGAAAGGCCGTCGTCGACAGGCTGCCGGCGGGACGGGCCCGCAGGCGCATGGCCCGCTGGGACGCGAAATCGAAGAAGGCCCTCGCCAAGCAGGACAAGGTCCTCAACCAGCTGGAGCACAAGAGGAAGCGCGCCGACACCATGCGCCGTGCCGGCATGTCCGACAAGTCGCTGCTCGGGCGCTGGATCAACCTGAGGCAGAAGCGGCTCGAGAACAAGGCGGGGCGGCTCGGCGCCAAGGCCGGGCGACTCGCCGGGACCGACACCTCCGGCATCCGCGGCAAGATCATGCAGCTGCGCCGCACCAAGGCGGCCGCCACGAACACCGTCCTCGGATGGCGCGGCCTGGCCGCCGCGGGCGCCGCCGCGGGCGGCACCGCCATCGTCTGCCTAGTCGGGATGTCGCTGCTCAGCGCGGTCATCGGCGGCGCCGCCGCTTCGTCTTCCGGCGGCAGCGCCGAGGGCTACCTGGACCAGGCGCAGCGCTACGTCGACGACGACTCCATCGGGTACTCGCAGTCCACGCGATGCCACAACCCCAACATGGACTGCTCGTCGTTCGTCTACTACTGCCTCGTCGATTCGGGCTACTGCACGACCGAGCAGCTGGGTACGTACCCGTTCACCACCTCCACCATGGCAGAACCTCTGCTCAAGGCGGGCTTCGAGAAGGTCGAGTGGGACGGGAAGATGGACTCCCTGCAACGCGGCGACATCCTCATCAACACCGAGCAGCACACGGAGATCTATGCCGGCGACGGCAAGGACTACGGCGCGCACGAAGACCTCGACGGCGCCGACGGCGACTCGTCGGGAGACGAGGTATCGCTGGGGTCTTACTGGAACGACGCCTGGGACACGATCCTGCGTCCTACCGGAGGGGCGGGCGTCACCATCCCCGAACAGTACGGCAACGGCGGGTACTCCGTCACCTTCTACACCCCGCGCGGCTGCTACGTCAACGGCCGTGACACCGCGTGGGCGGCAGGGACGTCGCAGGCGGCGGTCCACTCCAAGTGGTCGCTCGCCGGGGCGAAGTACGACGACGATATCGCGACCTACAACGGCCGCTACCTGATCGCCTGCACGACGACGTACGGGCGCGTCGGCGACAAGGTCGACTTCACGCTGTCGGACGGCACCGTGATCAAGTGCGTCATCGCCGACGCGAAGAACCCCAACGACCAGGGATGCAACAAGTGGGGGCACTCGAACGGCCAGAACGTCATCGAGTTCGAGGTGGAGAGGTCGCGCTTCTACAGGAGCGGCAACCCCGGCAGCTCGAGCTGGAAGGCCGAATGGGGCGGCAAGCGCGTCTGCTCGTCCGTCAACAGCGGCAGCATCCTCTAGCCCATCGAATGAATGAAAGGGAAAACGAACATGAACATGACCGACAGGTTCAACCCGGCCAACGAGAACGACCCCAAGAGGAAGCTGGCCTACGGCCTGATCGCGCTGGCGTGCGTGATCGCGCTGGGCTTCGGCCTCGACGCCGCCTCGTGCTCCCGCACGGGCACCGCGGGCGACGAGGGCCGCGAGCAGGACGCCACCGAGGCGGTCGATGGCGGCAGCGCCGCCGGGGGCGACGAGCAGGACGGGAAGGAGGCGGGCGACGAGAAGAAAGTCGAGGCGTCGCCGGACCCGTCCGAGACCTCCGGCGTTCGGTTCGAGGGCTTCGACAAGCTCTCGGGCATGACCGCGACCAAGCGCGAGAGCTTCTGCGACGCCGTGGCCTCGACCATGCGCACCAACGGCTACGGGCTCGACGAGATCACGGTCTCGATCAAGAAGAAGCCCCAGGCCACCGACAACGGCACCGTCGTGTTCATGCGCGTGAAGGGCACCGGCGACTGCTACTCGGCGCATTACGCCGACGGCACCTGGACCGTCTTCCCCCTGCTCGAGCGCGTGGACGGCGTGAACGACGACCTCGCGCAGGACCAGATCGACTCGCGCGCCGACACGGCGGCCGACGCCGACGCCACCGAGCAGAGCGCCGCGGCGCCCAAAAAGACCTTCGCCATCACCGACACCGAGCAGGCCGCCAAGTACATCGGTGACTCCTGCGCCGGCGCCCTTTTGGACGCATGGCGCGCGTTCGCCGCGGAGAAGGAGGGCGGCGCCGATGCCGATTCCGCGCTGTTCTCCCGCGACCATGTGACGCACAACGACGACGGCACGGTCACGTTCACCGTCTGGATGCCCTCGAGCCAGAAGACCTACCGAGGCGTGGCCGACATGGCCGCCGGCTCGGTCTCCTTCTCCGAGTAGGGGGGAGCGGCATGCCCACACTCATCATCGCCGAGAAGCCGTCCGTCGCGCGCGGCATCGCCGACGCCGTCGGCGCCCACGAGCGCCGCGACGGCTATATCGAGGGCGGCGGCTACCTCATCAGCTGGTGCCGCGGCCACATCATCGACCTCGACTTCCCCCAGAACTACCCGCAGTGGTCCGGCCACTGGTCGATGTCGCAGCTGCCCATGATCCCGGAGCGGTGGAGGTGGAGCGTCACCGCGCCCGAGCAGTACAAGGTCCTGAAAGGGCTGCTCGACCGCGCCGACGTGGAGCTCGTCGTGAACGCCTGCGACGCCGACCGCGAGGGCGAGGGCATCTTCCGGCGCGTCTGGACCCATTCCGGCTGCAAGAAGCCTGTCCGCCGCTTCTGGTCCACCTCGCTCGTGCCAGAGCAGGTGCGGACCGACCTCGCCCACGCCAAGCCCCTCTCCGACTACGACGGCCTCGCCGACGCCGCCGAGGGCAGGGCCAAGGCGGACTGGCTCGTGGGCCTCAACGCCTCGCGCGCCCTATCGTGCCTCTACGAAGGCTCGCGCCTGTCCGCCGGCCGCGTCCAGACCCCGACGCTGGCGCTGGTCGTCGAGCGGACCCGCGCGATCCGCGACTTCAAATCGGTCCCCTTCTTCCAGGTGGAGTGCTCGGTCGGCAGGACGGCACACGTGCGCCTCGCCGGCGAGAAGCTGAAGACCCGTCAGGAGGCCGAGCGCCGCGCCCATGCGGCCGTCGGGTCGCAGTGCGCGATCCTGAAGGTCGAGCGCAGGCAGGAGAAGTGCCGCGCGCCCAAGCTCTACGACCTCACCGGGCTGCAACGCGACGCATCGACGCGCGCGGGCCTCACCGCGGAGGAAACGCTGAACGCGCTGCAAACGCTGTACGAGAAGAAGCTGGCGACATATCCCAGGACCGAGAGCCGCTACATCGGCGAGTCCGACATCCCCGAGACGGCCCGCGTGCTCTCGGCCATCGCGGTGCCGGGAATCGTCGGCGAGGCCGCCGCGGCCGGGTTCGACGCGTCGCGCTCCGACGTCGCCCGCGTGGCCGACGACTCGAAGGTCCACGGCCATGGTGCGATCCTGCCCACGGCGCTGCTCGGCGCCAAGGAGATGGCGGCGCTCGCGGGCGCCGAGCGCGCCGTGGCCATCCTCATCTGCTGCCGCCTCATGGCCGCCACCATGGACCCCGCGACGAAGCTCAAGGCCAAGGTCGAGGCCGAGATCTGCGGCGACGCCTACACGGCCTCGGGCAGCACCGTCACGGACGCGTCCTGGATCGCCGTGGACGAGGCGTGCCGTACCGCGCTGGCCGACGGCGGCAAGGTCCCCGACGACGAGGACGAGGCGCAGGCCATCCCCGCCGACATCGAGCAGGGCGACTCGTTCACCGTGGGCGAGGGCGACGTGCGCGTGAAGGACGGCAAGACGACCCCGCCGAAGCCCTACACCGACGCTACGCTTCTGTCGGCCATGGAGCACGCCGGGCGATCCATCGAGGACCGCGAGCTGAAGGCGGCCATCGAGGACGACTCGATGCACTCCGGCGGCCTGGGGACGCCGGCCACCCGCGCCAGCATGATCGAGAAGCTGATCAAGGCTAAGTACATCCGCCGCCGAGGCAAGACGCTCTCGGCCACCGAGCGCGGCGAGACGCTGATCGACATCGTGTGCGACTCGCTCAAGACCCCCGAGCTCACCGCGAAGTGGGAGCTCTCCCTGTCGCACGTCGAGCGGGGAGAGGGGTCGCTGTCCGACTTCCTCTCCGGCATCGAGGGCTACACCGCCGCGGTCGTGTCCGACCTCGAGGGCGGCTTCGACCCCGCGCAGGCCGCGGCCGTGTCCGGCCGCGAGGAGCTGTGCCGGTGCCCGGCCTGCGGAGCGCCGATCGTGCTGTCGCGCAGCGGAAAGCAGTGGCAGTGCTCGTCTTCGAAGTGGGCCGGCAAGGAGGAGGGCTGGCGGCTGCTCCAGGGCTGCGGCGTGAAGCTCAACATCGTCCAGAACGGCAAGAAGCTCACCAAGTCCCAGGCCAAGGCGATCCTGTCGGGAAAGACGGTCCACCTGACCGGCCTGGCGAAGAAGGACGGCAGCGGCACGTTCGACACCGACGCGAAGCTCGGCGAGGCGCCCTACACCGGGTTCGTCGAGTTCTGCCGGGGCGAGAGGCCGGACGGCGGCACCGGCGGCGCGGGCCGCACGGGCACGCGCCGCGCTCGCGGGAAACGGTAGGCCATGGCCGCCGTCACGCGCGACGGGGACGGCTGCGTACCCCTCGCCGAGCTCGACATCAACCCGGCGCTGCGCGCGACCTGCCAGCGCCGGCTCGCCGCGGCGCTCGAGGGGCGCGCCATGACCGCCAGGAAGCTCGCGGAGTTCTCCGGCGTGTCCGAGGCGGTCATCTCGAGGACGCTGCACGGACAGCGCACGCCCACGCTCGACGCGATCGTGCGCCTCTCGCTCACGCTCAACGTATCGGCCGACTACCTTCTCGGCCTCAAGGCGTCCCCCCAGGGCGATTACCGGAACGGCTCTCTGGGAGACGGCGGAGCGTAGGGCGAGCGGAGTCCGCTTCCCATTCGGAAAGTCCCGGCGGTCACCGTTGTAGACCGGCAACAGGCTGGGTAACATATCTCAGATTACGGGCGCCGCGCCGGGGTATCCCGGCCGGCGCCAAGGACATGGAAAGGATGATGCCGAGATGAAGCATACAGGAAGCGGCAGCCATACCGCCCGCGCGACGCTCGGGCGCCTCGGCGTGGGCGCCCTGTCCATCGTCTTCGCCCTGAGCCAGGTGCTCGGACTGCTCGGTACCTCCGTGCCGTCCGCTTGGGCGGAGGCGGCGGCGGAGCCCGAGACCGTGACCGTGACGCTCGCCGCCGGCGAGCACGGCGTCCTCGCCATCGCAGGCGAGGACGCAGAGAGCGACACGGTCACGGTCGACAAGGGCTCGAACGTGACCGTCGAGGTCACGCCCGACGACGGCTGGTTCGCCGACTCGCTCACGGCCTTCGCCGGCGACGGGTCCGAGGCCGCAAAGCTCGAAGTCGAGGACGGCCGCGCCACCTTCAAGGCGGAGACGGACACCACCGTGACGTGCGCCTTCTACGAAAACGGCTCCAACGGATCGGCCGCCCTCGAGGCCGTCGCCACCGATGCCTCGGCCAAGCAGGCCAAGCAGGCCTCGGACAAGGCCTACATCAAGGCCAACCTCGACGAATCGCTCTCGGGCCTCGACAAGTTCGAGCGCCGCGACGTGCTGACCGTCACGACCACCACGGTCGACTCCGGAAAGGTCGCCACGCCCACGCTCGACGGCCTGTGGGCCGACACGGACGGCGACGGCATGGGCGACTACAGCGACGCGCTGAAATCCAACGCCGTGAGCCATGCCGTGCTCTACGACCTCGACGACTCGTCCGACTACCTCGTGGGCCGCGCCGGCTCCGACATCTCGGGCGCGACGCTGGCCGACTGGGGCGCATCGGAGAACAACGCCGACGCCGCCATGCGCCGCGGCCTCAAGTTCGACGCGGCCACCGGGCTCGTCTACGTGCCGAAGAAGTACACGGTCAAGAACAAGGCCGGCGAGTACAAGGTCGCATCCTCCCGCATCCAGCTCCTCTACGCCACGCCCGACAAGGGCGCGGCGAACACCTTCCCCGTGAGGGTCGAGGCGGAGAACGTCGACGGCCGCGCGGCCAAGTCCGGAACCGCCTCGGTCGACGTCTCGTCCCCCGATACCCAGATTACGCTCGCCCGCGACAAGGCCGCCCGCAAGTCGATCTCCGACGCCACGATCGAGTCCGTCACCGTCAACGGCATCGAGTACACGCGCGACCTCGACATGTGGACCTACGACAAGGACACCGGAACGCTTGACATCCTCATCGCCGCGGCGGGCGTGCGCAGCGTCGACATCAAGCTCGCCAACGACGCCGAGAAGAACGTCGGCTCCTGGCTGGCGTCGCTCGCCACCGAGGCCTTCGCCGGAAACGTGTGGAACATCGGAACGTGGGAGTTCCAGTCCGCGCCCTGGGCCGGCATGTCCTTCCATACCGCTGGCCACAACAGGTACACCGGCACCACCACCGGCGCCACCCTGCCGGCGGTCGAGAACCCGTCCGGCGGCCGCTACGAGGTCAAGACGATCTACCAGGCGCTCGGCACGCAGAACGTCGACGTCTCCGCCCTCCAGTCCGGAGCCTGGTCGATCGAGCGCTCCTGCACGATCGCCGCGCAGACGGTCTCCGGCGTGACCATCCCCAACGCGACGAGCGTCGACCTCACCTGCGGGCACGTCGGCGTGAACCCCTCCGGCCAGCTCGACCACTCCTACAACCAGGCCGTCCACACCGACGACGACTACGGCCAGACCGTGCGCATCACCGCCGTCAACGGCGACGAGGCGATCATCGGCGTCACCGTCCCGACCACCTTCACGCAGGCCGGCGCCGGCTTCTTCAAGATCAAGTGGAAGCTGAACAAGGTCCGCTACACCTTCTCCAAGTGCTCGGCAAACGTCTCCATCACCGACGGCAACTCCGAGTACTCCGTCGAGGGCGCCGAGTATGACATCTACCGCTCCTCCGACAACGCGCTCGTCTCGCATATCGTCACCGACGCGGCCGGCAACGCCGCGCTGGACCTCGAGCCCAACCAGGCCTACTACGCCGTCGAGACCAAGGCGCCCGCGGGCTATACGCTCCACAAGGGGCATATCGCCTTCAGGACCGGCAACTCCGCCGGGACCGAGCAGCTGAAGGACGACCCTGGCACGGTGCGTATCAAAATCAATAAGAAGGACTCGGCTACGCTCGGCGGGGCACAATCCGGCGCTTCGCTCAAGGGTGCCGAGTACTCGATTGCATCCCTGTCATCGCCCTCATGGGGACCCGTGACCGTCACGACCGACGAAAACGGTTATGCGGTTATTCGCGATGTTCCCCTTGGAGAGCTGACTGTAACCGAAACCAAAGCACCTGCCGGCTACAAGCTGGACACTACTGTTCATAAATATACGATTAGTCGCGATGACCCTCGCGCAGAAGGCATATTTGAGCTCGAGCCTGAGAACGACTTCTCCGAGAACCCGATTTCGTTCGATATCGAGATCGCCAAGACCAAGGGCGGCGAGGACGACAGCTGGGAATCCGACGACGGCCAGGGAAATGCCGCGACGGGCGTCCAATTCCAGATCATCTCGAATACCACCAATGAGGTCGTCGGAACCCTGACGACCAACGATGCCGGCTTCGCGTCCACCAAGGACGCGGCCACCTGCGACGAGACCTCCGTCTCCGAGGCCAAGACCGACGACCCGGCGCGCCCGTGGTTCGGCTCGGGCAAGCGCAACGCCGGCATCTCCGGCGCCGTGCCCTATGACGCGGCGGGCTATACGATCCGCGAGGTCGATTCCACGGTGCCCGAGGGCTTCGACCATGTGGACGACTGGACGATCTCGGCCGACGACCTCGTGGACGGCACCACGAAGTACTACTGCGTCATCGACAAGACGCTCAACAGCCGCATCCAGATCGTCAAGACCGATGCCGAGACCGGGAACACCGTGCCCCTCTCCGGCTTCAAGTTCCAAGTGCTCGACTCGAACGGCGAGACCATGAGCTTCACCGACCCCTACGACGTCAACGGCACCGTCGACACCTTCACGACCGACGACGCCGGGCAGGTCACGATCCCGCAGCGCCTCAAGTCCGGCAAGTACTCCATCAAGGAGGTCTCCGCCGTGGCGCCCTACACCGTCAACGGCGATGCAGTCGGCTTCGAGGTCCCCAAGGACTACAAGAAGGCCTCCCCCGTGACCGTCATCAAGGTCTCAGACAAGCAGGCGAAGGGCAAGGCGACCATCACGAAGACGTGCTCGCATGACGGCAAGGCGCTTCAGGGCGCAGAGTACGACGTCGTGGCGCAGCAAGAAATCGTGTCCCCCGACGGCACCGTGCGCGCCGCGGCCGGAGACGTCGTCGACCATGTGAAGACCGGGCAGGACGGCCGCGCCACCACCAAGAAACTCTACCTCGGCAGCAGCTCGGCGGCCTACGCCTTCATCGAGACCAAGCCCCCCTCGGGCCATGTGATCGACGAGACGCCCGTGGCGTTCACCCTCTCCTACAAGGACGGCGCCACCGCCGAGGTGAAAGCCGCATCCGACCAGTCCGACGCTGCGGTGAAGTTCGAGGTCGATAAGACCGTCATGGGCGCCGACACAACGCTTCCCGGAGCAAAGTTCCAGGCCTGGAACACCGACGACGAGATCTCGATCGGCAGCGCCGCCGGCAACGTCGCCGTCCGAGCCGACGCCGGGACCGAGGTCTCCATCAGGAAGGCCGTATCCACCGCAAACGTCAAATCCGAGGCCGATGACGGAACCTCCCTCGTCCTCAAATCCGCCGACGGCATGGAAACCCAGCTCGGGCCCGATGCCGTCGATATGAAACCCGGTACGTACACCCTGACCGCCACCCAGGACGGCAAGACGCTCGAGGGAGCGGAAGTCGAGATCGAGGCCGGCAAGGCCTATACCGCCAAGGTCGCGGGCGGCCTGCTCGGCAATCATGCCGTCCTTTCCGATGGCGGTTACGCCATGCCCGCCATCAAGCTCGCCTGGTCCGAGGCCAATTCGGCGTACGTGGCCCTCGACCTCGGGCTCGGCACATACGACCTGACCGTCGCCGGCAAAGCCGCCGGACAGATCGAGATCGACGGGGACGGGCCGACCTACATCTTGGTCAGCGGCGGCCGCGCCCGCCGGGTGCCCGTCCTGCTCAAGGAGGGCAAGAGCGCCACAGAGGGCATGACCGGCGCCGACGGCTCGACCGACTTTCTGCACCTCGCGCCCGGCACGTACCGCGTCGCCGAGGTCGAAGCGCCCGCCGGATACGTCGAGGCGCCGGGGATCAAGACCTTCACCGTCGGCGCCGACGGCCGAATCGATGGCCGGGACTCCGGCCAGGCGGCCTTCGAGGACGACTACACCAAGGTCCGCATCTCCAAGCGCGACATCACCGACGAGTCCGAGATCGAGGGCGCCAAGCTCACCGTCACCGATTCCGAGGGCAAGACCGTCGACTCATGGACCTCGACCGCCGAGGATCACGAGATCGATGCGCTCGCACCCGGCAAGTACACGCTCACCGAACAGCGCACGCCGACCGCCTACGACCAGGCCGAGAGCATCGAGTTCGAGGTGAGGAAGACCGGCGAGGTCCAGACCGTCACGATGTACGACTCGCCCATCTCCATCAGCGGCGAGATCGACAAGCGGCAGGAGATCGCCGACCCCACCGCCAAGGACACCGATGCCAACGGCGACGGCCTGAACACCGCTGAGACCAAGGCATCCGACGACGGCTCCTATGCCTACACCATCGACTTCCGCTCGACATCGAACACCTGGACCGACGAGTTCACGGTCGAGGACGACCTGACCGCCGCCGTCGACGGCCGTGCTCAGCTCACATCGATCACCACGCCGCAGTCCCTCGAGGACTACGACGGCAAGATGAACGTCTGGTACAGGACCGACAAGACGCCCGACGACTATATCGACGAGTCCGGTGCCAACGCCACGCTTTCCGACGGCCATGAGAACCCCTGGCTGTCCGACGAGGCCACCGCCTCCACCCTTGGCGAGGACGGCCGAGCCGTCGACTTCACCGGATGGAAGCTCTGGCGCGCCGACGTGCCCACGACCGAGGCCACCGAGCTCGCCGTGGCAGACCTCGGCCTCGAGGAGGGCGAGCACGTCACCGCGATCCGCTTCGAGTACGGCCGCGTGGAGCAGGGCTTCACCACCCGCGACGGCGGCTGGGACCGCGAGGGCATCAAGGACGTCCATGACGACATCGCCAGCGCCGAGGACACCGCCGCCGAAAACGGCTCCGATACCGACGATTCCGGCACGGGGACCGGGACGGCCTATGCGCCCGCCATCGTTCGCATGAAGGCCACCGACGGCTACACCGCTGGCACCTCGCTCGACAACTACGCCCGCGTGGACCTCACCCGCAACGGCGGCGGCGACGGCCTCGAGGATCATGACGAGGACCAGGTGACCCAGACGGCGAAGGCCGTCACGGTGCCCCCGACCAACCTCGACCAGACCGGCCGCAACGTCATCATCGGCCTCGCCGCGACCCTCGCCGCCGCGGCAGCGGCAGCCGCGGCGCTCATCTACCGCCGCCGCCACGCCTATCCGGACCCTGTTCCCGCAGGCGGCGAGGATGACGGATATGAGGAAGACGCGCACGAGCGCGAATACCGCGACGACCGCTATCCCGACGGTTACGACCGCGACCCCTATGGGTACGATGACGGATACCGCGACAGCTACCGCGACCGCTACTGAGAACAGGGCCGATAGATAGCCCTCGACCGGGGCCCGACGCATATCCGCGCCGGGCCCCTTCGCTTGACATCCCAGAGGAGACGCCCATGAAATGCCGACAGCGACGCCGGATCAAACCGCTCGACATCCTTCTTGCCGCCATATGCGCCGTGTCGCTCACAGCCGCCGCCCTCATCGGATGGACGATCTTCCATCAGGACGCCGTCTACAGGGAACTCTCCATCGATGCCGAGGCGGATGCCGGCGGCGGCATCGACTGGGATGGCCTGCGCGCGCGCAACCCGGACATCGCCGCATGGGTATCCGTCGAGGGCACCCCGGTGGATTTCCCGGTGGTCTCGCCCCGGGAAGGCGACCCCAAGGGGTTCTATCTGAACCATGACTTCGACCGCAACTGGTCGTTCTCCGGGTGCCCCTACCTCGACCCGCGTTGCGGGGCGGACGGGCGCCATGCGCTCGTCTACGGCCACCACCTCAACTTCGACGGCGAGATGTTCACCTACCTGCGCGACGCCTGGCGGCAGGAGAAGTTCGATACCCTCGGCGACATGCGCTGGTCGACGCCCGCCGAGGGCATCGTGAGCCTCCACCCGGCGTTCTCGATGTCCGTCGACAAGAGCTTCGCCGACATACAGAGGTTCGACTTCAACGGAACCGCGGAGCTGCGCGCCTGGCTCTCGGCCCTCTCGGCGCAGGCCACGGCGAAGGCGGACGGCTGCGACGCGCTTTGCGCAGGCGCCAAGCGCGTCGTCACCCTCGTGACCTGCTCGGCCAACTTCGCGGGCGGCCGCGCGAGGACCCTCACGGTATTCGTCGGCTGATTTTTCCGACAAACATGTCACACCATGGAAAAGAGGCACAAAAAAGGGAATAAAAACGGGTATAAAAAAGGTAAGAAAGCGATAAAACCGCTTCCCATCTCGATAAACGCACTATCTCGGAAGGAGGTGCCGAAATGGATGGAAGCGCCCAGCTGCCGCCGCCCGCGCCGGTCGGCATAACCGAACTCAAGAACAACTTCGCCTCGATCGCGAAGCGGGTGCATGACACGTTGATGCCCTGCACCGTGCTAAAGCAGGGCCGGGCATACGTCGCCATCGTCCCCGTGGACCCGGGATACAGGGCAAAAGGAAAATACGCCTGCAACCAGTACACGAGGGTACTGCGGCGCCTGTTCACGTTCTGCCGGAACGCGCACGACCAGAAGACCACGTTCGTGCTGCGCCGCCGCAACGAGGACTACGTCGCCATCGCGCCGCTCGATCCTCCCGATACCGGGGACTGAGCGCTTAGGGAAACCCAAGGGAAAGGACCGGCCATGCTGCCCACCATCATCATCGGAGCGCTCGCGCTCGCAATCCTGTGGCCCTTCATCAGGCTGGGCTATGAACTCATCAAGCTCGCGGGGTCGCTTGTCCTGCTCGTCGCCTCATGCGCGATCGGCGCCGTCGCCCTCATCGGGCAGGGTGCCTTCCATCTCATCTCGGCCTGCCGCCGACACGCGGGAACGAAGAAGGACGACACCGTGCCGCCGACGGCGGCGAACAGCGACCGCGCCCCCATGCTCCCGGAATATTCCTCGGTGCGCTAGGACCGCACCGGAGGGAACCGGCCAAACGAAAAACCGAACAGGCATATATCTCGAAAGGACCATGCCATGAAGAACAACCCGATTGAAAAGATCCGCGACCTCCTGGCGGAGCCCGAGGCGCGCCGCAAGGCGGCGATCTGCGCCGGACTCGCCGCCGCGCTCGCCGTCGGCGGCGCCGGAATCGCCATCGCATCCAACCGACCAGAGCCGATCGACAGCACGCCTTCGGCCGTAGAGAAGGCCGGCGCCGAATCCGTCGCCCCCGCCGACATCGCCAAGATATGCCCGACGCTCACGCTCGACGGGCAGGACGTCGGCGCCCCCGCCGACGAGGTCACCGTCACGACCGGCAAGGGCCGCGTCTTCGTGACGCAGCGCGCCGGCGACGATGCCGCCGCGACCGTGGACTCCACCGCCCGCCGCAGCGCCGCGCTCGCCCGCTCGCTCGACGGATGCGAGACCGGCGGCAAGACGATCGAGACCGTCACCTGGGCCGCGGTCGACGAGGGCGGCAACGTCCAGGTCGCCGTCACGAACTCGCCCGCCGCAGCGCCCTCCGGCGGCACCACCGCGGAGGTCGTCAACGGCTCGGGCGGGCATGTGATATCCGACGGCGTCTGGAACTCCGACGGCGTGCATGACGCCGGCTACGAACAGAACGCGGGAACGGTGGCCGATTCGGCCGGCGGCAAGATCGAGGCCGGAGCCGCCCCCAAGGCAGACGAGGGCGACAAGTCCGAGACGGCCGAGGACGGCAGCGCGAAGGCCGACGATTCCGGCGCCAAGGCGGACACCAAGTCCGATACCAAGAAGAACGACTCGAAGGGCAACGCGGCGACGCAGGCGTCCGGCGGCTCGTCCTCGAGCTCGTCGGCATCCGGCTCCGCGCAATCCCAGAAGAAGTGGGTCCCCGAGCAGGGGCACTGGGAGACCGACTACGGCCAGGTCTGGGTTCCGAACGTCGTGTACGTGCGCCACGGCCGCTTCATCTGCAACGCCTGCGGCGCGACCTTCGACTCGAAGAACGGATTCTATGCCCATAGCGACGCGATGTATGCTCAAGGTCAGAACCATGATGGCTACACCGACGACTCATATACCACAAGCGAGGACCAGGGACATTACGAGCAGCAGGCGACCGGTAGGCACTGGGTCGTGGATGTGGCCGGGCACTGGGAGTAGACGGGTCTTCGTAACGATTCGCGCGCCGGCGCCCGCCGTGCGATAAAATGACGGCAACGCCATAGTCAATTAAGCAACGATCGGAGCCAGATGATGGACAGCAGGCAGCCCGAGCTCTCGCGGCTCACCCTCATGTGCAGCGACCACGAGGTCGCCGAGTTCACCTGGAACCATGACCGCCAGGCCGTGACCGGCAAGACCCACGTCCTCGATGCGGCGCATGCCCCCCTTATGGCGACCGACCCATCGGGCAACATCACGCGCGACAGGCTCTCGAGCTGGTTCAAGAACAGGGGCATCCCCGATTTCCGCCCCGATGCCGCGGACCGCCTTCGCGCCGTCGGCTACCCGTCGGCCGCCTCCCTCATGGCCTCTGGTTTCGGCGCATCGCTGTCCGACCAATATTGGATCCGCCCCGCCGGATCCGCATCCACATGGCGCGACGTCAACTGCTTCGAGAACGATTTCAGCGAAGAGCTCGGCGAGCTGCTTCTTCCGCACGACGCCTCGTCGGTCCCCTCCCTCATCGAGAAGATCAGGGGCAACGCCGACCTCCTCGCCTCATCGCCCGATGCGGCCCTGAACGGCAACCTGCCGAAACGCTGGACGATCGAGGGCGGGCAGCGGATGCTGGTCAAGTCCGGGCGATCCTCCGGCAGGTTCCAGGAACCGTTCAACGAGAAGATCGCCAGCGTCCTGTGCTCGCGGCTGCTCGACGAGGGCGACTATGTCGCCTACGAGCTCGAGGACGGCGGCTTCATGAAGTGGACCTCCCGCTGCAAACCCATGACCGACCAGGTCACCGAGTTCGTGCCGGCCTGGGCGCTGCTCTGCTCGTCGAAACGCCCCTCGGACCTCGGGCTGCACGATTTCTACGTGTCCGCCTGCGCCGCCCACGGGCTCGACGTGCGCGAGGACGTGGAGAAGATGCTCGTCATCGACTACCTCATGGCGAACTTCGATAGGCACTGGAACAACTTCGGCGTGCTCATCGACAGCGAGAGCAGGGAATGGCTCCGCGCGGCGCCGGTGTTCGACACCGGCGAAGCCCTCTGGTGCGACCGCGAGCTCTCCCAGCCCTTCGACGGCTACACGACCCCGCGGGCCGGCATGATGCGTCCCTTCGCCCGCAAGATCGACGAACAACTCGGCAGATATTGCCGCAACCTGTCCTGGTTCGACCCGTCCGGGCTCAAGGGCTTCTCGGAGGAGGCCTGCGACATCCTCCTCGGCAACCCGTTCATCGCCAACGAGCGCGGCAGAATCGACAAAATCAGGGAAGCGATCGACCTGCGCGCCATGATGCTGACCAGGCACGCCCATGAGATCAGCGGCGGGCGCGGGTTCATGGTTCCCGACATGGGCGCCGTTTGCGCGACCGGGGCGGCGAAGCGGACGGGGCTCCATCTGTAATTCCCAAAAATCGAGCATCGTGCCCGCATATCGTTATGAAACGCTTCCCGATTGGGAAAAAGGGTTACAAACTTCGGCCCGCGGCCATACCGTGGTCGAATACCCCTCACCGCTTCTCACCGAAAGGGCCTCTCAATGGGAAATATGAAATTGGGAAATATGAAATTCGACGGCGCGGACGTCACCTTCGAGCTCGACGGCTACGACGCCCTGGTCGAGCGCGTCCGCTCCAAGAAGGTCAACTGCAAGATCAACCCCTCCGACCTCCCCAGGCTCTACGCCGTCATGGATGCCGAGCTCGAGGGCAACGAAGAGCTCGCCGCGGCATTCGCCGAGGCGCAGGAGGCGGCGTTCGGCGAAGCCGTGCTCACCGTCTGGGCCGAGCGCATCAAGAGCTTCAAGGACTCCTTCATCCCGGTGTTCGGCGAGGCTTGCAAGGACGCCGCGTGCCGCTTCGGCTTCTCCAAGGACGGCAACAACACCTTCAAGTCCGCGGTCGACGCCTTCGCGGCCAACATCTGCGACCTCTACGGCGCCGCACCCCAGATCGTCGACGGCTTCTGCGAGTTCCTGGCGCGAAACGCCTGCCTCGAGTTCGACGGCTACGCCGCCGACATGCCCGTCCCCTGCCAGCTCTACGTGGCCGAGGGAATCTCGAAGATGGCCTACCAGCAGGCCATGAACAGCGTCCGCGGGTTCAAGCTCGACACGGACGCGTCCGTCGAGTTCGCCGACAAGTTCATCAACGACAACGTCACGACCCCCGACAGCTTCATCCACCTGAACGACGCCTGCATCGCGATCGAGAACGTCAAGGCCGCGACCTCGACGCCCAGCGTCCCCGAGACAGCCGTCAAGTTCGCCGTGACCCAGGCGGCCTTCGAGCACAAAACCGTCGACCACTTCGACGACGCGGTCGATGCGGCGCAGGGCCTCGACGCGGATGCAACCGGCATCATCGCGCGCCCTGATACCGATCACCCCGCCCGCCCGGACGAGGCGACGTCGGCCCCGGTCCAGCCCGAGACGTACCGACAGGACGATTACCAGGACGCCTACCAGGGAGAGGGAGCGGGATATGCCCGACCCGAGACCCATGGCGACATCCGCGGGCAGTACGGCCCCTATGGCCAGGACGCCTACGGCAGCACCTACAAGCAGGGCTACTAGGCCCATCTGAACCTCTGGAAAGGCAGGGTCGACTCATGGCGGACGCACCCCCCGCAGCGTCGGGACAACGCTCGGTCACGCTCGATATCGGAGCAATCGGATCCGGGCTCGGTGACGGCATCGATATCGAGGAGGCGTATCGACTCGTGGCAGCTGCTATGGAAAACGACGCGGAGCTCATGGCGGCGGTCGGCGCCGCCCGCGAGCGCGCGGTCGAGACGGTGAGGGGCAACCTCGCCACCAAGTCCGCCCGCGGCGGGCTCGAGGAATACCGCCGCGCGCTGGACGCCGAGTTCGAGGGCACCATCGACGCCCTGACGGCATCGATGGGCATGACGGCATCGCCCGACCAGAAGAACACCTTCAACTCCGCGTTCGACGCCTTCGCGGCCGCCAACGCCTCCATCTACAAGAGCAGCGCCGACTTCCGGCGCGAGTGCGTCGACCTGCTCGCGAAGCGCGCCCTTGCCGAGCTCGGGAGCCCCGTGCCCGCCGATTTCGATGCGCAATCGCGCATCTCGGACTACATCGGGGAGCTCTCACGCGAGCAGGCCGCCAAGACGATCTCCTCGCTCCACGGCCTCAAGGTCTCCGAAGTTCTCGCCGCCGGGCGCAAGCGCATCGCCCAGGCCCTGGGCGAGCTGATGCGCCGCCTGCGCGCCGTCCCCAAACCCGCGAAGGCCACGGCCGAACCGCGCCAGGCGTCCCCGGCGCCCGCCCCGGCAACGGCGGCGGCTCCGGTGCCGCGCGACGCCGAGCGCGAGTCCGCAGCCGAGCCGGCCGAGGCAGCGCCCGCACCGAAGCATGCGGCGGCGAAGCCGGCGGCCGCGGCGGACGACGAGCGCCTGCGAGACCTCATCAACGGCATCGGCACCTCGCTCAGGTCCGGACTCCCGGCAGGCACGCGCGGGCGCCACGCCGCCCACGCCAAGGTCGCCCTCGACGAGATCGACGAGCCGGCCACAGCCGACAACATCGTCGAGTTCAAGCCGCGCGACGCCGAGCGCGAGAGGGAGCGCAGCGCGGCGATCGACTCGCGCATTCCGGCCGTCCCCCCGGCGCGCGTCGCCGCGGCGGCGGGCGCTGCATGCGCGAGCGCCGCGGCGCCCGTCAGGAACTACTCGCTCAACTTCAGGTAGCATCTCCTTTCCGTCAGCCCCCGCTTCCCGTTCGGGAAACGGGGGCTTTCGCATACCCAAAAGACGACGCCCGCCGATACGATTGCCTGAAATATCAACTTTCCGTCGAAAGGGGAAGCCATGCCGGACAATGATGACCTCCGCATGAACCAGAACGAGACCCTTAACTGCAAGCTCGCCCTTATGGGCGTCTGGACGGAGGCGTGCCGCGAAGCCGCCGCATACTTCGGGGTCAACCCGGACGGCTCGGGCAACTTCTCGTCCGTCACCCAGGCGCAGGCGGGCTCGACCGCGGGCACACTCGCCGTGGACGGGATCTCGGCCGACGAGATGACGAGCCGCCTGGCGGCGTCGCTCGTCGAGCACTTCCCGGACAAGACCGACATCATCACCGGCGACCCGGCCGCGGCCAAGGCCTACGTCAAGCAGTACGTCGTCGACCTCGCCAACCACCAGGCGCTCGCCCAGGCGCGAACGAACAGCAAGCTGTTCCACAAGCAGCTCAACCGCGCCGCCGTGGGCCTGGCCGATGAACACGGCCCGTACGCCCCCGTGCCCGCCGCCGAGGAGGAGTTCGACATGTGCGTGCCCCTCATGGACGGCACGATCGAGGAGAACAGCGAGGAGGTCGCCGAGTTCAGCCGCGAGCTCGACCGCACCGGCATCCGCTACAAGTTCAGCGAGCTGGCCGCCGCCGGATCCGCGAAGGTGCAGACCTGCCTCGAGTTCATGTCCCGCGACATCAAGGCCGTCCAGGCCGCATGCACCCGCGCGGCCCAGAACATCTCGGCGCGCGGACGGGCGTTCGCCGACAAGGTGAAGTGCGTGCCGTTCGTGCTGTCCGCCGCGGCGCAGGGCATCTCGGACGCCGTGCGCGACGCCGCCGAGCTCATGGGCAAGGGCTATGAGGAGATCAAGGCGGCGGCCGCCAAGGACCCGCGCTCGGTGGCGGCGGCCGCCAAGCACTGCGCCGACGCCACGGCGAACGTGCCCACGCACCATCTCCCCAAGGCCTCGCACGGCGCGCACATGGGCTAGACATTTCAGACGAGACAACGGCCCGGGAGGCCATAATGTTCAAGACCTGTAACGACCCGGACTTCAACTGGGTCCACTGCCTTTGCGATTCGGCCACCTGGGTCGTCAAGGAACCCGGCAAGCCCATCGGCTTCTTCTACTCGCGGCTGTTCGACGACTCGCTCTCGCCGTCGGGCCTCGGCTTCGCCGTCGACGCCTTCCGCATCGACGAGGACGGCACGCTCGACGACTTCTACAGCGATATCCTCTGGGACTACGGCGCGGCCGACGAGCTGATAGCGGCCTACCCCAATAAGTTCAGCTGCGCGGTGCGATGCGACGGGCTCAACCCGTATGACATCCCGACGAGCTGGAGCCAGGACAAGGGCGAGCGCTACCGCGCGCGCGACACCGTGCTCGCGGCGGTCGATATGCTCACCGACGAGGCCGACGAGGCCGGCATCGACGCCTGCCCCGAGTTCTACCGCAACGACTACATCAGCATGTACCTCAAGACGCAAGGCCTCGGCGAGCGCGTGAAGGTCGGCGGCGCCGAGGCCTTGCGCTTCTCGGTCGTCTCGACCGACTGCTCATGCGGCGACGACGAGAAGGGCGACTTCGAGACCCTGGGCGAGGCCATGAGGGCGGCCAAGAGGCTGGTCGACGTCGAGGGCTATGACGGCGCCGCAGTCTTCGACCGCAAGCAGGAGGCGTGGTGCGCGGGCTGCAATATCTACCCCTCCTCGCGTTTGGTCAGAAACGCCGTCACGCATCCGTTCTGGACGATCACCTGCGAAGCCGAGAAGAGGGACCTCGCGCAGCGAGCCGCCGTGCTAGAACGCGAGCAGGCCGCCGACCGCGCCCGCGCCGCCGCGGCGCGCACGGCACGACCCGAAGGCGCGCATTTCCGCGCCGGCCACGCACAGTGAAGGGAAACATAGATATGGACGACTACGATATCGAGCTCACGCCGAACGATCCCGAGTTCGGTCCCGACGAGTGCGAAAGCGCCTATGCCCTCTGGGCCTTCAAGGAGGACGGCGAGCCCGTCAAGTTCCTCGAGGCCTCCCTTGTCGAGGACCCGGACTACCCTAGCGGCTATTCCTTCTCCTGGCGCAGCCTGTCGTGCGACAGGACCGGAAAACTCGTCGAGGGCGAGGGTGGCGTTATCGGGGACGTCTCCCGCGCCGACTATGTCGCGGACATGGTGCTCCCCGGCGGGGCCGTCTTCTCGCAGGTCGAGGATGAATACCTACCGAGTCTGCCGTATTCCTTCGAGAAGGACAGTCTGAGCGACAGCGCGAGGAAGTCGGCGGCCGAGGCGATCCGCGGAGCGATCCTGTCGCTGCCGCTCTCCGTCCCGGAGACGACGGAGGCAATACCGGCCTTCTACAGGCTCGACAACCCCGCCATGCCCGACGACCCCCTCACCCGCGACATGCTCGCCGACGCACTCCAATCGGTGGAGAACTACCATCGCGGCGGCGCTATCGACGCCCTGCTGTGCAACCGGGACGGGATGAGCGTCGCGAAGCAGGCCCTCATCGTCTCCGACTACGATGGGCTGCCGTTCCGCTGCCCCCAGGTGTTCGATGAGTACGGCCGGCTCGACAAGCTGAACGTCCTCGCGATGCAGCTCACGCTCCTTCCCGAAGGGGACTTGGCCCATATCCAGGCCGCTATCGATTACGGCGAGCCCCTGGACCATCTCGACGAGCTCATGAACCTCGTGGCGCAGGCAGACGAGCTGCCCGTATTCGACTACCTCTATGACGATATGTATGTCGAGGACCAGTGGCATAAGACCTGCCTCGAGCGTTCGACGCCGCAGGAGAACTATGCGTACACCGTCCTCAACGACGATTCCGAGTTCTGGAACCTCATGAACCGAGGAGACGGCGAACTCCTCTCCTGCTTCGACTTCAACCGCTACGGCGAGATCGCCGTGAACAACGGCTATGTCGACCTGTGCGAGACCTGCTATGTCAACAAGGGCGGCGACTGGCCGCTGCTCGACGAGTACTCGTTCGAGGAGATCGGGGGCGAGACCGTGGCCGAGTGGCGCGGGCGTGTCGCCCAGGAGAAGCCCGCAGCACCGTCCGAGATCGCCTATGCCGCCAGCGCCCTTGCGGCGCTCAGCGCCGACGACGGTGCCGGCGGCACCGCACGCGCCGCGAAACTGTAGGGGGCGGCCGCCATGATGTTCAGGGATATCAACCAGTCCTCCACGATGGCTCGCTCGGCCTACCCCGACGGCAACGGCGAGCTCACCGATTTCAGCCTGTTCGCGACCAAGTACGACGCGGGCAAGCCCTCCATCGCCACCGACGGCCTGCCCTCCGAGCTCTCCTATCAGGTCAGGACCGCCATCCGCCGCGCGGTAGACGAGCTCGGCATCAACGTGCCGGAGGCGGCCGTCGTGCTGAAATACCCGATCCACTTCTACTACTCGGACGCGAGCGCGGAGCTCACCGGGGTGCTCGCCCTGCCCGGCGCGGTGGCGATCCTCGCACTCGACGGGTTCATTCCCAAAGAACAGCTCGCCGCGCCCGTCATCGGCGATATCTCCAGGCTGCGCGAGGTAGCGGATGAGCTGCGCCGCCGCGGAGGCCTCGAGCCGCTTCCCGTTCGGGAAACTATCTATACGCACACCGTTCCCGAGGGTACATTCGTAGCAAATCAACGCCCCGCCGCCCACCGCGCGACGGGCAGGAAGAAAGGTACCGCCATGGACCAGGAAAAGTACGACAACGAGATCAGCATCAAGTTTCCCGCAAAGTGGTGCAGCGTCACCAACGCGCAGGGCGAGGACATCGTGATCACGAACGGCACGAAGACCGAGACCTGGCCTGCCGTCCTCTGCACCATCCCCACGGGGACGGACATGAACGGCATCGACATCTCCGGCTACAAGTTCAAGACCTTCCGCAAGCCCTGGACCGAGTCCGATATCGCCAACGGCAAGGGCACCACCGTCACCGTCAAGAAGGACATGCCCGTCCATCTGTTCAAGTATGACGAGAACGACCAGCTCAAGACCCTCGACGTCGACCCGTTCGAGCTGACCAAGGCCGTCAAGGCCGCGCGCGAGGCCTACAAGGCCAAGATGAGCGCCGAGGCACCCAACCCGCAGTCCCAGGCCGCCGCGGCAGTCGCCGCGGCCCACGGTACCGCCGAGCAGGGCACCGAGGCCACGCAGGCCGCCAAGCTCTAGCAGCGCGCCCGCGACCTCCGCAACCCGCACCAGAAGGGCGCCCGCGCACTGTCCCGCGGGCGCCCTTCCCTGTTATCTTGGATGTGATGGCATATGAAGAGCTATATCGAGCCGATGAGCGCCGCGGATGCGCTGGATGTGCTCCGCGTATTCTGCGAGCCGTCCGGGGATCTCTCCTACAGCTATAACAACGACGAGGATGCCGTGCTGCACGGACCCGATGGCGACAAGGTCCTCAAGACCCCCGACGAGGTGATCGCCGTCATGGGAGACGACGCAACCCGCGAGATCGCCGAGCATAAGCGCTTCCGCGAGCGGGCGGTCCGCGAGCTCATGGTCCCCGTCCTGTCTGAGTGGGGATCGATCTACAACGTCCGCACCGGCGAAACTTTCATCCTCGACTCAAATTGCGAGGGCAAGCTATACGGGTTCTACTGTACGGAAACCCCGCTCGCCACCCTGGTCGATGAGGGCGAGGACGGCATCCCCTACGACGCGGCGCTGTACGCCATCGAGACCCGTGGTGCAGATATGCAGCATTTAGATGCCCTTCCCGGCAGCGAGTTGCCCGATCCCCTGGCCATTGAGGCCCCGGTCGCGGACGATGATTTCGTCGGGGCGATCGATACCGTCCTGTGCTACATGGAACAAACGGCCATCGACCTCGAGCTCGGCGGCGACCTGTTCGACCTTTCGGGATGGACTCTCGCGGACGGCAAGAGCATCGCCGCGACCTGCTCGCGGCTGGGAATCGATGCCTCGCCGAAGCTGCATACCGACCCGGCAAGCGTCGCCGACGCCGCGAAACGCGCCGCGGATGCCTGCACTCCGGATGCGATGCAGACCCGCACCGCCCATCTCTGATGTTCGAGACCACTGGGAACGATGGCATATGAAAAGCTATATCGAACCGCTGAACGCCGCCGAGGCCCTGGACGTGCTCGACCTCTACGGGGTCGATACGCCCGGCGCCTTCCTATCGGGCGAGCATGAGGGCTGCGTCGAGGTCGAGCTGTCCGGCCATACGGTCCTCCTCGAGACGCCGGATAGCGTCAAGACGCTGTTCGGCCATGATGCCGCGGCAGCGCTGCGCCACCACGCGAACTTCCGCAAGGATGCGGCCGAGATCATGGGTCGAGCGCTCGACCTCGACGATTTCCTCTACAACATCTACAGCGGCACGGCGTTCATCCCGGACACGGCACCGGACGGCGAGTTCTTCGGGTTCCATGTCGCCAGCATCTCACTGACGGACCTCCTCGAGGAGGATATCGACCCGCTCTCGCCGGACGTCTGCGATCACGGCCTCGATTTCATCGCCGAGACCATTGAGGGAGCCGACGCCGGGGATTTCGAACCCTGTGCCGAGGTCGACGATGAAAAGTTCCTTACCTCGGTCGATTGGGCACTGTACGACATCGAGTGCAGCGTCCTCGCGACGCTCGGAGCCGGATGCAGCCCGGAGCTCGCAGGGTGGACGCTCGGAAACGCCGACAGCATCACCGAGACGTGCGCCATGCTCGGGGTCGACATGTCCACGGTCCAGGCGCCCGACGATCCCGCGAGCGTCGCCGCGGCGGCCAAGGCGGCCGCGAAGTCCGGCGGTACGGCCGACGAGCCGAGCGCCGGCATCAAGCTCTGATCTTCCCGACCCGCCGACGGAGGCGAAACCGATGAATTTCCCGAACGAGGTATACTGCTCCATCCTCATCGACGCGCGCGACCTGGGCAACGTGATCGACGGCAAGAACTCCATCGACCCCAGGGAACTCACCGTCCTGCCAGACGAGTTCCACCCGCTCAGCTGGGGAGTCGTCGCGGACGTCATGATGGAGTTCGCATCAGCCAGACGCGCGGCGCGCGAGGACGGCATCGCCGGGCCCGGTTGGACCGAGCACCTGAATGACGGGCTCTCGGGACTCGTCAAGGTCCTGAGGGGCCATAGCGGGTGGAGCCCCGAGCACCCCTTCGATGCGAACGCCTTCCCGGTCGGGGACGGACCCCGCGACGATAGGCTCGTCTGCCGCGACCTCGACTCGTTCGCGGACGCAGGCGAGCTCGCCGAGGAGAACGCCAGGCTTTACGGCGCAACGTCGGTAGCCGACTTCGTCGAGACCGTGTGGGGCTGCACCAGCCTGGAGCCCGTGAAGGCCAGGCACTTCGGCGTGAGCGGCTTCCGGGGGCTCGAGTTCTCGTTTAGGGACGGCGCCGAAACACGCATGCGCGCGTGGCAGTTCGACGCCTGCCCGAAGGTCGCCGCGGCGCTCGCCGCCGCGCTCACCTACCGGTGCGAGAAGGGCTTCTACATGGAGGCCGGATGCGCCGGCGATCAGGGCGGCGTGTGGGGCCTGAGCTTCGACAGGAAGGAGCGCGGGGCGTATGCGGTCGCCAGGTTCCATCCGGAACGCGCGACTTACGACCCCCATGGCCGGGAAGTCGTCTCAAGATGCCCGATCCTGCTAGAGCAGGATGCCAACGGGAACATCGCCTTCCGGCACCCCGGCACGGTGCCGGACCGGCTGATCGACAACTTCATCCCCTCGATGAAGCGCTGCGACGTCGCCGGCGGCGGGCCGACCTGCAAGACCGAGCGCGGTCCCGAAGGCGCCGCGATGCGCGCGTCCAGACCCGGAGGTGTCAATATCTGCTTCCCGGCGCTCGTCGAGCGGGCTCAGGCGGCGGCGCTGGCCACGGCCCGCGGGGCGACCACCGCGGCCGGTAACCGGTTGTGACCGGTCTGGACAACGGGCCGCGCGGGGCGGTCCCGCACGAATAACGATTCCGATCCATTGGAGCCACCATGAGCACCTATAAAGAGCAGGATATCGAGAACCTGCTGGCACACCTGCGCGAGGGCGTCGCGCCCGATTCCGTCTCGGCGCTCGTCGACGACGTACAGATCGAGTGCGACGGCGCGAAGGAGGGCGAGTCGGTCTGGATGCACCTGGTCCTTCCCGGGGCGCGCTACGGCAAGGACGACATGGTCACATACGACCCGTACGAAACCCACCTCGAACGCTCCCTGTCCTGTTCCGGCGGGCTGCCCATGGTCGAGTTCTACCTGTATCGCGGCGATGAGCGCCCGGACGGGTCGCGCAACGTCAAGGACTTGGAACCGGCGCCCTACCTCATAAGTCGCTACTACATGAAGACGCTGCTGGCCGACCACCGGGGATTCGGTATCCTGCTCCAGGACACGCCGCACCTGGGCCTTCCGGCCGATACCGTGCTCGACGTCCAGGATGCGCTCGCCGAGACCGCGAGGGCCTACGCCGCCGGATGCGATTTCGAGATCGATGCCGCCGATGCCGACATCGCGCGCTGCATCGCAAGCGGCGGATACCGCGGCGGCGCCAAGGTCGCCGCTGTCTACGTGCCCGTGGGCGACCTGCCGCGAGAGACGACGGTCTTTCCCGACATGGACCGCGCCCTGGCCTCCATCGGGCTCGACCGCCCCGAGACCGAGACCCTGGCCGAGTATGGGGGCGTCACCGTGAAGCTGCTGCGCGCAGGCGACGAGGAAGGGTCCGCGCTCAAACCGAACCGGACCCTGTGCCGCGACGGCGAGACCGAAATCATCCGCGGCGGCTTCCTCGTCGTCGCGACGGGCCGGGACGGCGGGCTCGTCGACCTGCCCGGGTGGGCGATCGAGAGCGCCAAGGAGCGCTTCGCCGACCCCTCGTCGGGCCCCTTCCGGGCAACCGGCGAGCTCGCGAGGGAGGTGCGCCGCACCCTCGGCGAGCAGATCGAGCGGGCGGGGCGGACGCCCTCCGACACCGCCGCGCTGGTGTCGCAGCTCGCCGCGAAGCCGGGAGGGGACGGCGGGTCGGACGGGAAGCACATCTGAAAAAAATCGGGCCCGGCGCGGCGGCGATGTATATATTCGGGCTTGCACGGGTATCAATTTTGCAATCAGGCCGCAGCCAGCTACCCAATCGTCACCCAAACGCATCGCCGCGGCCTGGTGCGCGGGAGCGCGCGGCGGCAGAATCCGGACCGCAGGCCCGAGTTTCGACCGCCCCGCCGCCGCATCCGCCAGAAAGGGCATCCGATGCCGGCATATGCTGGTGCGGGTGACATCAGTGTAGAGGCCAGGACATCGCAGGGGGACAGCATGCAGCGGGGCTCCGACAACGAACGGAACGACAGGACCGAGATGCAGCGGCAGCGCGACCGCGACTACGCCAAGGAGCTGTGCGCATCGCGCCTTGCCTTCACGCTGTCGAGGACCGGCACCTCGAAAGAGGACTACTGCCGCGCCGTCGGCATCTCGAGCTCGACGCTCTCGCGCATCCTCAACAGGCAGACGCTCATGTCCACCTCCACGTTGATCGAGACCGCGAGGTATTTCGAGGACACGAGCGTGTCCTGGTTCCTTGGACTGTAGGAGGACAATTGAATCCCATCGATTTGGTCAAGCACTCAAATATCGAACCGCATGAGCTGAGGCGCATCGCGCTGGCCGCCATCCTGACCGCGCTGCCGCCCGCCATCTTCCAGCTGCAGAGCGCCGCGTCGGTCATCCTGTCCTGCCCGACAGACTACTACTCTCCAGCGTCGGCAGCGTGGTTTCTGACGAGAGGCTGCCTCGGCGCCGTGTGGGTCCCGGTCATCCTGCTCATCGCCGCCGGCATCGCCTGCAAGGTACGGAGCCGCGCCCTCGACCTCGGCATCGCCGCGGTCCTTTTCGCCCTCACGGTCCGCAGCGCCATCCGCCTGGACCCGTATTCCATCGGCTATCTCGCCGTCGCATTCGCCTGTTTCGCCGTCTCCGGCCTCAAGGAGGAGTAGATCGCTTTGAACACCTCGCCAGAAACCGATATGGTCCCGGTACAGGACGGGGACAGCGAGAAGACGGGGCTGCTCGAGCTTCCGATCTCCCGTCGAGGAGCCTTCGCCGCGCTCGCCTGCGCGGCGGGACTGGCCCTGCTCGGACCCGCCCGGAAGGCGGAAGCGCTCGCGGACATGAACTTCAACCTCGGCCAAGGCTGGTTCGGAGCCGCCGACGACTCGCTGCTCGTCCATTCGGACCCGCGCCAGGGCGAGGGGGACATGTTCTTCGGCTTCGCGAACAGCTACTATGAATGGCTCGCCGCCGCCCCCGCCAACACCAGCTACTATATAAATCATTACGGACAATGGCTGAGGTATGCCTTCGCCTGCGTCTTCGAGTGCAATTACGCCAACGAGCTCTACACCCTCGTAGTCGTCAGGCCGTTCGCATGGTGCTCCAGCAAGGACCTGCAGGATGGCAAAGGCCTTTGGGTCGATACCATCTCCGTGGGCGGCGACAACAAGGGGTACGTCTACCTCGACGGCGCCGAGTTCGCGGATTCCCGTTTCGCCGGCGACTTCAGGAACCAGATCGGCTACAGGTACTACGACTGGATCTCCTACGGCTTCTACGACTTCAACGACTTCCAGGGGAACACGTACTGGGGATCGACCCGCCCGTCCTTCTGGGTCAAGAGGCAGAAGGGCGAGGCGCGCCACAGCGTGTCCAGCAAGCTGCAGGTCTACAACGTGGACTACAACCACTTCGGGACGCACGAGAACACGATCACGGAAAACGACGCCCCGAACTACTGGTTCCTGAGCCAGACCACCCCTTCCCGCCATTTCAGGATCGAGAAGATCCACATCCGCAACGACGTCACGCTCTACGGCGGCATCTTCTACATCAGGCCCGTCTCTGCGCCGGACATCCAGCTCGAATTGGTGCAGGGCACATATAGCGACGGTAAACCCCAAGCCATGTACGATAACGGACGCGGCGTGTGCCTCTACGAGAACTATCACGGCGTCAACCAGACCTGGATGCTCAAGCCCTATACCAACGACGGCGTCGACACCTTCACGTTCGCCCTAGCCAACATGGTCGGCCCGAACCTGACGCACATGCTGAACAACAGCGGCCATGCGGCGCCGGTGGTCGACCACGGAGTCGTCCAGAACAGCCATGCCGACATCTGGGACATCAACAACGCCGACGGCCGGAGCAAGGCATGGTGGATCCACCACGAGCCCGACGCCTCGAACGAGACCGACCATTCCTGCTACTTTATCACCTCGGACGCCGACGGGCTGCGCCTCGACACCAACGGGGTCACGTCGAACTCCGTCGCAAGCTTATCCGTCCAGTCCGCGGCGTGCCCCGGGCGCTGGGCCATCCAGAAGAACGCCCAGTGGAACCTCGTCGAGGCCCGCATCGAGGGCAAGGTCTCGGTCCATTGCGACGAGGACGCGCTCAAGATCGGCGACAACGCGGAGATCTGCGGATGGCATAATACGGACCCGGACGACCCGGATGTCGGAATCAGGCCCTCCGGCTGGGCCCTGGGATGCAAGAACGAATCGGACCTGCCGGTCAGGCCGATCTTCAGGCTCTACATGTCCGACATCGACGACGATCTCCCCGAGGACAACGCCTCCATCTTCGCCCAGTGCGGCGTGGCCACTTGGGGGTGGCAGCAGGAATCGCTCGCGCACCGACATATCGGCTACCCCCATGGCGGCCACTCTATCTACGGCCTCGGCCTCAGGCTCGAGGGTTCCGCGTTCCCCGGATCGATCCACTACGCCGCGCAGCGCTACAGCGGGGGCGAGTGGGTCGAGGGCTCCGACGGCGTGCACATCCTCGATGCCGAGTCGGATATCCTCGGCAGGGTGAAGGTCTGGCTCACCGGCGAGATAGCGGACCATTACGACCTCGAGATCAGGACCAAGCTGCTCAACGGGAGCGGCGAGTGGTCCGACCCGGTCTATGTCAACTGTTCCGCCTCGGCGCCGCTCGACGTCAACACCGCGCCCGCAGCCGGCATCGAGCCGGACGGCGGCGACGGCAACGAGATCTGCGGCATGAACATCCACCTCGTGCGCAAGCCGCAGGGCGGTCGCGTCGTCAGAGAGTTCTCCGACAGCGAAAACCTGGCTGCCGACGCCTCCTGGGGACCGGGGTTTCTCTACGCCGCCGCGATGCTCGGCATCCGCACCGTCAGCAAGACCGACCGCTACGTATGGACCGACCGCTATCTGGGCACGCTCGTCTCCCGCGGCGTGCGAGTCGTCACGACGTGCGTCGAGTACTATGCCGACGGCATCGAGCAGAAGGACATGGTGTATCGCGACCTCGATGTCGAAGGCGGCGATATCTACAACCCCGCCGCCATCGCGACGCAGAAGGCTCTGAAGGACACCTGCAACCTCGACGAGCAATACGGGCAGAACCCCTCGACGGGGTTCTCGGGCTGGTTCCTCGATCCCGAGCTCACCCAGCCCGCCGCGAATGTCACCATCGTCAAGGACCAGACGCTCAAGCTCTACGGCCGCAACCGCTGCACCGTGCGCATCGAGTACGCCGAGGGGTCACTCAAGCCCGAGGCCGACGGCATCTACCGCACCGCGCCGCTCAAGTACAAACCCGATGCGCGCTCCTCCTTCGAGCTCCCCGATTTCTCCCTGTCCACGGAGAAGCACAGGCTCGACGGCCTGGCGCTCGCGGCCATCGGCGACGACGGGCAGGGGCACAAGGCGCTCTATTGGGGCGAGAGCGTCACGCCGGTGAAACCCGGCGAGGTGTTCGCCATGATCGCCGACGAGACATGGCGCAGATACGTCCCGGAATGCTGGCTGACCTCGGCTAGCGGCACCGAGAAGGTCTCCTCGGTCACCGCCAGGCGCGACGCCACGCTCTACATCAAGTGGACCGAGGCGAAGGCCGAGGGCGTCGCGAGCAGCAAGGGCTGAGCGCGGACCATGACGTACGGACCGGACCCGTACACGATGGGAACACATTTCCGCCAATGACGTGATTAGCGTATATCGCCAAGGGGTATAGTCAAGGCAACGCCGTCACTCCTTCCGATAAACCATGTCACGGCGACCCGGCCGACTCACCATCCGATCCAGTCGGCCCCATATGCAATGGCGGACCCCCCAATATGCCGCCATTCCCCCATCGGCGGCCGGCCCTCACCGGCCGCCATCCTTTTGCCGATATCGCGACCGCGGCAATCTGCCTTTTCGGTGCCCCGTTCCCACTTTTGGGAGCGGGGTTCTTCTTTTCGCCGCGGCGGCGTATGCTCCCGGTCGAATATCTACCCCTTGGAGCCATCTTGAAAGCAACCCTTCAGGCCGGCCGCACGCGCCTCGCCATATCCGCCCTATGCGCCCTCCTCATCGCGGGCCCGATTCTCGCCCGCGCCCTGACGGGGACGGGAACGCTCGACTCCGACGTCTGGTTCCTCCTCGCGACCGGCCGCGAGATCGCCCGCAACGGCATACCCCGCATCAACCCGTTCTCCATCTGGCCTGGCCGGGGCATGGTCGCGCAGCAGTGGCTCCATGACGTCTGGCTCTGGGCGTGGTACACGCGCGGCGGCTATACCGCAGTGGCCGTGTCCGTCTGCGTGCCCGCCGGGCTCCTCTTCTGGCAGCTGTCCCGCCTCATGCTCGACGCCGCCGACGGGAAGCTCTCGCCAGCGGCCCTGGCCTTCTGCCTTGCGGTGCCGTCTGTGTGCATCTGCATGTACATATCTGTCAGACCGACGGTCTGGACCGCGCTCCTGTGCACCGTGACGGCGAGGATCATGCTCAGATACCTCCGGGGCGGTGGGCGCCGGGTGCTGCTGTGGCTTTTTGCCGTGGCGGTGGCGGGCATCAACCTCCAGGCGGCGCAATGGCCGCTGCTCGCCGCGTGCGCCGCGGCCTTCGCCCTGCCGTGCCCGCATGAGCTCGCCGACGCCGGGGCCCGCCGCGCGTGGTCCGCGCGGGCGCTGACGATCTGCGCGGCGGTCGTCGGGATGTGTGCGGGGTCGCTTCTCAACCCCTACGGGACCGACGGCTCGCTCTACGTCCTCAAATCGCTCGGCGAGGCCGGCTACGGCGGCGCCATCATCGAGATGCAGCCGCTCTGGGTCTCGCTCGGTCCCCTGTTCGCGGTACCTGTCGCGGCGATGGCGCTGGGGCCGGCGGCCCTATGCCTGCGCAGCGGCGCCAAGGTCCCGGCCGGCGCGTGGGCCATGCTCCTCGCCGGGCTTGTCGCGGGCACCCTGCACTCGCGCTGCATGTGGATCGCCGGGCTGTTCTGCGGGCTGTGCCTCGCCTACGGCGTCGCCGCGGCCCTCGGGGAGCCCATCGCCCGCCCGCGGCGGGCCGCTGCGGCGGCAGGCGCCGCGCTCGGCCTGATCACCGCGCTCTCGGGACTCTGGGTATCGCTGGTGCCGCAATCCAGCGGGGCCAGCGGCGTGCTCGCCGTCACAGAATCGGAGATGTCCCCCATCTTCTCGGCGATATACGACGCCGGACCCGACGCGCTGGTGTTCTCCAGCGACGTCTCGGTGTACAACCAGCTCGAGTGGGAAGGCTTCAAGGTACCCTGCGACATGCGTCCCGAGATCTGGGGCGAGGGCATCGCCGGAGGCGGGGCGAAGTCCGCCTACCGCGGGATCGTCGACGTCCTCCAGGGCTCGACCTCGCTGAAGGAGAGCACCGCGGAATGGGGCTGGGACCTGTTCCTCGTGAGGGACGAGGAGGCCGACGCGCTGCAGTCCGGAGGCGCCGTCGAGCAGGTGGCGGCCGGCGGCGGATACACCCTCTTCAGGCCGACGGAAGGCTGTGAATAGCGTGGAGCGCGAGGAAGATATGCGCCGCGGACGCATCCTGCTGTGGGCGTCGCTCGCGGCCACGCTCGCCGCATGCGCGGCGGCGCTCGCGGCGGTCTCGCTCACGGGATGGTCGCTTTTCCAACCCGACACCCGCTACATGGTCGCCATCGGCCGCTGGATCATCGAGAACGGCGAGCTGCCGACGACCGACCCGCTGACGCTCAACGAGGGCCTTGCCTACACCTGCCAGCAGTGGCCGCTGTGCATCGCGGCGGCGGCCATCTTCGACGCGTTCGGCGAGGCCGGGATCAAGTGCGCCGCGGCGGCGCTCGACATGGCCGCGGCGGCCACCGCATGGGCGTGCACGCTCGACCGCGGCAGGACCGGGGCCGTCCATGTGGCGGCGTCGGCGGCGCTCGCCGCAGCCATAGCGGTGCTCTGCAACTCGACGCCGCGCGGCATCGACGTGATAGCCCTGTGTATCTGCTATGCGGCGGGCAGGAAGTGGGCGCGCGGCGGGCGCGACTCCCTGCTGGCGGCCTTCCCCGCCGCAGGGTTCGCCATGGCCCAGCTCCACGGGGCGCTGTGGACCGTGGCCCTCATGGTCCCGTGCTGCCTGATCCTCGACGGCAGGCTCGACCGATACGGCAGGCTCAAGGCGCTCACGGCGGCCATGTCGACCGTGGCCGCCTGCATGCTCAACCCCTACGGCGCAAGGCTGCTCATGCTGCCCCTCCTCACCATGGGCGCCGAATCGCTGAAATCCGTGGGGATCGGCGAGCTCGCGCCCTGGACGCAGGCCGCGCCCGTGCAAGCCGCCTGCGCCTGCGCCCTCGCCGCGGCGCTCATCCTGTTCCGGTGCCGGGTGCGCAGGCGGGGCGGGGGTCGCGTGCTTCTCGAGGCAGGCGACGCGCTCGTGCTCGGCACGCTCGCGCTCGCGCTCGCCAACGTGAGAAACGAACTCTTCCTGTTCGCCTCCATGGCGCTGGCCCTGTCCGATATCCAGGGCGAGGTGGCGGGGCCGCGCGCACGGAGACCCCTTGCCCTCGCCGCATGCTGCACGGCTGCGCTCGTCGCCGCCGTCGGGTGCCTCGCCGCGGCCGTGCCGGCCAAGACCGCGCTCGAGCAGTCCGCGGAGGCGGCGATCGCCGCCCTCGAGGATGCCGTGGCAGACGGGGGCGAGGCCGTCATCTGCGATATCGACGTGGGAAGCGAACTCGAGCTCGCGGGGTACCGGCCTCTGCTCGACACGCGGGCGGAGCTCTACTGCCCCGAGCTCAACGGCGGCACGGACGCCTGGGGCGCCGCCCGGTCCGCGCTGGCGGGAGATGCGGACGCCATCGAGGGCATCGGCGCCGACTTCGCGCTCGTCCCCTCGGGTGCCTACCCCGCTCTCGAGGACGGGCTTGCCGAACTCGGGTTCTCACGGGTGCATGACGACGGGACCTTCGAGGTGTATGCCCGCAAGGCGGCTCCATAATTCCTCCACAGGCGGAAATAGGTCCTGAGCTGGGACAATCCCGAACCTTTCCCATTTCTGGGCAGGGTGCTGACCCGTCCTCCCGCCGGGGGCATAGTTTATGCCGTATCGCCCCGGATGGGGCACAGGCTTCGCGCGGGCATGTGCCCGCGCAGACATCCAAGAGAGGAGGAGGTCCAATGAACGATATCCTCGCCAAGCCGGCGGCCATCGCCACCTGCGGCCTTTTCAACATGAAGCGCCGCGCCAAGGAGGCCCTGTCCGCCCAGGGCTCCATCGAGTGGGTCGTCATCGTCGTCTGCATCGCCGTCGCGCTGATCGCCGCGCTGGTTTATCTGTCCAACCAGATGAACATCAAGATCAACACGGTCTCCAAGACGCTGGCCGGTACCAACGTCAATGGAGCCAATACGCCCCACTAGCGCATCTCGGAGCCATCCGTCCGGGGGCAGACACCCCCGCCCCCGGGCATCCCGAACCTTCCCGCGCGCCGACAGGGCGCGCTTTCCAGATAACCACAGCACCGGAGGGAGCCGTATGCTCGGAACACTTACGCTCGCGGCCGGGTCGGCCGTCGCCGGCTGGCTGCTGCAACATGCCTACCAATCCCTGCGCTACTCCTTCTACGAGCGCGAGGACGCGGCCATGCTCGCGGACGGCGCCGATGACGCCGCGCGCCGCGACTGGCTGGCCGCGATCGGCGCCCAGGTCGCAATCCAGGCCGTCGCGCCCTCCACGATCGCCGCGCTCGCCGCGTCCGGCGACATCGACGCGGACCTGCTGGCGGCCGGCGAGTCCGGCGCCTACGCGCGCCGCTACAACCCGACGCTCGCGGGCGATGCCTACTGGGTGCCCGCATATCTCGCCGCGGCGCTCTCCGGCGCCGCATACTCGCCGGCAGCCGCCGTGGCGGCGGTCAGCTCGCTCGCCATCGCCGCGAGCGACATCCGCTTCCGCATCGTCCCCATCCCGCACCTCGCGGTCCTCGCCGCCTCGTCGGTCGCGGCCTTCTGCCCCAGCCTGGCGGGCGCGGCGCTCACCGCCGCCGGCATGGCGGTCACCTGGGCGCTCGGCGCCGCCGTGCGACGCGCCGGCGGCGAGTGGGGCGACGGGGACTCGCTCATGCTCGGCTGCGTGCTGGGGTCGACGGCCGCGACGCCGCTGATCGTCGGCCTCGTGCCCGCGCTCGGTGCCGCGGCGCTGCTGTTCATCGCATGCTCGCGGCGCATCGGCGTCAAGACCGACGCCATGCCGCTCGCCCCCATAATCTCGCTCGCCCTCATCGCGGCCCTCGCGGCGGGGGCGCTGTCATGAGCGCCGTCAGGGCGCGCGGACGCCGCGGCCAGGCGACCGTGGAATTTGTCCTCATCCTGCCGCTGCTGGTCCTCATGCTCGTCGCCGTCGCCGACTACGCGCACGTCGCGCGCGAGACCGCGAACGTGCAGGCCGCGAGCTCCGAGGGCGCGCGCTACGCCGCGGCGAACCCCACCCTGTCGAACGACGAGATCGCCGCCTACGTGCGCGAGGCGTGCGACCTGGGCGCCGGCGCGACCGTCACCGTCACATCGACGGAGGCCCCGTCGAAGCCGGTGACGCTCAAGAGCGGCGACAAGTCGGTCACCGCGCGCTATGCGCGAGAGAAGGTCACCGTCAAGGTCGTCGAGGACGTCGGCTGCATCTTCCCGCTCAAGTCGCTCGGCGTGAAGGGCGCCACCGACGACGGCTGGCAGGTCCATTCCGAGACGTCGTCCATCAGGTCAGAGATAGAGAGGTCGTGACATGGCAGCCTTTCCAACGACACGCGCGCATGCGCACCTTCCCGGCCAGGGCTCGGTCGAGTTCATCCTGATCATGCCGGTGCTGCTCACGTTCCTCTTCGCCATCGGGTCGTTCGCGATGCTCTCCTACCAGAACACCGTGATCCAGCATTCGCTGGCGACGCTCGCCGACGCGCTTCCCGCCGGATGGCAGGAGCAGGACCGAAACGAGCTCGTCCGCGACCTCGTCTGCGACGGCACCGACCTCGACAAGAGCAGGCTCACGGTGACCAACGCGCGCGTCAAGACCGAAACCAGCGGTGCCGTCAACGACGGCGACTCCATCGCGAGCGACCTTGGGGCCTCGACGCTCAGGACCGAGACGCGCCGCGTCACCGTCGAGGCCGATATCGCCTACGAGTACAACGACCCGCTCTCGCTCGGGCGCAAGACGACCCTCACGCGCCACGTCTCGCACAGCTATACGACCTATACGGACTGGGAGGTGCTGTGATGGCATCGCGAAAACCACTGCGCGCCCGCGGCCTCTCCGGCCAGGTCGCCGTCATCTTCGTCGTGGCCATCAGCTGCCTGCTCATCGCGGTGGGCCTCGGCGTGGACGTCAGCACGGCCTATTCGGCCAAGACCGGCCAGGAAGCCGTGCTCGAGGCCGTCCGGCAGTCGTCGCTGGGCATGTCGAACGCCGTCAAGTACTCGGAGAACCCCGGGCGCGAGGCGCGCGAGGAGGTCGTCGAGCTGCTTTCGGGCAACGGATACACCGGCACCGCCGAGATCTGGTATGCGGAGCTGCCCGAGTCGGAGTCGGGCTCCAACGACCGCTACGCGGGCGTCTACGTGAGGCTTTCCAACGACACGGAGACCACCTTCCTCAAACTCGCCGGCCGCGACAAGCTGACCGCAAGGTCCACGGCCGTCTGGACCATCCACCCCTACTCGACCGGCAACGTGTACCGGCCGGCGGACGTCGGCAACGGGAGCCTCGAGGCCACGTTCGAGGACGGCACCGTGACCGGCCGCAAGGAGACGGCGGCCCGGCTCGCCGACGCCCCGGGCGCGCTGCTCGACGCCGTGCGCGGCGTGGCGGCGGCCAAGGGAAACCCAGGCAGCGGGGAAAGCGGAGACTGAGACGGCCGGCGGCCGTCCCCGAGAAAGGAACCAAGCTACATGAACGATAACCGAGACGAGATCCAGCGACTTCGCGCCATGAGGGCCGAGGCCATCAACCGCGGCGACTTCGGCCGCGCCGACGCGATCGGCGCCGACCTCGCGCGCCTCGAGTCCGCCGCGGGCGGTACCATCGACCCCATCACGGGCATGCCCGCGGCATCGGCAAGCGCCCCGTCCGCACCGCAGGGGGCGCCCTTCCCGCAGCGCCGCGACGAGCGACCCGCGCAGGGCCGTCCCGCCTACGAGGACCAGCACGGCCCCGCGCCGCGCCAATCGGCCCCGGCCCCGCAGCCCGCGTCCCCGTCCGCGCCGCAGGGAGACCACGCACCCCGCCGCGAGGCGCGCGACGCCCGCCGCATGGAGGCCGACGTCCGCCAGCAGGAGAATACATACCGCCACGAGCCCGCGCAGGAGAGCGCATACCGCCCCGAGCCGAGCCGCCCGGCCTACGCCGGCGATGACCGCGGTGCGAAAACCGAGGCCGCTGCCGAGGGGCGTGGCAGTAGCCGCGAGGAGAAGCGCGAGGAGAAGCGCCGCGGGCGCTTCGGCAAGGCCGAGGGCAAGAAGGACGCCAAGCCCGCCGAGGGGCGCGATCCCTCGACCGCGCCGCGCCGCGCGGCGCCCAAGCCCGCCCCCGCCGGCCCCTCGAAGGGCACGCGCGCGCTCACGGTGGTGGCCGCCGCGGCCATCGCCGTGTCGGTGGGAGCCACCGTGTTCTCCGGCATGCGGGTCGCGGAGTCCTCGGCGATCATCGCCAAGAACGAGGCGAATTCCGTTAACGTCGTCGTGACCAACCGCGACGTCGCCGCCGGCGAGACCATCACTGAAGCCGACCTCGAGACGCAGGCCGTCCCCAAGGCGTACTGCCCGACCGACGCCGCGACCAAGGTCTCGGATGTCGCCGGCCACACCTCGCTCACCACGCAGACCGCCGGGACCTCCATCTCGCTGTCCTCCCTCCAGGCATCGAGCTCGCCGGCGCACATCACGTCGGCCATCGAGGACGGCCATGTGGCAATCGCGCTGTCGCTCGACTCCTCCAAGAGCCTGTCGCCGCTGCTGCGCGTCGGCGACCGCGTCAACGTCATGGCCGTCGTCTCCGACGGCGCGACGTCGAGCGCCGAGACGGTGTGCGCCAACGTCAAGATCATCGCCCTCGATTCCGCCCTGTCCGGCTCGCCGGACGACGGGTACTCGCTCGTGACGCTCGACGTCACCGAGGACCAGGCCGCGGCCATCGTGGCGAACCCGAACGTGACGCTCACGGCCATCCCGCAGACCGCCGAGGGGGCAAGCGATGCTGAATAGGGACCTCATCGCGCTCGAGCGCGCCGTATACCGCGCCGCGCGTGAACAGCTCTCATCCGACAACCAGACCGAGCAGCCCGACGCCGACGTGCGCAGCCGCGACCGCGACGCGGCCTCGGTCATCGGCCCCATCATCGACGATCCGGCTTTCTACCACCTCGTGCCCGAGCGCTTCATCGACCAGACCGGCCGCATCGCCGACGACGCCTACCAGGAGGTGCTGCGCGCGGCAATCAACGACCTGTACTACTTCGGGCCGCTCGAGGACCTGCTGTACGACGAGTCGCTTTCCGAGATCATGGTCAACGGGCCCGAGTCGGTGTGGGTCGAGCGCTCCGGCAGGCTCATGCTCACCGACGTCTGCTTCGAGGACGACGACCACGTGAAGTTCGCCATCGACCGCATCGCCGCCGGCATGAACCGCCGCTGCGACGAGGCCTCGCCGCTGTGCAACTGCACCATTGTCCGCCCCGGCACGCCCTTCAACGGCTCACGCGTCAACGCGGTGCTCAAGGGCGTCGCGGTCGACCACCACCTCATCAACATCCGCAAGTTCCGCAAGGACGCGCTCACCCCCGAGGCCCTGATGGCCAACGGGTCGTTCGACGGCCGCATGCTCGAGATCATGCGCGCCATCGTGCAGGGCCGCATGTCCACCATCGTGGCCGGCGGCACCGGATCGGGCAAGACGACGCTGCTCAACGCCATCTCGCTCTACATCCCGCCCGAGGAGCGCATCATCACCATCGAGGACACGCCCGAGCTACGCCTGAACCAGCCGCACGTCGCCCGCATGGAGACGCGCGACGCCAACGTGGAGGGCAAGGGCCGCATCGACTACCGAGACCTCGTGACCAACGCGCTGCGCCAGCGCCCCGACCGAATCATCGTCGGCGAGTGCCGCGACGCGGCGGCCTTCGACATGCTCCAGGCCATGACCACCGGCCACGACGGCTCGCTCACCACGATCCACGCCGACAACTGCCGCGAGGTGCCCACGCGCCTGCGCACGCTCGTCCAGCAGGCGAACACCGGCATGTCCTCGCGCGAGATCCTTGAGTACATCAGCCAGGCCATCGACTTCATCATCTACACGGAGCGCTCCCACGGCGTGCGCCGCGTGACCGAGATCGCGGAGGTCCAGGGCATGCAGGGCGACGTCGTCACGATTGCCCCGATCGTCCGCTTCGAGCACGACCCGAACGACCCCGAGCACTCCGGCTGGTTCGTCCCGACCGGCGAGCGCTTCATGCGCCGCCATATCGAGAAGATGGCAAACGAGGGCGTCTTCGTCGATGACGACTGGTTCAACCCCCAGGCGGTGTTCTAGGATGGGCGGCGCGCAATCCAACCTCGTCAACCTGCTGCCGGCACTTCCCGGCCTCGCGCTCGGCATCGCGATGCTCGTGCTCGCGCGCCGCGGGCGCATCGCCCGCGAGACGGCCGGGGCCGAGGCCGTCGAAGAGCGGCCGAACGGCAAGGTCGCCGCGGCGCTCGTCTCCGTCTGCGAGCAGGCGTCCCCGCAGCTGTCGGTCCAGGAGGCCGAAATCGTGTGGGCCGCGACGGCCACGCTGCCGGCGCTCACCGCGCTCGCGCTCGGCGTGGGCCCGCTGTCCCTGGTCCTCCTGCCCGTCTGCGCGGCCGGGTTCCCCGTCTACCTCAAGATCCGCCGCGACTCCGGCAAGAAGAAGTTCGAGGAACAGCTTGGACAGGCTATGCCGCTGATCGCGTCGAACCTGCGCGCGGGGTCGTCGGTCGCCCAGGCCATCGGTCCGGTCGCCGAGAACATGAGCGACCCCATCAAGTCAGAGTTCAGGCGCCTGGGCGCCGATATCCGCGCCGGCACTCCGGTGCCCGAGGCGCTGGACAAGGTCGCCGACCGCACCGGCAGCCGCGACCTGCGCCTGTTCGCCACGGCCGTCGATATCTCGCAGCAGACCGGCGGCTCGCTCGCCGACATCACCGAGAACGTCGGGCAGACCGTCCGCGCCCGCGTCGAGGCACGCAAGACCATCGAGTCGAAGACCTCGCTCAACCGCATCGAGTCGCAGATCATGGTCGGCCTGCCCGTCTTCATGATGGCGGCACTGCTCGCGATCTCGCCCTCCCACCGCGAGTTCTACAGCCAGCCCTCCGGCTGGGCACTTATCGCGCTGGCCGTCGTTCTGGACGCGCTCGCCTACCTCATGATGAGGAAGATGGGCGACGTCAAGCTCGACTAGGCTACGCCGGATAGATTGGAAACACCGTGAACATCGAAATCCTGCGCTGCATCGCGCTGTCGCTGTGCGCCGCCACGATCGCCGGCCTGCTGTCCTTCCTGGGGCTCAGGCGGCTCGGCGGCATCGAGTCCGGACCTTTCAAGCGCCCGGAGCGCGCCCGCCGCGGCGTGACGCGCCTGGACGCGCTCGCCTACAGCGTCACGCGCTACGTGCCAATGAGCGAGAAGGTGGCCGACGCGACGCGCGACATGCTCTCGCGATCGGGCGTCACCATACCCGCCGCGTCGTTCTGGGCCATCCGCGTGGCGTCCCTCTCGGCGGGGGCTGCGGCCGGACTCATCGCCATGCCGCTCGTCGGAGGCGTGCAGGGCCTCGCCGCCGCGGGCGCTCTCACCGTCGCCGGCCTGCTCGCGCCGCAGGCGTGGCTGCTCGCCCGCCGCGCCGAATGGCGCGACGAGCTCGACCGGCAGCTGCCCGACGCGCTCGACCTCATGGCCATCTGCATCTCGGCCGGATCGTCGTTCGAGGGCGCCCTGGCATCGGTCGGCACCCGCATGGACGGGGCGATCGCCGAGGCCTTCGCCCGCGTCGCCAAGGAGGCCGCCTACTCGAGCCGTTCCGAGGCCCTGCTGGGGTTGGCCGACCGCGCCCAGGTGAACTCGATCACCTTCTTCACGGCATCGCTCGTGCAGGCGGAGCGTGCGGGATCTTCTCTGGTCGACATCATCCGCATGCAGGCGCAGTCCGTCCGCACCGAGCGCCGCCTGAGGGTCGATGACATCACCAACAAGCTGTCCACCAAGATGCTCTTCCCCATGCTTCTGCTCATGCTGCCCTCGATCATCATGCTCATGCTCGCGCCGATGATCCTACAGCTCGGCCAGTTCTTCTAACCTTCCGATCAAGGAGCCATCCGATATGAACGATAGATATCTCGTCGAGGCCGTGGCCGTCACGGCCTCGGGCAAGAGGGTCCCGATCCTCACCCATACCTGCCGGGGCTTTCTCGAGCGCTTCTGCGGGCTCATGCTCAAGCGCGACGTGCCCGAGGCCTGCGGGCTCTACTTCCCCGGATGTCGGTCGATCCACACCTGCATGATGCGCGTGCCGATCGATGTGGTCTGGGTTCGCGAGGGCGAGCCGGGCAAGCTCGAGGCGGTGTCCCTCGATGTCGCGCTCAAGCCCTGGCGGTTCTTCGCCGCGCCGCGCGGCGCCACCGGCTGTATTGAGTTCCGCGCCGGGTCGTTCGACCCCGCGGACAGGCCGGCCGAAATCGCGCGCCCGGAGAAGAGGAAATAGGCGATTTCGGCCGCAATGCCGCCGTCTGCCTGTGTAGGCAGGCGGCTTTTGGGTATCGCGCCCGGTTTGCCTTCGCGTTTTCCATGGGTGGCGGCATGGAGGGACCCCATCCGTCCCGTAGGGCCGCCGGATGTGGGAAACGCCTCGCGGCCGGCTTCGGCGGAACGGGGTATGAGTCAAAAGGAGCTTGCCGAGGCGGCAGGCCTCACACCGGCCTCGGTGAGCAGGTACGTCAACGGCGAGCGGCTGCCGTGGCCTGCCACGATCGCCGCGATGTCGCGCGCCCTCGGGGTCGAACCGTCGGACATCATCGGAACCTCCTGCGATCAGGAGCTGGATGACGCCGTGCACCACGTAGCCCGCAATGCGGACAGTCTCACGGAAGCGCAGCGCGCCGAGCTTATCGCCGCACTTGCGAAGCGCTAGGGAGATCGGCGGACGGCCGAGGTCGATATACTCAAATATAGAATCTGAGGGCGCGTCTATACCTTGCCGGAGTTGGGTAAGATGGCCGTAGAAGACGATGCGTCCCCGTGTGAGCAACAAGGAGCGCGGGCGGCCTAGTTTTCAGCTTTGGTTAGATGCCCGGGCTCCACCCCGGGCATCTGCGTATCAACTCCGGTCCACCGGGTAGAATCACAGGTGAACGAAGCGGACCCTGCGCAGGTTGCTAGCCAGTTACGCGGGCGATGCGGATTTCAGGTTTAAAGGCCGGGCTGCACTCCCGGCCTTTTTCTGCGACAACCCCGCCGCCCGCCTGCTCGCGGGGTGCGTCGCCCTTCAATTCCAGCCAATCTAATATGGGCGTCTACCTGCTGCGTTGGGACGATTGACGATGATCCGTTGGGACGATTGACGGTAGCCCGCGGGCATGGCGTCCGGGTACATATCGCCCTTGGGTCTCCTGCGGATGAACAGGGCGAACGCCCTGTCGGTTTCGGCAGGGCGCCGCTTGCAATCGGAGATATGTTTTGAGGGAAGGGAGAGGGGCCGTTTTCGCCCGGCCCCGGGGCGCGCACCTGCGTTGCCCGCGTTCCCAAGGTGTGACAGCATAAGGAACGGGTTCCGCTTGCTATCGATTCTACCTTGTGGCGCGGCGTTCCATCTGGCGGCCCCATTTCTCCATATCCGGTCGAGGATGTAAGGTTTTTGCGGTCTGAGCGCATCTTTTAGGCAGTTGCGGGGTATACCTCCTGCCGAATCTGAAAGATCTCTGGAAGGCGTGAGTATCTATGAAGTCGATCATCGACCCTGCCGGTGAACACGGCGCCCATATGCTCTGCATGGCGGCGGTATAGTTGTTCGGTTGGGAGTGCGATCCCGCGAGGGACGGGCGGCTCACGATCGCCGAATACCGCGAACAGTTTTTGGGCAAGGTGGGCCATCGGGCGACCATCTCGGGGCACATGGGCTCGAAACGCGGCACCGCGGCGAACCTCGCGAAGGTGCGCTGCACGCTCGCGCAAGTGTTCGACAGCTTCGCTATCTTCACCGTGAACGACGGCAGGCACACGCAGCCGGGACGCCGCCGGACCCTGTGCGTCGATTTCGCCTCGGTCCATTCCGGCGATACCGTAGTCGAATGGCTCTAGGCGGGTCGCGACCGCGATTCCGCAGGACTGAAAGGAAACGACCATGACCGAGAAGAAGGCCGCCTTCGGGAACAACTTCAGCCCCGAACAGCGGGCCGCCGCACTGAAGCGCGCCGCCGAGATGCGCGCCGCGCGCGCCGAGTACCTTGCCCGCGTCAAATCGGGCGAAGTGACCATCGCGACCGCCCTGGCCGAGGGCAAGGATAATCCCGTCGTCGGGCGCATCAAGGCGAAGCGTCTGCTCATGGCCCTGCCGGGTATCGGCTCGGCGAAGACGCAAAGCGCCATGACCGCAATCGGCATCGCGGAGTCCCGCCGCGTCGCGGGCATCGGGCAGCGCCAGGCCGAAAAGCTCATCGAGCTTTTCGGGTAGATGCGCACGCTGCGTTGCCCCAACGGGCAATGAGGAACCATATGCGAGGCCCCGGAGCCGTCGCCCATCGGGCGGCGGCTCTTCCCTTTCGCGTTCCAGGGCGTCTGGGGTGCGGGTGAGTGCTTCCCGTTCGGGAAACATGGACGGGCGCGGGGGCGGTCGGGGTCCAGCGCGGATAGCATCGATGGCGAATATACCCGCGCCGCCGGACGGCGCCCGATGAAAGGACCGACCGCCATGTTGTGGAACTACGACGTCAGCGACAAAGAAGAAGCGGAGCGCATGGCCTCGCTCTACGGCGAGGACTTCACGCGTGCCGTCGAGCCCGGAATGGAAGTCGAGACCGGCCGCAACCTCGTCCGACGCTGCGGCAACGAACTCGGCGTCGCCACCTGGGAGGCGTACGACTTCGACCCGGACACCTGGACGTGCGAAACCTTCTTGAATCGCGAGGCGGCCGAGCTCTGGCTTTCCGGGTCCCTTTACCTGGACGAGTGTAATGAGCTGGACGATCAGCTCACCCAGTCAGTCAAACGCATGGCCACGCTTGCCGCCAACATGTCCGGCGGTCGATGGACCGCCGGGATCCGGGAATACAGGGACGGGCGCAAGTCGCTGTCCTTCCTGTTCTCCGACGAAACGGGCTTCTTCCTGATCACCTCCCCCATCTGCAAGGCATCCGAGCTCGCCCTGGGGGTGGTCCGCGACCGCGTGCGCGAGGAGCTGGCAGACCTCGACCCGTACCGCGAGGCGCTGGAGGCGTGCCGCCGCGCCGAGGACAGCTCTATCGCGCTCGACAAGCTCGCGTTCTACGAAAAGCTCAAGGACCGGGACATACCGGTGCTCCTCGGGGCGCTCGCCGTCGCCACCGAGCAGAACCAGCGCGCGATCGGACGCCTGCTCGCGGACAGGAAATTCGAGGACATGCCCGAGCTGCCGGATGCCATCAATCCCATGGAGGCCGCCTTCGCCGAGGCCAAGGGGAAGCTCCTGGAGTGGAAGGAGGGCGGCCACGGCGACGGCATGTATTATCACGACACCGCCTCATCCTACCTCGATGACTACCACGACATGGCCGACGAGATCGGCCGTCCCCTCCTGGAAGGCATCGACGAGATGATTGAATACGGCTACGTCGACGAGTCCGGCATCTACGAGAACCCCTTCGCGGCAATCGGCACCATGCTCGCCGAAGCCGCACTTGAGCATGCACGCGCAGACGCCGAGTACTTCGACGAGGACTTCCGCATGCGCGCCACGGAGGGCATCGATATGTGGGCCGTCGCCCGGGAAATCGCCAAGACGGTCCCGGAGGTCAAGCCCGCCGAAGAGGAGCCCGCGCAGGCGCGCGGACCCAAGCACTAGATCCCCGGAGTAAGCATGACCAGAAAACACGCAACCATGACGGACGGTGAGGGCATCTGCCTCGCCTTCCAATCAGAGCACGGCGGCTTCGATTGCAGCGAGGCCGCCATCGACCGCGTCTCGGGTGCACTCATCTGCAACGACGGCACGTTGGAGGGCCTGGGCGAGGGCGTCGCCGATGCGGCGATCTACCCCACCGCCGAGATCTTCGCCGGCGCCCGCCTGCTCGCGCTCGACCGCGCCGCCGAGGGCTACGCCGACGGCCGGGATGCGCACGCGATCGATGCCGCGGCGAAGTCCGTGGCGGAATCGGTGCGCCGCAACTGCATCGAGATCGGCGGTGCCGGCGCCTCGATGATCGATTTCGCGGGACACCCGTTCGCCGCATCGCAGTGGATCGGCGAGAACTTCAAGACCTCGATCAGCGAGGTGGACGCGCGCCGCCTCATGCAGGACCTCACGCTCGTAGATATCGCCAGGCTCGACCGCTCCCGCCCCCTCATCGAGGGCATGGGCGCCCAGGCGCACGAGGGCATCCTGGCGTTCCTGGACGGCATGGAGGAGCTTCGTGCATCGTCTGTCGATGTCGAGCTGTTCGACCGGCTGATGACCGATGATTTCAACGTCGTCCGCACGCTCGGCCGCGACAGGTCCCGCGAGCTCGGCACCGTCACGATCCACGGGCGCGATATCGAGATCTCCTGCACGCTTGCCGACGGGTTCTGCGCGACCGCGCGACCGCAGGCGGGCACCATCCTCACCTTCAGCTCGAGGCGCCTCGGCTGGCACGGCTTCCAGTCCTCCCCCCTCTCGTTCGGGGGCTCCACGGTCTCCATCCGCCACGACATGCCGAGCGCGAGGCTCACCCGCGACTTCGACCTCGCGGCACTCTCCGCCGAGGCGGAGACCGCCATGCGCGAGCTCGGCGTCCCCGTCCCGGCGGCGCTCAAGTACGTCAAGGAGGAGTGCGAGAGGGTTTCCGCGCGCTGCGACGAGATCGAGGCGAAGGTCGGCGCGGCCGTCGATGCCCTCGCGCAGGCGCCTGCGAAGGGCATGAGCCCCGCGGCCATAGCGGCAGCCGCCAAGGCGGCAGCGCATGCCGGTGAGACCGGAAGCGCAGACATCAAGGTACACAGGTAGAAAGAGGTGTGCGGGATGAGCCTCCCCGATCTAGATATCCTGGAAGTAAAGTCCGTCTCAGATATGATTTCCGTTTTCGAGACCCCGGCTGACGATGCCGCGAAGCTAATCGGCGAAGATGACGTGGCGATCTTCTCGCCGCAATTGGACCTCATGATCGTGACCTCGCAATATGACCTCGAGGAGCCGGTCACGACGAGCCAGACGGTCATTTTGAGCGTGGCCGATGCTGAGTGCACGTGGCCCGATCCGCCCGAATATGTATCGGACATCGTCTTCGAGTGCCGTTAGCCGTCCGGCGCAAATCTCGTCACGGAGTTCCAGACCTTCTCCGACGAGAATGCCACGCCCTCGGCATCCCTCGAGTACTACCGTAAGCGTTTCGCCGAAGGCGGAACCTGCATGGTCTTCTCTGAATATGATGAAGCGTACCTGCTCGATCTAAAGGGCAAACGGCACGCCTCACGGGTAGATAACCAGGACGGGACCCCCATTGCCGGGAAACGCCCGGCAGCCGATACGGCGAGCCCCGCCGACCTGGCACATCGCGCCGCGTGCGCCGCGCGGCGCAGCCGCGTGCAGATGGAAGACGCGGCCACGCATCTCGTCCGCCACTGATTTTCGGAGGTTTTCCATGTTCATGTACGCGGTGAAGAAGCCGGCCGTGGCGGCCGCGGCGGCGTTGGGCGAGGACAGCACCGCCGTCTTCTGCGAGGGACCCGGGCTGCTTTTCGCCTCGGCCCGGGGCGAGGCGCCCGATGCCGGTATCACGACCGCCATCTTCAATGTCGAGAAAGGCGACATCCACGACGGCGACAGGTGGTTTCCCGGTGCCGGGAGTATCGCCGAGGTCGTCTTCGATATGCCCGCGCCCCATACGGAAACCAAGGCCTCCGACGAGATGAAATGCCCGGTCCTTGAGATCGATCCCGGTGAGATCCGCGCACCGTATATCGTCGCCAAGGAGGCGGCCGCCGCGGCGAAGCGCGGGGCCTGCGGCAATGAGGGCGGAAGCCGCAGTGCGAGGCTGTGAGGATGTCCCTCTAGAGTCTCGCCGTTCGGTGCGAGTGCCGCGTTCTGCACGACGGGGAACAGAACTCGCGCCTCTTCCCCTTGGTCTTTACCAAGATGCCGTTCCCGCAATACTTGCACGTTGCGACGATGTAGCCGTAGCGATAGAAGACGGCACCGAACATCGCGGCGGCCGTCGAGTGGAAACGGTATCTGGGCGCCGGCTCGTCATCGAAAATCGAAGGCGCGTCCACAGACCACCCTAGCGGATTGCCTCCAACCGTCGTCAGCCCTGCCAGCATCTCTGCGACGGACTCCACGAAGACGACCGCCCCGTCCCCCTGGGAGCCGGTATCGTCGATGCCCAGATACAGCTGGGTCCGCTCGACCTCCGGCTTCCAAGAGACATCGAAGAATGACGCAGGTTCGCCGGCCCCATCTCGCGCGGACATCAGAACCACATTGCCGAGCGAACCGGAGAAATCCCCGTCCCCCTTCGGCCTGCGGTCGAAGATGCGCGTCTCAAGCGGGTTGACGACCATATAGGCGAAGACCTTCCCAAAACGCCTCGTCGAGTAGTTGAGGGTCATGTCGATAGAAGGGTCGTGTTTGAAGGGTATGGTCCAATAGGAGCCCTTGGGCTTCCCGGCGATCTGACAGCGGCGCATTTCGTCGAAATGCCTGAAACCGCTTCTCTCGAGAACGTCATCGTACCCGGCGGCGATGTTCGCCATCAGTCTCAGCACCAACGACCCGAGGTTTCGGCATAGCACGATATCCTCCAGGGGCTCGACCACGACGGTACACCCGGGATCGGTCTCGCGCCACCTCGTCAGCTCGTCGATGCCGCCAGACTCGATAAGGCCGTGCCTCTTGACGTCGCGCGAGACGGAGGCCCGGGACGGATAAAGCGACGAAGCGCTGCCCGTCGCAGACGTCCCCTCAAGGCACAACTGAAGGTAAAGAAACTTCTCATTGCAACGTTCGAAGCCGCGCTCGCCGCTAATGGATCCATCGACGATCTCGATGGCCTCGGAGATGGAAAGTCTTCTTCCCTCCTCCCTATAGATGCTGCGGTCGACAAGCGGACCTGATTCCGACATGGCCTCGACGAGCTCGTCGAGCGTGCCCCAGCGTAGCAGACGTTCGGCTAGATCGGAGTCCATAGGCGCCGTCGCGGGCACCGAATTGCCAGATTCGACTACCTCGAGCAATGAATGGAAGCCTGTGTTCCGGTTCCTTGCAATAAATACGCTTCTGATCATTTACTAAACAACCCCAATCAAGATAGCCGCTGTCGATATTTGCAATCGTACCCACAATTTAAAAGCAATTTCAGTTCCGTAATTACTTCCCACCAGCGTCAATCGTTAACACCGCGATACTCAGGGCCGCGAAAACGATATCTGGCACCATGGCGCCGGCCTGGGTTTTCCCGGGTCGGCGCTTCCCGTTCGGGAAGGTGCGTTGGCGAGGGCCGTCCTTGGGGATACGGTATCTGGGATAACGCACATCCGACCATGAAGGCGAGGCACCGATGGCGCGCCGCTCCCGCAAAAGTCTACAGGCAGAAGGACAGCTCTCCCTTTTCGTCATGACGGACGACTTCCTGTTCGCCGTGACAGAAAACACGGAGAATGCCGTTGACAAAGCCGCCGAGTCGCGGTCTTATGTAAGCCAAATCGCGGGCGAGGCGCCCGCCGACGCATCTCGGAAGGGAGACGAAGATGGCCGTCCTGAAGCAACCGTACACCGGAGTCCGCGGCATGAGGTACCAGTTCATGCTGGACAACCTGCCGGAGCAGGTAGCCGAGCTGAAGGCATCCGGGGAGACGGAATCCTATCTCGAGCAGATCGAGACGGCGTATCGCAACCGGATCAGCGAGCTCACGCCGGACTGCATGAAGTCGTGCGGGGCGACGACGGAACTCCGCTCGAACGACCTGCCGAGCTTCATCAAGAAGGCGAACTCCGCCGAGGCGATGGCGACCGAGATCGCGATCAAGGAGATCATCGAGGCCATGTAGAGGCCGCCGCCGTGGCGGAAGCCGCGGATGGCGCCGAGTCCATCGACGCCGCCGCAGGCGTGGACTCGCAGTGCGCGGGCAGCCCCATCACGCGAGCCAGGAAGAACCTGGCGGCCCTGGAGGCGCTTGCCGCCGCCGAGGAGCGCGGCAGCGCCACCGCCGAGGAAATCGCCGCCATGGAGGCCTATTCCGGCTGGGGCGGCGCCCAGAAGGCCTTCTCAGAGAATGCCGAGGGCGAGTGGGGCGAGATCCGCGACAGGCTCAAGGAACTGCTCAGCGACGACGAGTTCGCATCCCAGCGCCATACCGTCCTCACCGCGTTCTACACGCCGGCACCCGTGATCGGCGCCATCTACGACGCGCTGCGCGAGGCCGGCATCGGCCATGGCGACACGCCCGCGGCGATTCTCGAGCCGGGCTGCGGCACCGGCAACTTCATGCGCCTCGCGCCCGCCGACCTCGCCCTGGACTTCCACGGCGTGGAGCTCGACCCGATCTCGGCGCGCATCGCGCAGGCGCTCTGCCCCGAGGCGCACATCACCGCCGCCGGCCTCGAGGAGTGCCGGGTCTCCCCCGCGTCCTTCGACGCCGCCATCGGCAACGTGCCCTACAGCGGCGATATCAAGATCGACGGCATGCCGATCCACGACTACTTCATCAAGAAGAGCGTCGAGGCGGTGCGCCCCGGCGGCGTCGTCGCGGTGCTCACCAGCCGCTACACGCTCGACAAGAACTCGACCGCGACCCGTCGCGCCCTAGCCGAGCAGGCCGAGCTCCTGGGCGCGGTGCGCCTGCCGGCCGAGACGTTCAAGCGCCAGGCGGGAACCGAGGCGCTGAGCGACATCCTGCTGCTGCGCCGCCGCCCCGAGCCCATCGCGCTTGCCGATGACGAGCTTCCCGAGTGGGTCGAGACCTCTCCCTTCGAGGACACCGTCAACATCAACCGATACTTCAACGAGCATCCCGGCCGCGCCGTCGGCGACATGTCGATCGTCAGCGGGCCCATGGGGCCCACGCTCGGCGTCAGCTTCAAGGGCGGCGCCGACGCGCTCGGCGACCGCGTGTCCGACCTGCTGCGCGACAGCGTCGACCGGGGCGGCGCCGTCGAGATGGCCGCGGTAGCGGAGCCCGCCGGCATCTCGGTCGTCCCGACTGCGCCCACGAAGTTCGAGTTCTCCGTCGCCGCGGACGGCACGATCTGGTACGGCACGGAAGACGCCGTGGAGCCCTTCACTCCCGGCGGCGGCAAGACCGGCCCCGAACGCGCCCGCGCGATGCTGTCGCTCCGCGACGGCGCCCGTGCGCTGCTCGCCCTCGAGCGCGACCCCGGCGCGGACGACGACGAGGTCGAGGAGGCCATCGCCAGGCTCTCCGCCGAATACGACTCGTTTTTCGAGCGCTACGGCCGCATCAACTCCAAGAAGAACCTCGCCGTGTTCCCCTCCAAGGGGTTCACGGACCACTCGCTAGCACTCAATCTCCTGAGCCTCGAGAAGGTGGATTCCAACGGCGAGGTGACCGGCAAGGCGGACATCCTCAAGAAGCGCCTCGTCACCCCCGAGGCGCCCACTCCCGAGCACGTCGGCAACCCGGCCGACGCGCTCGCCGTCACGATCGACGCGCGCGGCGGGGTCGATATGGACTTCCTCGCCGACCTCATGGAGACCGACGTGCAGACCGCGCTCGAGCGCCTGGGCGACCTCGTGGTCACCGACCCCGACGACGCGACGCACGTAGTGACCGCCGACGAGTACCTTTCCGGCGACGTTGGCGGCAAGCTCGAGCACGTCCGCGCGCTGCTGGACGCCGAGCGCGGGCGCGCGGAGCGCCAGACCCGTCAGGCCTGGAACGAACACCTTGGGTTCTCCGTCGATGCCGACGGCCTGCCCGTCGACGTCCGCAACGCGCTCGCGCAGCTGCGCAAGACGCACTTATGGGAGAGCAGCCTGAACCCCACCACCTCGCGCTTCGCGGTGGACGGCTTCGCGCATGCCGAAGGCCTCGACCACGGCGCCCGCCGCATCAGCTGGGATTGCTGGCCGGCGCTCATCCCCCTCGCGCTCGAGGCATACGACGGGCCGCGCCCGATCGCTGTTCAAGACGGTGACGACCGCGCATCGGTGTCCACCGGCAACCCACTGATCGACCTGCTGGCCCGCGGCCTCGGCGACTTCTATTCGGGCCAAATCAACATCGACATTGCGAAGACGCCCTCGCACGCGATCAAGTACCTCGTCTGCGACAGCGGCCTATCCGATGAGGAGCTGGGCGCCTTCTTCGCCGCGGGCGGCTCGGGCATCCTCAACAGGTCGGAGTATTTCGAGACCTTCCGCGCGGTCGCCGGCGTCGAGATCGAGCCGCCCGTCCGCTCGTCCTACGGGGAGGTCTCCGTGAGGGAGGCGCGTATCGAGAACGGCATGCGTCTGGCCCGCGCCCTCAGGGCGGCGCCCGACGCCGTCGAGTACCTGTACCGCATCGAGCGGAAGCAGCGCTCCGAGGACCGTGTCACGAAAGCCGATCTGCTCCGCCGCGACGGCCGCCCCTCCTACCTGGTCGACTACTATTCCGGCGAGCCGGCAAAGCTGTCCGACCTCGCCACCGAGGAGGGGCTGGAGCGCTTCCGCGAGCACAAGGCGCGCTTCATGGAGGCCGCCAAGCTCGCCGTCCCGCCCGTAGATCCGGACCGCGTCGCGGCCCTCGAGCGCCTGGAATCTCGCCTCGAGGCCGTCCAGCCGGTCAAGCTCGTCCCCGGGCAGATCGCCTGCCAGCTCGGAAGCTCCTGGGTCCCCGCGTCGGTGATCCGCGACTTCGCGCTCGAGACCTTCAAAATCGGCTACGGGCACGAGAGCAGGGTGCGCGGCAGCTACCAGACCGCCGCCCAGGCGCGCGGCCTCGAGGTCCGCTACTCCGAGGTGTCCGGCAGGTGGAGCGTTACGTCCGCCAGCGGCGGTATGGACGAGTCGGTCGCGAAGAAGTGGGGCGTGGGCTCCTACAACTGCTTCATGATCCTCACCGCCGCACTCAACGGCGGCCTCATCCAGATCGAGAAGGACAACCCCGACTACAACCCGGTCGCAGAAAAGTCCAAGAAGAAGATCCCCGACCCGGTGGCAACGGCCGCCGCCAACGCCAAGCGCCGCGAGCTCGAGGAGGCCTTCCGCGAGTGGGTCTGGAAGGACGAGGACCGCGCGGCCATGCTCGCCGACATCTACAACCGAAAGCTCAACCGCGTCGCCCCGCGCGCGTACAGCGGCGACTACCTCTCGCTGCCGGGGATGTCGCCCGACATCCAGCTCAGGAAGCACCAGCGCGACGCGGTGGCGCGCATCATCCAGGACGGCGAGGGCACGCTGATCGCGCACACGGTCGGCGCCGGCAAGACCTTCACCGGCATCACCGCCATGCACGAGCTCAAGCGCCTTGGGCGAGCCCGCAAGCCGATGATCGTCGTGCCGAACAACCTCACCGAGCAGTGGGCCGCCGATTACCTCAAGCTCTACCCCGACGCAAAGCTGCTCGTCCTCACCGACGCCGCGGCGAAAAGCCCCGACTCGGTGCGCCGGTTCTGGGGGCAGGCGGCATCGGGCGACTGGGACGCCGTCATCGTCGGATTCAGCCGCTTCGAAAAACTCCAGATGTCATACGGTGCGCAGAAGGCGGCGCTCACGGCGCGCATCGACGAGCTCGAGGAATCCAGACTCATGGAGCTGGAGGACGGCGCCGGGGAGAAGGACTTCTCGGTCAAGCAGATCGAGGGCGTGCGCGACAAGTTCAAGAGCAAGCTCCAGTCGCTCGAGAAGCGAAACGCATCCAAGACGCTCGAGGGCGCGACGTTCGAGGAGGTCGGCTGCGACGCGATATTCGTCGACGAGGCCCACTACTTCAAGAACCTCGCGGTGTCGGGCGGATCGGTGCCCGGCATGCAGACCAGCGACGCGGCCAAGTGCGAGGACCTTCTGATGAAGTGCGAGTACCTGCGCGATAACGGACGCGGCAACAACATCGTGTTCGCCACGGGCACGCCCGTCACGAACACGATGGCCGAGCTCTACAACATGCAGCGCTACCTCTCGCCGAACCTGCTGGACAGCCAGGGGGTCTCGAACTTCAGCGCGTGGGCCAAGACCTTCGGCGAGGTCACCGAGACCCTGGAGCCCAAGCCCGAGGGCGGCGGCCTGGATATCAAGCGACGCTTCGCGAGGTTCCAGAACCTCCCCGAGCTCATGAGCTCGTTCCACTGCTACAGCGACATCATGACCGCCGACGACCTCGACCTCGACCTCCCCGAGCTCGAGAGCCACGCGGTCGCGGTCCCGGCGACGCCCGAACAGCTCGCCGAAGTCGAGGCGCTGGTGGAGCGCGGCGAGAAGGTCCACGCCGGCTGCGACCCGAGCATGGACAATATGCTCAAGATCACCGGCGACGGCAGGAAGGTCGCGCTCGACCCGAAGCTGCTCTACCTCGAGGACGACCCCGACATGGAGCCCCTTTCGGGCGGCAAGGTCGACGAGTGCGTGCGCAACATCCTCGACATCCGCGACCGCACCGAGGGCGAGCGCGGCGCCCAGCTCGTGTTCGTCGACTCCTCCACGCCCGCCTCCGGGCGCTGGAACATCCAGGACGACGTGCGCCGCCGCCTCATCGAGGCCGGCGTCCCCGAGTCCGAGATCGCCTGCGTCACCGACGCCAAGGGCAAGTCGAAGCTGAAGGAGGCGCTGTACGAGAAGGTGCGCAGCGGCGATATCCGCATCCTGCTGGGCTCGACCACGACGCTGGGCACCGGAACGAACGTGCAGACGCGCCTGGCCGCGATCCACGACCTCGACTGCCCGTGGCGACCGTCCGACCTCGAACAGCGCCTCGGGCGTATCGTGCGCCAGGGCAACACCTTCGACCACGTCCACGACTTCCGCTACGTGTCGACCGGCACGTTCGACAGCTATCTATACTCCATCGTCGAGCGCAAGCAGCGCTTCATCAGCCAGGTCTTCACGAACAAGTCGCCCGTGCGAACGATGGACGACCTGGACGAGACCGTGCTGTCTCTCGCCCAGATGAAGCAGATCGCCGAGGGCGACCCCACCGTGGCCGAGCGCATGGACGTCGAGAACAAGATCGGCCAGCTCAAGCTCATGATGGCATCGCACCTGGAGGGCCTGGCCGACGTCCAGCACAAGATCGAGACGCAGTACCGGCCACTCGTCGAGGCGCTGACCGCCCAGCGCGACATGCTCGCCGACGACGAGATCCCGTTCGCGGAGGCGGACCTTGTCCGCCAGCAGACGCTCGGCTCCAAGGACAGCTTCCTCACCGTCGGCGGCACGCACATCGCCGACAAGGAGGAGGCCATCCGCGCACTGCGCCGCGCCGCCTACGGCGTCCGACCCGGCTGCGAGGAGATCATCGGAACCTACCGCGGCCTTTCGGTCGTGTGTCGCCGCCAGCACGTCCTCGACGACGACTGGCTGCCCTATATCGGCCTGGCGGTCGATGCCGCCAAACACGTCCACATGTCGGACAGGGTCTTCCCTTCCGGAGAGAAAGGAGCATTCACCGTGCTTACCCAGATGGACCGCATCATCGCCCGAGACGCGAAGGGCCCCGCGGAGATCGAGCTGAAGCTGCGCGAAGCGCAGCACGCGCTCGCCGACGCGCAGAAGGCGGCCAAGGAGCCGTTCCCCAAGCAGACCGAGCTCGACGAGGCCGAACAGCGCCTCGCCGTCCTCGAGCAGGAGCGCATCAAGGCCGAGGCGCAGCGACAGCGCGAGCAGGCGCAGCGCGCCGAGGCCGAGGCCGCCGCGATCGAGGAGGGCGTCGAAGATGAGCGCGAGGCCGAGCGCAAGCACGAGCGCGCGGCCGTGGCCGACGACGAGGCGCGCGAACGCGGCCGCGTGGCGGAGCTGCGCCGCCAGGGGCTCATCTGCGAGGACTCAGCCGCACACGCCGCGGCGACGGCCACGGCCTGCGGCATCGCGTCCGGCTGCCCGGACGATGTCGCCGAGGCGGCGCGCTGCTCGGCGGCGGCATCCGTCCGCGAGGAGCGCGACGGCGGCGAGAAGCACAAGGCCGGCATGTAAGCCGGGGCGCTTTTAGGGTATACGCCATTAAGGACACGTCCGACAGGGGGCCGGTTTCCGGCCCCCTGTCCCCTTTAAAACCGAAAGGACACGCCATGCAGCAGCCCGAAATCGACTCCGCCGTATTCTGCGACGGCGCGCACTACACGATCATCTCCCGCGAGAACTCCAGCATCCTAACCTGCCCCGTCACGAGCGGGGCGGGCGGATACACGCTCAACAGGGTCGAAGGGCGCGACATCGACCGCGAGATCGACCGGCTGACGGGGCACGCCGCGTGCATCGCCGTCGACGTCCCGACCTGGTGCCGCATCGCCGGCGACCCGCTCGACGCCGTGGCCGACGCGCTGGCCGACCTGCTTACCGAGGCTCCCACGCGCTTCGAGCTCGAACGCCTCGCCGCCGCCTCGCCCGTCCTCACGGCAAACACGCCGGCGCTATCCCGGTGTTTCCCGCCGGGATAGCGCCGGCGGCCAACTCCTACACGCTCGCCGGGTGCTGCCGCTCCGCGCTCGTGCGCGGGCTGTCGAGCCCGGAGCTGTACCGCACCGCGCTCACCGCCGCGGGAGCGGCGATCTCGGGGGCGCGGCGTATCGCCGCGAACAGTCCCGATAGCATCGCCTCAACCGACGGCATCCTCACCGCGACGATCGGCATCGGCGGCACCGACACCGCCGAGATCGGCGCCATCTGCGCCGACGTGCTCGAGGACGGGAACCTCCTAATCGAGGGCGCCGCCTGGCCGATCGCGAACGGCGAGGACGAGCGCTCGTTCTTCGGCTTCGAGGACACCGCCGAGGACCCGAAAAACCATATGCGCGAGGTCCCGGCAGGGGCCGACGGGGCCAAACGGCTCGCCGACGCGGCCCTCGCCGCCTCGTGCGCCACGCTGTCGCCCAACACGGCCGACCCCTGCCTCGTGGCGCGCCTCGCCGCCGAGGCGCGCGAGCGCTCCCTGTCGCTCACCGATCCCGAGACGCAGGCGCGCGGCGCCAAGAGGGCCGCGGGATCGACCGCGCAGGGAGAGGCCGCCGGGCGCGGGCCGGCGCTCTAGGGGCGGCCCTTCCCGTTCGGGAACATGCGTTCACACGGCGGGTCCGCGTCCCTATCATCAGGGCAATACCCGCATCGCCGGCGCCTTCTGCGCGCCGGACTGCCTAAGGAGTTTCGCCATGGAACACATCGTCCTCGAATATGATGAGAGCACGCGCACCGCGCTCGTCGTCGCCACGTCGGGCGGCCGCGAGCCCGTCCTGAGCGGGCACGCATCGCCCTACATCGTCGCCGACGGATACGATTTCGAGTCCCGTTCCTGGGGCGCCGGGCACTACTTCACCGATATCGCCGAGGCGAAGATCGACTACGAGCGTTCGTGCCGCCATCCATACCCGCTCGCGGAGGGCAAGCTGCGCGATGACGAGTTCTGCACGATCCGATGGTGCCGCGAGGATGTCGCGGCGGCGCTCTCGGAATACCTCGCCTACCCCATCCCCGCCACGGAGAAGAACATCGATACCGCAATCGGGCAGCTCATGTTTCGCGACGGCCTCCAGGACCGCTCGACCGAGGACGGCTGGGATACCATCAGCGCCATCATCGACGAAGACGAGCTCGACTTCGGAATCTCGACCGCGCAGGGCGTCGACTTCTACAAGGAGGCCTTCGATCTCTCAACGTGCACAGATGCCGTGATCTGGCCGAGCGGCGATGGAAACGCCGCGTTCGTCATGGCATACCCCGCCGACAGCGATGACGGCGACCTTGCCGTGTACAAAATCGGCGGCGGCCTCATCGGGGACGACGAGATTACCGTCGAAGACATCGAGGGCCTGGGCGGCACGCGCGAACTGTGCGTGTACAAGCACGGCTTCGACGGCATCGAGGCCATCCGCGATTTCGCCAACCGCACGGCGGTCTGCAAATTCGACGAGCGCGTTGTCGTCCGCGACCCCATCGGCGCGATGCCCGACCTCGGGCCGACCCTGCGCAATACCGCCGTGCTCGACGAATGGGATGCGCGACTTGCCATACAGCAGCCCCGCGACCCGCAGGGCATCGCCGCCGCGGCCTCGAAGGCCGCGTCTGAGCACGGCGGCGGCTCCGTCGAGCACGGAGGCAACAAGCATCAGTAAACCCGCGGCGGGCAACGCGTCCCGCCGCCCTATCCGCTAGGAGTACCGACATGAACGACAAGCTGGACCATTTCGTCCTCGAGTATGACCACGAGAGCGGCACCGCGCTGCTGGCGATGACGGAGGCCGACGGCGGCCGCATCGCCGAGGGCGAAGCCGGCGGCAAGAAGCTCTAGCGCGCCATGGCCGTCCCGACCGTCCGAACGGTTAACGCGAAAAACCAAAGCTACCTGGCAGAAGCCGCATCCAGCGAGGCGGGGTGGCGGCGCTATCTCGAGACGCTTTCCAGGCACACGGGATGCGCCAACGCCTTCTACAACCTCTCCGCGATGAACTGCGCGGGGCTCGCCGCATCCGATTGGCACGAGTGCCGCGAGATCCTGCCCATCTCGACATGGAAGTCGCTCTTCCCCGGCGCTGACATCAAGGCCGCCGAGGGCTGCACGGGCGTCTACGGCGTCAAGTCCAGGCCCCGCGGCTCGGGCGGCGGGCTGTTCTTCGTGGACGAGTTGTTCCCGCCGGCGCTGCTCGTGGGACTGCCCCCCACGAGGCTGAGGGGAGCCGCGCGCGTGCTCGACCTCTCCGTCGATATCGCGGCTGCGTCATGGAGCGACGCCAAGGCCGGGCTGTACCGGCTCGTCAACGTCGCCGACATGGACAACGACGCCGAGGCCGTGCCGGAGGCCGAGCGCGTGCCGGTCGCATGGGACGACCTCGACGAGAACACGCGCTTCGTCATCGAGGCGCACTTCCGCGCCCAGGGCCCCGGGTGCGCCAGCCCCGTGCCGCCGCCCGACGACGTAAGGGCCAAGGCCTCCTCGCTCAAGGGCTACGTCAACGGGATCGTGAAGACCGCGGCGCCCCTCATCAAGCAGATGCGCAGCGGCTACCGCGCCGCCTTCGAGCGGCACCGCCGCGAAGTCATCCCAGCATGCGATCCAGGGAGGGACAACGGCCGCGATGTGCCCGCCGCCGGCGTCGCGGGGAAGGCGGGGGCGGATGCGGCGGCAGACGCCAGTCCCGAAACCCCTCCGGCGCCGGTGCGCGCCGCGGAGCAGGTCGATACCGACGCAGGGAGGAAACCCGTACGGGATACCGCAGGCGACCCGGGAGGGGCCATGGCGGAGAAGGAGGGCGGGCGGCTCGACGAATCCCGGACGCAGGCCCATGAACGCCACCGCGACCGCATCGGGCGCCACGGGCGCCCATCCGAGCGCGGCGCGGACGACGGCGGCGAGATCGACGTCAGGCGACCGCATGGGCGGCGCTACCGCCGCGAGGATATCGACTGCGGCGGGGGCAACGGCCCCGAGCGCCATGCGATGCGCCGCCGCGACACCGTGGCCAAGCCCGAGCCCAAGGCCCCGCCCGAGAAGTACTACCCGCACGGCAGGCCGCCTCGGGAGACGGCGGGGCACGCGAAGAGCGCCGCCGCCAGGACCTCGAAGGACCGCGGCAAGAAGAAGAAACCGCCGACCGGCAAGGGCTCGACGTAAGGAAAGCAAGGAGTTCGATACATGGTTGAAAAACTCGAGGCCGGCGCCGGGGACGGCGCCGAATACTACATGGTGACGGTCTCCGAGTCCGTCGCCTTCAGCTATCCCGTGCTCGCCACGGACGCGGAGGCGGCGCGCGAGAAGGTCGCCGCGCTCATCGAGGCGGGACGCGTCCGCGCGCCGCTCGACCTGGTCGGGGCCCCGTGCCGCCGCGAGGGCATCGAGGTCGTGGGCGCCGTGGAGTCCGAGGACCTGAGCTGCAGGCAGGTCTGCGCCCAGACGCTTACGCCCGGCGAGGCCGAACGGCTCGTCGACGACGTCGAGGCCGGGAAGCTCTACGAGAAGACGCCGCCGCAGATGGCGCATGCCGCCAAGTCGATCCTCAGGAAGACCGGCTCGGGCAAGCTGACGCCGACCAAGCGACAGCGGAAGTGACCGGGTTCCCGTTCGGGAACCGTTCGGGCCGCCTGGCCGCATCGCGGTCCGGCGACCCTACCATTTTCGGTATCGGAGTGCCGGTTTTCCCAGATTGGAGCGCATGGATATGAACGAGCACGGACGAAACGATAGGGATATCCTCAGATACACCGATGTGGAGTACACGCCCGAGGGCTATGAGAACGTGTACCGCTGGGACGACTTCCTCGAGATCGCCGGCGGGGATGCGCGCTACGCGGCCATGCTCATCAACAGGACCGTGGCAGGCGAACCGGAAGAGGGGCTTCACCCCGAGACGCTGGTGGACCAGGATATCCGCGACGGCGAGGCCTTCATGCTCACCGTAGACGGCATCCTCGAGCGCGTCGCCCACGACGCGTACCTCTACCTGCTTTTCCATCCCAACGGCTGCGACCTGCTCGGCCACATCGCGGCGTTTCTGCGCCCCGGCGGCGCCACCTACGAAAGCCTCGAGTCCGCGGCATCGCAGTGGGGCTTTATCTCGCAAATCCCGCTCGGGCGCATCTCGTGCGTGACGACGGGCGCGGAAGGTCTCGTCGATACCCGATTCGGCGCCATCGAATTTGTACATACTGATGATGATTTGGATGCCGTCAAACGGGGAATAATCGACCGTATGCCGAGGAATCGGCTGCCGATCGCGACCGAGGAGCGCTGCCTGCACGACCTCGTCTCGAGGAAGCGCAGCCTGGAGCTTATCGATTGGGATGAAGTGGATGTTGATTGACCTCTAAGAGATTGCCAGCGATATCGCCAGCAAGGTCGATGGCGCCCGGCTCACACCCGTCATCGAAAAGGAGATCATCCATTACGAGATTATCCGGTCCCTCGGGAGGAACGACCTGCTTCGAGATATCACCTTTCAAGGCGGGACTTCACTTCGTCTCTGCTATGGATCGCAACGATATAGCGAAGACCTCGATTTTGTCGCCGGCGACAGGTTCGATTCGCTCCCCTTGGATGATTTTTCCAAGACTTTGCGCTCCGATTTGCTGAAATCCTACGATACCGAGGTTAGCGTCAGGGAACCCAAAATCGTCAATGATTTCGATGGCGTCGGGATGCGGAGATGGACGGTTTCCGTAAATACCAACATCGCGCGCCCCGATTTGCCGAAACAGCGAATCAAGCTCGAGATCGCGTCCGTTCCGGCGCATACATCCACGGTCCGCCGCGTCGCGGTCAATTATCCCGAGCTCGCCGGAATGTACGACGACCTCACGATCCGGTGCCAGACACTCGAGGAAATCCTGGCTGACAAGCTCATCTCATTCTCCGCCACCGATACGCATATCAGGCATCGCGACCTCTGGGATATCCCATGGATCTTCCGTGCACAGGAAATCGACGTTTCTGCCGTAGCCGCGCTCGTCGCGGCGAAGCACGCCGACTACCGCTGCCCCGCCTCCCTTGCCAGCATGATCGCCATCGGCATGCAACGTGCCCACGTCTGCTATGCCGACGGGTCATTTACCGGGCAGATGCAGCGTTTCCTATCCCCTGCTGTCCTGAACCGCACGCACGATTTCGATAATCACTGCGATGCCCTCAATACAATCGTCGAAAAGTGTTTCAACCGCGTCGCCTCCTCTCTCGGCATCTCAGACGAGGTCGAGCATGCCAGACGCAAGCTCGCGATTAAGATATCGTCGGGATCGATTTCGGCTGCCGCCCTACCGAAAAGGACTTTAGACCTTTCTTAAATTGGGTAATCGAAACCAGTCTATACCTTGATCAAGGGGCGCTCAATTGCGGGGCAGCTGGTTATCGGTCGGATGTTTCAGAGCTCATCCTATGGTTACCGATTCGATCGCCCTCAGTAGAAGGCATCCGGTTCTTTTGCGCCCTTTGATCCATTGCATCGCGAACATAGCACCTGCAAATTTGACTCAACCGTCTTTCCGCCCCTAGCTACGGGAACTATATGGTCGATTTGCAGGCCTACCCTATCAGGCATGTATTTACCACAGTTCTGGCAAGTGTAGTTGTCCCTTTCCATGATCTTCAGCCTAAGTTTTTTCGTCATCTGCTTGCGTTGATTCTTGCTGTGGTAGCTATTCAAGTCGGTTTCAAAACCTATTGCCCGAAGCTGCCGATATCTTTCCAGCAACCAGTCCGCTTCTACCCCAGTTGCCCTTTCGGTCATGCTGACCTGATAAGACGTCCTGACGTAATTCTTTTGAGTGTATCTAGTGCTATTGCGATACAATTCAAACTGAAATTCATGTTCGTCGTCTATAGCGACTCGGAACTGTTTCTCCCGATGTTTCCTAAAAAACGATTGCCGGACCTTACCTTTTGAAGCGGCCTTCCATTTTTGAACGACTAGGGCATGGTTGTCGATGAGGTTCTCGAAATCGTTTCCATAGCTGCATATATACAGGTCGATATAGTCCTCGATCTTCGGTAGTCTCTTTCCAGTCACATTGAACTGCTTGCGATAGTAGGGATATTGGAATGGATTTACATTCCACCAGGCTGCAATTACGATTACTAAAATAGGCAGCAGTATTAACGATGTGCAGATAGCTGTATACATTGCCAGCGGTTCCTTTATTTGTGATGCTTACATCGTTGCTATTCCAGATAACGGTTTCCCTTACCGCAATTGCAGTCCTCGCATAGGGTCTGGAGGTTGGGCATCACCGACTTGCCGCCGCGCGATACGGGGACGATATGATCGACGTGGAGCTTCACGCCGTCCTCGCGGCCTCGTCCACAGCGGACGCAATGGAAATCATCGCGGCGAAGTACGTTGTAGCGCATTGCCCTTGTGACCTTTGCGTGCTCGGCGTCGTTTGCCATGCGGCGGTCCTGATACTCCAAACGCCGCTTCTCACGTGCCCGCTTTCGTTTCGCCTGCTTGTGATCCTTAATAAGCATCGTGACGACAGTTTCAATGCCCCAGAGAACCAAAGCGAAAATTGTAATGGGCTTTAGGGCTTCCACCATTGCGTCCATTTGGGTTTCCTCTTTCTTTTTGGCGGTGGGTATTCGCGGATTGCGCCCGGTGTCCGGGCGCCTGCTGGGGGCCAATCTGGTTCCCGCCGGTTTCCGGCGGGGGACGCGTGATCATCGGGTGGCGTCAGTCCTTCTCGGTCTGGCGGTATACTCGGAGCTCCCACTGCTTGCGCTCGACTTTCGCAACGGCGTCCAGGATGAAGCCCGTGGCAAGCGAGAGCGCTGCCATGAACATGAGCGCCGCGGCAAGGATGGCGGTCGGGAACCGGGGCACGAGGCCGGTAGCGAGGTATTCGGTCACCACCGGCATGCCGGCACACAGGCCGCCGATGCAGAACAACAGGGCGACCAGCGAGAAGAACTTCAACGGGCGGTAGTCCTTGAACAGGGTGCCGATCATGGCGATCACCTTCAGCCCGTCCCTCACGGTGTTCAATTTCGAGACCGAGCCCTCGGGGCGGTCCCGGTATTCCACGGGGACATCGGCGATCCGCCAGCGGCGATCGACGGCGTGAATCGACAGCTCCGTTTCGATCTGGAAGCCCTCGGATAGGACCGGAAAGGTCTTCACGAACGGCCTGGACATCGCCCGGTAGCCGGTCATGACGTCCTCGAAACCGTAGCCGTATATCCACCTGATCATGGCGCGCACGAGGTCGTTGCCGAATCCGTGGAAGGTGCGCTTGTTCTCCTCGGCGTAGGTGCCGTTGGAAAGGCGGTCGCCCACTACCATATCTGCCTCGCCCGCGAGGACGGGAGCGCAGAGGGATCGCGCCGATTCCGCGGGGTAGGTATCGTCGCCGTCGACCATGAGGTAGCAGTCGGCGTCGATGTCGCGGAACATCTGCCGGCAGACGTTTCCCTTGCCCTGACGCGGCTCGTGCCTGACGATAGCGCCGCGGGCGCGTGCGATCTCGGCGGTGCCATCGGTCGAGTTGTTGTCGTAGACGTAGATGGCCGCCTCGGGAAGTTCGCGGCGGAAGTCATCGACGACCCTGGCTATCGTCGGCGCCTCGTTGTAGCACGGGATGATCACGGCGATTTCATGACGAGTTTCGGGTTGCGGCATCTTCGACTTCTCTAATCGATGTCCAGGTAGGTGCACGGGACGCTCACGTAAGTGCCCTGGTGGTCCAAAACCTTGATTTGGCCGCAGGAGGAATCGGTAACGTCCGCATGGGCAATATCGGGCGGAAGGTGAAATAAATCCTCGCAGTCGATATAGGCCACGCACCTCTCATACCCGCCACTACGGATAATCACGAGTTCGCGTACCTCGGTCTCGTGGAGGCAATACTGAATAACGGTCATAGGTCTACTCCTTGTCCTTGTAGGACAGATTCCTCTCGATCTGCTTCAGCAGCTCGAGCTTCTGCGCCTCGATCTCGTTGCGCTTGCGCAGCTCGCTGCCGTTCCTATCCAACCTGTCTTCGATGCCGAATTTCAAGTTCCTTTCCCTCGGATGTGATTTCGGGTCTTTGATTGCCACGAGGGGATTCGCCCTCAATGTCCCGACTTCTACCCGCGATGGAAAAATCTATTCGCTGAACGGGACATATAGCGAATAGCAACATTCGTCTGCTTAGGGGTAAAAACTGATTACCTATCCGTATACTAGCCAAGGAGTTCAATTGGCACGTTTGATGACAGGCCTGAATGACCTGGCTACAGTGAATCCCGATCTTGCAGCAGAGTGGCATCCGACTAAGAATGCTCCGCTTTTGCCATCGCAGGTAACTGGCGGTTCAAGCAAAAAGGTTTGGTGGCTTGGCAAGTGCGGTCATGAATGGGAGGCTGTAATTTCAAAAAGATCAGGCCGTGGATACGGATGTCCTCTTTGTAGAAAATCGCGCCCAAAAACTCACGAGGAGTTTTGCAAATCCATCAATAAGATAAACCCCTTTATTGAAATTACCGGAACGTATGTAAAATCTAACGTAAGGGTCTCTGTTCGATGCAAGAAGTGCGGTTTTGAATGGAGTACAAAACCAAATACGCTACAACAAGGTAGCGGTTGTCCAAGATGCGCTAAAACAGGAACATCGAGATCGGAACAATACCTTTGTGTTTTTATGGAACAAGTATTCGGAATCGAATCTGTTCTAAATCGCGACAAGACATCAATTGGCCTTGAGCTTGATGTTGTCTGCGGCAAGCATGCCTGGGAATACGGGTCGTGGTTCTGGCATAAACCAAAAAGAAAGCAAGCCATCGATCTCGAAAAGTATGAACGATGCAGGGAACGCGGAATCACACTACACATCATTTACGACAGCTGCGCCGGCGAGAGATCGAAAATTCCGTCCAGCATATGTTTTGACTATGACCTGTGGCAGGAAATAGATCATAAGTCGCTCAAACGAATCTGTATCAAGGGAGCCAAAGAAATCTCCCCTGATGTCGATCTATCCTCTATAGACTGGGAGTCGATAGAGATAGAAAGCGCGAGAAGGTGCAGGGCGCTTTCCCCGGAAGAATATTCCGCTGAAGTTGAATCTATCTATAACGGAAAAATCATCATAGATAGCGCGTCGTTTAAATCGATAGCTAATCGGGTTAAGGCCCATTGCACCTCATGCGGCAAAACATGGTCACCACTCGCCTATTCACTGGTCCGAGGGCACGGTTGCAGAAAATGTGCATATGACCTTGCCGTCACAAATAGGGTCGGAGTGACGGCAAAGAAAACCCACGATATGTTTATTGAAGAACTACGAAAGAAGAACCTCCTATACGCAAAGAGCCAATTTCATTTACTCGGTAGCTACACTGGCAGCAAAGGAAAAATACCCTGTCAATGCAATGTTTGCAATCATGAATGGCATGCCTCTCCGCAGGCCCTTTTAGCCGGAAGGGGTTGCCCGAAATGCGGGTATAGGGTAGCCGGAAAATTGACATCGGAAAGAAAGCGTCTCGATTCACAGACGTTCAAAAATCGCATTGCCGAAAAAAGCCCTTCGCTCGAGCTGCTTTCCGATTACAAATGTGCAAAAGAAAAGATCAAGACGCGGTGCCGCAAATGCGGATACACGTGGATGGCTTCCCCCATTTCGCTGAACGCAGGGAGTCTTTGCCCCGCCTGCGCTAATCATGTTGTATTCCGAGGTCATAATGATCTCGGCACGGTAAACCCGAATCTTTCAGCTGAATGGCACCCGATAAAAAATGGGTCCTTGACTCCAGCAGACGTTGTTGCTGGAAGCACGAAACGGGTCTGGTGGCAATGCAGTAAAGGTCATGAATGGAAGGCACAGATCTGCGAAAGGCATAGGAGAAACCTTGGATGTCCACAATGCGCCATAGAGGCAAGGAGGATTCCTATTCAATGCATCGAGACAGGCGATATTTATGACAGTTACGCAAGCGCGGCGCACGCAGTCGGGTTGAAAGGCTGTGGTGGAATTGCGGTTGCTTGCAAAAATCAAAACCGTACTTCCTGTGGGTATCATTGGAGACTAAAAGATTAATAATTGCTCACTGCGATTTTAAGCTCCGCCGGAGTCCGGCGGGGCTTTGGATTACCGGGCGGACTACAGGTCATCTTCCAGGTTGGGATAGTGGGCGGTGAGGCTGCGGAACTTCCGGTAGTAGTCGCTCAGGCGGTCAGCCACGCGATGGCGCTTGTCGTCGCGCTCCGCGGCCTTGGCGCCGAAGCGCGAGGCCGGGGCCATGACCTTGGATACCTCCGTGCCCCCCTCGGGACATTTGTCCTTTCGTCGTCGGCTTCGCGCCGTCCGGTATCTCCATCGCGTGTCGGCAGATTGCGGCGTCCATGCCACTCCCCTGCCGTCCTGTCGTCCGTTTCCCACTTTAAGCAATATACACGAGGTATCGCCGCAAACGCGCAGGCGACGATGCCCGCGGCGAGCTCATTGCCGCCGCCGGCATCGTCGCGGTCACTTTCTAGAAGAGATCGGCGAACATCGAATCGTCTTCCTCGTAGTCATCACCGTCATCATCGTCGTCACCGTCTTCATCTTCGTCGTGGTCCTCGTCGGGATCCCCGCCATCTCCGCCCGGGTCCCCATCGGAACCCGAGCCGTCATCGGCCTCGGCGGGCTCGGTTTCCGAGCCGCCGGGTTCGGGGCCGCTCTCGGCCCCCGCGTCGTCTCCCGCGATGTCCGCGGGAGACTCGGGCTCGGCGGTGCCGGGAGCATCTTCGGGCAAAGCCCGATTGGTGGCGCCGTCTCCGGCAGCGGCTTCCGCCGCGTCATCGGTTTCCGCGTCCTGGGACGGCTGCGGCTCGCTTTCGGTCGCGGTATCGTCGGCATCTGGATCGTCCGAGACGGTGCCGCCGCCGCTCACCATGCCGCCCGCGGTCTTCATGGCTACAAGCGCACCGCCGAAGGTCATGAGCTCCATGTGCGCGTACTGCTCCGGATCGACCACGACCGTGGGCTCGGGGCGGAGCTCCATGAGGCTGCGGTCGCCGCGCGTCCAGGCTCCGCGGGTCCAGGTGATGCCCGAGTCCAGGTCGCTCCAATCGATCAGGTCGTCGGCCATGAGCATGCCGTCTCCGAACGAGAGCACGGTCGGCACGATCGTCTCGTAGCTCCCGGACTCATAGTAGATGCAGAGGCCTTGCCCGTGGTCACCCAGGTAATTGCCGCTGTCGTCGAACAGCACCTCGAACACAGCCGGGGCCAAGCGCGAACCGTCCTCGGTCCTCACGAGAATCGGCTTGCCGTCGGCGTAGACGCCGTCGATGGCATCCAGCTCGTCCGGTTCGATGAGCGTCACGGCGCGCTTGAGGAGCTGCATGTCGTCGCTCGTGGTGATGAACACGCTGCGCTCAAGAAGCACGCCCTGGTTAAGGTAGTCGGAAATGTCGAGGAAGTCGTCCTCGAGCATGATGCCGCTGTGCAGGTCCATGCGCGTCGTCTCGATCACGCGGGCCCTGTCGTGCATCTTCACGATGATATTCACCGTCTATCTCCTCCTCGTGTAGTTCGCCGGCGTATAGCCGTCGTCCTCGATATCGTCTCGGGCCTGCGCGTACGTCCGCGTGCCGTCCGCGCCGCCGTCCCTCTTCTCAAGCTCCAGGTTCTTGACCTTCGGATGCGAGTTCAGGAGCGCGTTGACGTCCGCGATGGTCGGCTCGCCACCGAGGCTGTCGATGTCGGCCTGCGCGATGACGCCGGACTCCACGAGGTCTTCGAGGTATTTCATCTGCTTCTCGGTCGCGGGGCGCTGGAGGTACGGCTTCCATCCGGGCTTTGCCCTCTTGTCCGTCTCGCCGGGTGCGGCGACCGTCACGGGAGCGTCCTGCACCCATTCGCTTCCGGCCATCCCGTACGCCGAGCGTTCCGCGCGCAGATCCTCTTCGCGCTGCTCGCCGATGATCTTCGCCTTGGCCCGCTCGTGGTCGCGCTCGATCTGCTTGATCTTATCTGGCGTGAGGGCGCCCGCTGTGATGGCCTCCGAATAGGCCTTGCGATAGCGCGTGTACTCGCGCGTCAGCTCGGCGGTCTGGTTCGCGGTGATGACCTTGGCGCCGCGCAGGCCGCGGCCGGGGCCCTTCTGCCTCTCGCCGCGTCCGCGCACATCGGTGGGCCCGATCGGCATCTGAGACGAGGCCAGGACATCGATGGCCGCGGTAAGGCGGCGCGAACGGTTGCGGATGTCGCCTGCCGCGGAAGCGAGGTTCGCGGCGTCGGCCCTGACACCGTCGCGGCGTGCGAGGAGGTCCGCGTAGGTTGTTTCGGTGAGCACGATGCCGCGCTCTGCCATCCATTTGCGGATCGATTCCATCTCGCGGAGCTCGTCAGCGTTGTCCTCGCGCCATGCCGCGAGCGCTCCGGTGTCGTCCGGGCGCGCGGTAAGCTGAGCGGCGCAGGCCGTGTAGACCTCGACCTGGCGGATGGCCTCGGCGGTCTGCTCGGCCTCCAGCCTGAGCACATCGGCTCTCGCGTCGAGCGCGTCGACCTCGGCGGCGAGGCGGGCGGCATCGGCCGCCATGTCCGCGTAGCAGCGGTAGCCGTGCTCGCGGATGATGTTCACGGCGTCGGCCGCGGCGGCGAGTCGGGCGGCGGAGCGCTCGATCCTCTTCGTCCGCTTGAGGTTGTTGGATGCGACCGCCTCGAAAGTCATGGGCGGCAAGACGACGTCCGGGACAAGGTCCTCGGCGCACATCCTCACGTTGGGGCGCTGCCCCTCGAGACGCACGGTAAGGCGCTCGCGCAGTCCCTCGACGGTGTAGGAGTCGTCCAGCTTGTAGCCCTTCACGGGATGGCCCTTGCCCTCGGGCGGGTAGAACGTCAGCACGCCTCGGCGGTTTACGTTGATGCGGTAGCCCCTCTCGGCCAAACGCCTCTCGAGCGCGGGCCATGTCCGGCACCCCTGCAAAGCCGACTCGATATCGTCGTGCATCGCGTCGGTCCAGAGCTTCCTCCCGCTGTACCTGGCGCGGCGCTGGGCGTCCGTCACATGCCGGCGCGCCGGGCGCGCCTCCTGCAAGACGACCTCGCGGCGGCGGTCGGGGCGCGGCGTGCGTGCGTACCAGGAACCGTCCTCGTCCCTCGTGAACTTGAAATTATCGAATGCGGTGTAGCCGTAGTCGCGGCATATGCGCTGGAGCTCCATCGCGTCGGCCTGCACGTCGTCATCGTCGAGGTGTATCTTCCTCCCGTCGACGGGGTTGACCGAATTGACGACGATGTGCGCGTGCGGGATGCCGTTGTCGATGTGGGTCTCGATCACCCACTGGTATCCGCTGTAGCGCTCGCGTACCCAATCGTAGGCCAGCGTGTCGACCGCCTTGGCATCCAAGCCGTCCTCGGGATCGGGCGAGATCACGAAATGGTAGTACTTTCGCCCCGTGTCCTTTCCGAACATCTGGCGCGTCGCATCCATCTGCTCGTCCCAGCCGGCGCTATCGAGATCGATTGAGCTTGAGCGAAACGTCATGGAACGGCCGTTGCGCGCGAGGTAGTCCTTAATCTGTTTGCAGCCGCCGAACTTCCGGGCGAGCGTCTTGAGCATAGCCATGCTATCGCTTCACCTCGGATTGACGCCTGAGCTGCATCATGAGGCCGCGCGTCTCCGCGAGCGCCTTGCAGTAGGGGTCCTTCAAGGTCGCGACGAAGTTCTCGATCTGCGCCGCGAGCTCGCGGCGGCGCTCCCTGGCCATATCGGGCATGTCCTGAAGGAGAATCAGCGTGTTCGCCGCGGCGGCCAGCTGGTTCAGGTTCACGCCCTGCTTGTTGAGCTCGTAGAAGAACTTTTGGAAGAAGTCGGGATCGCCGATGTAGTACATGGGCGTGTGGAGGATGCGATCGACCATGAAGCGCGATTGCGTCATGCCTGCCTTCCTCGCGGCGTCGCGGATGAAGGTGTCCTCGTACGGCGTCACGTTGAAATGCTTCTGCACCGTGCGGTGCTCGGTGTCGAGCAGGCCTTCCAGCGCCTCCTTCACGTCTACGCGCTCGCCGCCGGGCAGCTTCGCCAGCGCGAATTCGTGCTTGCCGTAGATCGCCGTCTCGCGGATGAAGTCTGTGACGGTCGTGCCCGCAAGACTCGCTTTAGCCTTGAGGGTGCTGATTTCCTCCTCGGTCAACCTGATGCTGACCATCCTTGTCTGCGAGGTGGCTTTTTTTGCCACGCTTCCTCCAATTCCTCGCGCACCTGTGCGCGACCCCGGTCCAAGGGCGGAGCCCTGGCAAGCGCCGGAGGCGGGCTGGTTTCCGTCGGCGGGCTGTGCCCGGTGGCGGAAACCTGACTGACTTCGGCGGCATACTTGTACATACATCTACGATGGAGGTACAAGTATGCGTCTCTTGCGAAGTTTTCAGTATCCTACCCCTATTTGCCTGGGTTTAGACCGCCTTGCACCGGTCATCTGATGTCAAAATGTCGTCCGCGTTTCGATTGCCCGCCATCCCTTTCACGGTGAACGGGACGCCGTCCATATGTTGCAAGTCCGATCCGGCTCGGATACCGTCACGGCCGTACAAGTTGTTTTCAGCGATGAGGAGGAGGGTCATATGGATGCCGACGATTGTGCCCGTATCATCGAGGGGGTGGCAGCCGTGCTCGATTTGCTTGCGGCCGACGGGGATGCCGTGGACGACCCGGCGCCGATCTACGAGCTGCTTGCGGAGAGGTGCCGGCACGTACTCGTGGCACTCGAAGTTATGACGGGGTGCGAGTAGCCTGCATGCCCGATCGCGGCAGGAGTCTGGCGCGCTGGCGCGTGTCCAATGTCTCGGCGCACGCCGATCCGATAACTCCCGACTCCGACGGGCGTGCATCGAGGCGAGGCGGGGCCTGGCCGGCCGTGTCCGGCGCGAGCGTTTCCGCTCGCTTTCCATCGTTGTCCGGTCGATGTTCCGGGCGTTGCGTCGCGACATGAAAAAGGCCGCCACCGTGTTCCGGTGGCGGCCTCTCGCCCGGCGACCCTCGCCAATGCGAGGTCTACGCCTTCTTGTCCGCGAGGCGTTCGTAGTCGTCGCTCGAGAGCACGACGGCGTACACGGCGCCGTCCTTCATCAGGTACGCCATGCCGTTGCGCTCGATGCGGCGCTCGATCTCGGCCTGCGGATCGCTGACGCCGCCGAGATCGACGCTGGACTCCATCAGGCGCCGGATGTCATCCATCGTCAAGTTCTGCATCTGCTCGGTGAACGCCTGGCGCTTCTGGCGAGCGCGTCGCTTCTCGCGCTTCTCGGCATCGGCTGCCTTTTTGGCGGCATCGGCCGCGCTGTCCGCGGCCGATGCCTTCGGCGTCTCGGTCACGGTCGGCTCGTCGTCACGCAGGGTCTCGCTATCGGTGTCGAACATATTCTCCCTCCCCTCTTGTCATGTTGCCGGCATTACCTATCGATGCTACCCAAAAGCGACCGGGCTCATACGCCGCCCGCCGCCTTTGGCGGGACGTAAATGCGCCGGACGTTTGTGCGGTCGGTTTCGCCATGTGCGCAAAAAAGGATCCCCGCCATCGGTTTCCGATGGCGGGGATCTCGGCTACTTGAAGCCGCGGCGGTGCGAGCCGGCGGTCTTCATGTGGCATCCGGCATATCCTATGACGATCAGCTCGTTTTCCCGGTCGATGTAGAAGTGGAGGCGGAAGCTGTTCTTCTGGCTCCTGCCCTTGATGTGCGCGGAGATGTCGACGGTGCGCCCGCCGTAGCTCCTCTCGCGCATCTTCATCAGGTCGGCCCGCGCCCTGGTGGCGCTGCTCTCGCTGAACGTGAGCTCGTATCCCGTGCGGCGTTGGAACTCGCCGGCGACCTGGCCCTCGCACCCGTCGTCCTCGAACAGGAGGCCGTAGAGCGCCGTCGCGGTGCCGCGGACGATATCCCATTCCTCGGCGAGGTTGCCGTCGTAGGACTTCGCGGAGTCCATTGCCTCGGGCAGGACGACGATACGTTCGGGCCAGATGGACCGCGCGAGCTTCAGGAGGTCCGTCAGGTCGCGCGGGATCGACTGGAGGCATTCGGCCACCCTCGCGGCACCGTCGTCGTCCGACGGTGCCGCGCACTGCGCCGCCTTGCGTTCGAGCGCGCGCTTCTCGCCCTCGAGGCGCTGGACGGTCCTCGTGAGCTCGTCCACCTTCGCGGCGGCGTCGGAGTAGCATCGGTCCTGGTCCGTCGCGATCTCCTCCCAGGCCTCGGCATCGGCACGCAGGCGCGCGTTCTCCGCGCGCAGCCCGTCGATATCGGCGACCGGCTCGGCGGCCGCCTTCGCGCGCGAGCGCAGGCGCTCGATGCGCTCGCCCTGCCGCTCGCTCTCGGCTCGGCTGCGCATCCACAGCACGTCGCCGATTCCGGCGACGTCGCCCGGTCGAGCGTCGATGCCGCGGCCGAGGCCCTGCATGAGCACGTTGATGAAACCGTCGCGCCCGCCCGCGGCATAGCGCTCGATCCTGTGGCGCGTGAAGAGCGTGCAGGCCGATAGGGATTCCTCGCCCGACAGGTCGATGCCCGGACGGTATACCATGACCGCGCTGCGCCCTATCCTGTAGCGCCCGGCCGGTGTCCGGTCGGGCAGCAGGTCGCGGAACGCCTGCACCAACGCGCCGTCGCGCATGTCGATGACGTACACGGTGGCCATGCCCACGAGCTTCGATGCGAGCTCGGTCGCATCCCATACGGGGGTCTTGCCGTCGTCGTCGGTCGTCATGAGGACGATCGGCAGGCAGCGCGCGCGATCGGTCAGGCTCGGCATGAAATCGCGCTTCAGCGCATCCGCGTCAAGGTATATCTCCTCGACGCTCACACGCGACGCGCCGATCCTCACGTCTAGCTTTCCGTTCGCAAGGATATCGCGCACGACGCGCGGCACGGACGGCAGCGGGTTGCGCTGGTATCCGAAAAAGCCGTTGACGGCGTAGTGCGATACCTGCACGTTGAGGATGCACCCGCCGTCTCCGGCGGGTGCGAGGCCGATCCTCGTGTACCAGCGGCGGCGCGAGAACTCGCCGTCGAGCTCATCGGCCTCGACCGCCCATGCCGCGCCTTGCGCGCCGGATAGGCCGAGAAAGCGGACGGCCTTGGCGTCGTCGGGCTCGTCGGCGGCCGTCCAGCCCGCAGGCACCGCGATGTCCGCGGCGCCCTCCGGTACGTCCAGACCCTTGGCGTGCAGCCAGCCCATGACGATCTCCTTCACGGCCTCGGCCGCGTCCGCGCCGTCGGCCGCTGCGACCTCGAAGCGCGCGCGGTAGTGCGGTGTCTCTCCCGATATGGTCCTCAGTGCGGGAGCCAGGGCGGGAGACGCGGGGCGCTGGACTGGGACGGCGGCAGGTTCGGGCAGCTGTGCGGCCTGCACTCCCCGGCCCCTCAGCACCCTTCAAATGGCCTCCTTGAACGGGGCCTCCATAACGTCGTAGACGGTATCGGACGACGTCACCTTCGCGACCTGCTCCAGGGCGCGCATCATGTCGTTCGCGTCGCCCTCGTTTCGGAATACCATCACCGGGGCCGTCCCCAGATCGCCCGTGCACATGAGCGTGTAGCACTTGGCCGGCTCCGTCTCCGGAGCCTTTGTCCCCGCGGCCGCCGTCTTCTGCCCGTCCGTTTTCGATACCTTCTGCATTTCCGTCTCTTCCTTCCCCATATCCTGTGACTGTCGCGCGGCATCGGCCTCCGATGCCGCCTTTCGCGCCTGGCGCCTCTTCACCTTCCTGTCGCGGCGTTCCATCGCACGGCGCTCCTCGCGGTTTAACGGGCGCCTCGCAGTCCCCATGCCGTCGTCGATGCTGCCCTCGCAGGCTTCCCTGGCCCCATCCTCAGCGAGGTCGAGGCCTTCCGCCTCCACCCACGAATCGAACTTCGCGACCGCCTCGCCTTGCGTACAGCGGTACGTTCTGATCATGAACTTGGCGTTGGGCATACGGACATGCCCCTCATAGCAGCTGTCCTCCAGCTTCCACAGCCCGGCGCGGTAGCGGTCGCCCTTTATCAGCTTACGAGTCGACATGGATCGCCCCTTTCATCACCGGAGCGCCATGTCCTGCGGCGACCATGGGGGCGCCGCAGGACGGGCAACGCGTGCACACCGATACGGTCACGCGTGCGCCGCATCGCCCGCAGGTGTAGGAATACAGGGCGCGGTCTCCGCGCTCCGTGCGCTCCGGGGACGCCATCAGCGAGACCGGGGCAATCAGGTCGGCCAGGCGCATCGCCGCGATTTGGTAGGAAGATCGATCCGACCACCCCTTGATATCCAGGGCAGCGAGGATGCGGGCGGTGAAGCTGTCGGCATCCAGCGTGTCGGTGGCGCGCGCCTGGCGGCGGAGGTCGGCGAGACAGCCTAGCTCGCCGCACGTCATCCCGTCGGCGTCCGGCATCACCTCGCGGGCCGCCGCGAGCCTCACAACCGCGTGCAAGCAGCCCAGATAGCCCAGACGCCCGGCGACGTCCACGGCATCGCACACCTCCTCGGCGAAACCCGCACGGTCCATGTGGTGGACGCGGGCCGCGACGGCCTGGAGTCGCAGGGCGGTGCGGACGCGCCCGGCATCGGCATCCATCTAGGCCTCCTTCTTGCCGAGATCCGCGATATCGGGCGCGACGCGGTAGCCCTGGGCGCTGTACTCGAATGCTGTCATTTCCGTTTTCCCTTCTGTTCGATGGCGTTCCGACCGGCCTAGCGGTCCTTGCGCAGATGCTCCTCGAGCATCGAGCGCATGAGGTCGCTCGCACTGCGGTAGCCCTCGCGACGGTGCTCCACCAGGTACTCCTTGAGCTGCCAGTAGAGGTCGTCGGGGACGATCACGCTCAGGCGGTGCGTCGGACCCTCAGAGGCCGCCGCCTTTTTCTCAGCTGCCGGCTCGGAGTCGGGGTTCACGACCTTCTCGACGATCGTCTCCTGGCGCTCGACCATCTCCTTGGAGGTGTCAGTGAAAAAGCTGTTGATGGCGGAGTCCGCCTTCTTAGTCCTCGCCATTACAGCATCGCCTCCACCTTGTCCAGAATCCCCTCGATCGCGTCCGCCGCGCGGCCGCCCGGCTGCACCTCGGACACCGGCCGGTTGAACGACGCGCCGCGCTTGAACGCCTCGGCGGTCGGCACGCAGCCCAGGATGGGCAGGTCGTCGGCGGTGAGGAAGTCGGTAAAGCTGCGGTCGATGATTCGCTTGTCGGAATAGCGGTTCACGATCAGGCCGATCTCGAGCTCGGGGTTGACGCCCGTGATGAGCTGGATCGTGCGCTTCATCGCGCGAAGGCCGCGCTGGCTGGGCTCGACGGGGACGATCGCGATGTCGGCGACCTCCACGCAGCCGCCGAGCTTGTCGTTCAGATAGCCCGGGGTGTCGACGACGGTGACGGCCTTCTCGCCCTCGACGGTCTTCTGCTCGTGACTCGCGCCGCCCTGCGGGTCGAGGTTGATGAAGCCGACCTCGCGCCCGCGGCGCTCGAGGCCCCAGGCGATCTCGTCGGCGAACGTCGTCTTGCCGACGCCGCCCTTTTGGTTGACCAAAACGATTGTCTTCATGTGTTTCCCTTCTACGGGTGCCGCCCGATTTCCGGGCGGCCCTCTCGGATATCTGCCGCCTGCCGGCGGCGGGCACGGGACCGGCGAGTCGCTACCGGTCCCGCATCCGCCGACGGCAGGGCGCTAGGGCCCTGCCGCTGCCATATATGTACCCAGTTATGCGGATGCGTAAACGCACATCTGCATACCTGTGCGGATGCGCGTTTACTTATTCTTGCCCGCCGGCGCCGCTATGCGCCGTATTCCGACGCCCTCGCGGCGCGATACGCGCGGCGCGTTTCGACCTTGCGGCAGCACTCCTTCCGTGCCGCCACCGTCCTCTCCGCCACGTCGTAGGCGTACGCGATGAGCGCGCCCGCCACCGGGAACACGGCGCAGTTGATGTAGACATAGCTGTATGCGAGCATGAACCACATCCCGACGAGCCCCGCGACCAGCGCGGCGGCGGCGGCGACCTTCTCCCTTCCGCTCGGCTCCATTACTTCCCTCTTGCAACCGGCCATGACGGCCTCCTTCCGATATTCGGCGATCCCGCGCCGACGCGGTCGCGGCCTCCCTTGCCGCTGGTATGTATGTACCCAGCTGCGCACATGCGTAAACGCACAAACACGTAAATGCGCACGTATGCGTCTGCGTAATTCGATAATTTGCCCAGCGGGCCGCCCGGACACCGGTCGGCAGGCCCCTGGCCTGCGATTTCCATGGCCGGATGACCGGCGGGACCCCATCCGTCCCATAGGCAGCCGGGTGTGGGAAACGTGTGGAGACGGGCTACGGCATGAAAAAGCCCCGCCGTCTCCGGTGGGGCGATCACTTGAGTATGGGGTTGTACGGGTCGGCTAGAACGGGATGTCCTCGTCCGCAACCTCGACGGCGGGAGCCTCGGGGACCGCATACTGCTGTCCACCATCAACCGCGGCAGCAGGAGACGCGGCAGGGCGGGAGTTCATGAACTCGATCTCGTCGACGATGACCTCGAGCTTGCTGCGCTTCTGGCCGTCGCGCTCCCAGGAGCTATAGCGCAGCTTGCCCTCGATCGCGACCTTGCTCCCCTTGGAGATATAGCGGCCGACAGCCTCGGCGCGGGTGCCGAACATGGTACAGTCGATGTAATTGGGATAGTCCTCCCACTCGCCGGTCTGCGGGTTCTTTCGGCGATCGTTGACGGCGATGCCGAACGAGAGCACCTGGGTGCCGGCCGCGGTGGCGCGGAGCTCGGGATCGCGGGTGAGGTTTCCGGTGATGTTGACTCGGTTGATGCTCATTGGCTTCTATCCTTTCGGTTCCGACGGGGGGCCGATCCCCCCGCCTTCGTCGCCATGTATGTACCCAGATGCTCAGATGCGTAAGCGCATAGATGTGCGTTTGTGCGGCTATGTATTGGGCTGGCACCGGAGCCCGGCGTTTTCCATGGCCGGATGACCGGAGGGACCCCATACGTCCCGTAGGCAGCCGGTTGTGGGAAACGCGTAGCGATTCCTCCGGTTCGGTTCTCGCCCAGTTTGAATCACGGGGCGGTTCAGAAGGCGTGCGTTCGGCGCCGGTTAGGGTCCGGGGCCGGCTCTACACGTGGGACGCATATGGCGCCGCTGAAGGATGCCTCGTCGTAGGCGTCGCGCAGTGCGGCGACTAGGCATTCGCGTGTAACGTAGAAGTCCGGCTCCCATTTCTCGCCGTCGCCGCCCGTCACCCGATACCATCCCTCGCCCTGCCAGACCTTCTCAACCGCCTGATCGATCACAGAGATTTCGGCGTAGGGCAGATGGATCTCGCCGGCATCCCCGTAGGCACCGCGAAGGTCGTCGGCAAGGTCCGCTTCGGTTCCATACCATGTGGCCGGATACGATCCCATCCCATCGGTGAAGCAGATTCGGTACCAGCCCTCGCCCTGCCAGCATTCCTCCAGATCGGCAGCGACGGCGCGCCCGATCTCGTCATCGTCCGTATACATGGCTGCTCCTTGCCCAAGTCGTTCATTCGGTATTACCAGTTGATACCCCGTTCGGGCGCATCGGAAACAGCCGATTCCGATGCGGACGGGAAGATACGGACAGGCGGCCTTCCTCCCCGATCTCAATTTAGCGGGCATGAGCGGGGGCGATTCGGGGTAAACGGCTCTCTAGGGAAGCCGTGGGAGCGGGATGGAACGGAAACGGAAGGATATGGACATGGCTACGGATCACGACACGGTGTCGCCCATCGAGCACGATGAGACGGCGAACCTGAGGCTCGCGCTGATGGAACGATGGAGGGAGTCCTGCGGGCGCGTGGCCGAGAGGTTCGGACGCCGCAGCGACATCCCCTTCTACTCGAGCGCGCTGTCGGCACTCGCCGGCGAGTGCGCCGACGACATGGGCAAGTCCGGCAGGGTTGCCGAGGCGGCCGTCGCCATGCTCGCCGACGCGCTCATGGAAAAGGACCCGCGGGGATATGCGGACAGCGCCGAGGCTGCCGCCAGGGAGCTCGAACGCCTCGTCTCGTCGATCGCATACGCGGACGCACTCGGACGCCTGCGCGCGGCAAACTCGACGTTCGAGACGCGCATCCTTGGGGAGATCGACGGAACCGACCCGGATGCACTGCCGGCGGTGCCGGATGGCCTCGTCGGACCGTCGGATACGGCCACCTGCACGATCGATATCCTCGGCGGGTCGCAGGAGGACAACCGCGAGGTGCTGGACACCTGCGGCGCCATGATGATGAACGAGGATCCCGATATCGGAGACTTCTGCTTCATCACGTTCATGCTGCGCGACGGCTCGCCCAAGACGGGTATCTTCTGCAAGATATGCGACTCCCGCCGCGTGCAGGACGCTTGGGAGCGGGCCTATTCCGACTACACGAACGGCAACCGCATCGGGTCGGCCGAATAGGCATGGCCATAGGCCGCCTGCTGCGCGGTGAGACCGCAGCGCGGGCGGTACCGCCCCGGATGCCCTCCCCGTTGGGATCGCAGGGCGGTATCCAGGGTGGGAGACGGCGGGGGTATCGCGCGCGTGGCGCGCGATACCGAGCGGGAGGGAGGTCCGGCACGTGGGCGGATGCAGCAGGTTCGACGCCATGGTCGTCCCCATAGCGGTCGAGACCGACCGAAAGTGCGGGCTCAACACCCCGAGGGCAATCGTGTGCGACGGGCGGCGCTTCGAGATCGCCAGGGTCGGCGCGACGCTGCCCTGCCCCAGCATGTTCGGCAAGGCGGACGCCACCGTGACCGGCGTCCTAGTGGACGTCGGCGGTCGATGTGTCGCGCGCGGGCTAATCTGAGACGACGGTCTGTGGTTCTCCGTGAAGCCGGACGGGTAGAGGTCCGTCCAGGTTCGTCTCCGTAGACGGCCGCGCCACAGATAACATTGTCGGCAAGGATTGAGAAAGAGAGATGCCGCAATGCGGAAAGACACCTACAGGATTGGCGACGGGACGTTCGCGTTCTCCCCCGCCGTGTTCGATTCGTTGCTAGGACACGGCGCCAAAGGCGCCGCCAGGATGCGGGAGCTCGCGGGCGCGATGCACGTCTCGATCTCATCGATTAAGGACTGGCGGCGCGGGACGCACGCTCCGAGCGACTTCGAGAAGGTCGAGGATATCGCCTGCTGGGCGCACATCGACGTCGCCGACCTCCTCATAGAATCAGGAGATAGGACCATGGACGAAAAACTCACCGAAAACCAGCTGGATGTGCTCTGCGTGCTATGGAACCAGGCCTACGACTTCCTCGACCTGTGCGAGGAGACCGATCATTTCGTCTGGCCGACTACAGACCTGCGCTGCGTGCCGGACTCGATTCTGCACGACATCAAGGTGAACCCGGATGACGATAAGTCCCGTCCTCCCTGGGAGATCGGCACCGAGGACCTGTTCCTCCAGACGCTCGACGTGTACCTCCGCGCGTGCCGACGCGCGACCCCATATGTCGGGGAGAGCGATATCTTCGTCAGGCTCCTGGGCCTCTGCGACATCATGACCGAGACCGCCTTCGGCGAGGACGACGGCAAATGGCTGCCAGACCCGGATATGATTTTCGACCCGCATGAGGATGGATACGTCAGCCCGATGGAGGCCGCGTAGCTCAAGTGCAGGAAGCTGCTCGATGAGATCAGGAATGACCTGTTGGCGCTACGCCCGACGGCGGGTAAATAAGGCTAGTTCCGCCAGATAGCACGACGGCCCCGCCCTCGGAGGGACTGCGCAGCGATGATCGATTCCGAGTTCGCATATAAGCGTTCGACATGGCGATGATTGATTGATTCCATATCCAGATTTCAAGACAGGGGCCGTTTTCGGCCCCGTCTTTTTCCCGAACCCGGTCCGGCGATTTTTCCGCGGCGTGCGTTTACGTTTCCCCTCAGGGGGTACAAGAGAGGTAGAGCAGGCGGTATGGGGCCGCCCGGTGCGCATATGGGAGGACTATATGGAAACGATCTTCGTGACGGAATCGCGCGAGATGCTGTTCACGGGAACCGAGGATATCGACGTGCGGCCGCTCCATTCGTCGGAGCTGCATTACGAGGGAGACAGCCGGGAGGAGGCACTGCGTGCGGCGCATAAGGTCTCGGCGGCCTCCAGGGTCGGGGTCTGCCAGCGCGGTTTCGCCCGGTTCGTCGCCACAGTGAGCGAAATCACGCGCGACGGCGAGGGGTTCACGGAACACATGGATACGGTCCACACCGTCGACCCGCTCGACCGCATGCCCGAGCTGCGCACGCTCGCGCGCGAGGCGGCCGCGAACCGTGCGGACGGGAAGATCATCCGCCATATCGCCGGCCACACGGAGGCGATCGACGTTGCGAAGCGTGCCGGGGACTACTACAGCCTGTACCGCGTGGAGAGATCGGCCTTCGGGGACTTCTCTTGCTACCGGGTCGGACATGCGCCCTACAACGGGACGCTCTACCTTCCCGCGGGGTTCCACGATTACGGCATTGCCACCGTCGACGAGCTTTTCGTCGCACTCGTGGTCGGACGCTGCGAATTCCTGTGCGAATACCAGGACGAGATCGATGAGGTCTATCACGGGCTCTTCGAGAAGAGAATCTAGATGAAAGGAACGGATATGCAGACCATCCACACCAAGGCGGGCTTCAAGGTGCTGCGCGAGAGCCTGGGGCTCTACCAGTCCGACGTCGCGGAGGCAGCGGGCGTCGACGTGAAGACCGTCAAGAACTGGGAAAGCCCGCGCCTGCCGCGAGCCCGCGCCACTGCCGTGGCATGGAAGTACCTCGAGAATCTGGCGGAAATCCAAGAGCGCGAGGTCGGGTGCCTGGTGGAGAAGATTGTCGATGAGACGGATGGCAACCCCTACCCGCTCCCCTACTTCCGCGAGCATGACTTAGCCGCGGAGGATGCGCGCGCGGCGCGGATCTCGAACGCCATGACCAGAAAGGTGGCCTTTGAGCTCACCAGGTTGGCCATCCCCTACGAGTTCCGCTTCGAGGAGGAGGCCGCGGACGATGAGCGGCTGAGCGAGATCCGGGATATGTAGGCAGTCGTTATTGGGCCGGTACCGTGGAGGTGCCGGCTCATATTAGAAAAGAGCTCCGGTTGCCCGAAGCCCCTGTCTCAATGATGTCGATGAGTACGTCTGGCAGGCACAGGTAACTCTCTGTCGCCACTTTGCCGCTCGGCCCGGTGAAAAGCATGGAAGACGGGGTTTCCACCGTTTGCGTCGAACGCGCGGCCATCGGCGAGCGCGACGGAAAGCTCCTCGAGCCCGTCGATGAGATGATCGGCGTTCGCAACGCCGCATATGTCGTAGGATGCGAGGTCGCTCCATATCTCGAAGCGCCTATACCACGACATCGACGCGATTTGACCATCGACGAGACTTGCAGCCTCCGATGCGACCTGCTCGCCGAAATCTTCCGTGACGCAGGCAAGAAACGCGCTTCGCGTATCCGATACGAAATCCTCGGCCGTGTAGGCCGACGTCACGGTAAAGCTGGACTCCACGGTGGCGGTCTCGCGCTATCCTTCGTCTCGGTAAGGATGCCAAAATCAAGCGCCGGGGCGGTTACACAACGAAGGCCATGACGGCGACCACCCATGACTTCCTGCCGTCAGATACTCTCAGCCAGGCGCAGGTATCCGCGAAGCTCTCGCCTCGCGAAGTTCAGGCTTGAACGAAAATCACCGTTTACAAAAGGCCCGCCAATCTCACGCTCGCCGACAAATACCGTCGCCATATAGCTTTGCATACCCATATCGAGTCCCTTCTGAATATCTGCTTGTCCCTATTGATTGGATGCCAGGGCAAATCACGCGGTCGGGGTGCCTAGGTCGGTTTCGGCCAGGACGTCGCGGATATCCGCCACATCCCTCACTGCCATGACGATGCACCTGATCGATACCGCCGCCGCGACCACGGATGTCAGGAGGACTGCCACGCCGACGTCGTGGGCCCAGATGACAATCCCCACAGCCATAGCGATGGCGAGGCCAACGATCCAGCAGATGAGCGCGTTGCGCGACTCGTCGAGATACGATCGCGCATAGACCTCCAAAATCTCGCGGTCGATGCCCATCTTGCCGAACCTGTCGATGTATCTGGACATCCTCGACGACATGCCGTGCTCGGTCCATGCAACCATTTTCAGAAAACCCATGGTCGCAATCGCCGCGTTGAATGCCATGGCCATGCAAGGAACCAGGTCGATATTTTCACTGATGAACGGCGCCATGCGGACCATCCCCTCCCGTTTCGTCTCTACTCGATGTGAGTCTACCCATATGCGCATGTACGTAAACGCATAGACGTGCATATACATATATGTGTGGACGTGCGAGCGGGGCGGCCTATTGCAGGCCCGGGTTCACGATGCAGTAGCATCGCTCCGACCTCGGCTCCTTCTCGCCGGGCGCCATCACCTTGACCGTGACCGGAACCGTCTCAGAATCGGGGGCGAACGCCGTGAACGACTTCAATTTCCCGCCCGGCTCGATCTGCTTCTGCGCCCGCTGGTCCTGCACCTTGTAGGACCTGTCGAGCTTGATCCCGTCCTGGTATGCGTTGATGTCGGTATAGGGTGCGACAGCGTCCGAGTCCGTGACGTTCTCGAAGGTATAGGCAACCCGGATGTAGCGGAACGGCTTGCCGTCCGGCCCCGTGCCTTCCTCGATCGTCACGCGGTCGATCGAGATGCCGCCCACGGACGCCTGGGCGGACTGCTGCGGCGCGAACGGCGACGAGGTGCCGGCATCGCCCGACTTCCCGGCGCCGCCGTCGGAGGAGCCGGTGTCCGGCGCCCCGTTCCTCACGCAGCCCGCGAGTCCGGCCTGCGCCGCCATGACCGCGAGGCCCACGAACGCTCGCCTCGTCATCGCCGTCATCGTATAGACATTCTTCCCCGTCACCTGTGAATCTCCTTTATGCTCTTCAAAATGGGGGCGGTGCAGACGCGGTGCCGAGTCTCACGTATCGCAGCGCGCCTGGCCTCGTCCTGCATGAGCTTCGGTCTCCCCTCGCGAAAGGCCGCGGCCCTTCTCGCCGTCGCTGCGAATTTCCGCTCGGCCTCGTCGAAGTCGATATCGCGCCACGCGCGATCCCCGCCCGTGCCGGATATGAAAACCGACGGCACCACATGGCTGCTGTCCGCATAGTCCGCCGGGACGGACATCTCCGCATAGCCCAACGGCTCGCTGCCGTCCGGCAGCCGGTACACGACGAGCTCCTGCTTCCTGCGTTTGCTCACGCGGCGCTCGCACAGCTCGGGATGGAACGCCTCGTACGCCATGGCGCTATATGGGGAGCAGGAGAAGCGGTACTCGAATAGGCATTCCGCTTCCCTCCGATGCCGTTCCGCCTCCTGCACCCGAGCCGCAGCCTGCGCCCGGATCCGGTCGCGCTCGGCCGCCTCCTCGAGCCCAAGCTCGCGGAACGCCCCGACCACGGCGGCCTCGTCCAGGGCGAAGAACTCCGTCTCGCGGGCGTAGGCGCCGGTGTGGTGCCAGGACGAGTAGGCGATGAACCGGTCGAAGAGCGCGGCCTTGGTCTCGGACTCGACCGCAGGGTCGTAGAGCAGGTCCATCTCATCGCAGTAGCCCCTCAAGGCGCCGAGGATCGCCGCCTTGGTCCATTTCGAGCGGGGCATCTCCCCCGCCTCGTAGGCCGCCCGCGCGTTCGCGCTCATGGAGGCGCCGATGTATCCCTTTTGCCCGTAAGCCACCCTAGACATGTCAAACCCTTCGCGCGGATGCGTGCCGTCCCAGCTTTTTCTACCCCGTGCGCGGGAAGTCTTTCACTCGATTCGAGCCGGTGCAGGGGCATTTTTATCCGTCGAGTTTCGGTAGGGGCGTGTAAAGCGCGGCGGGGGCGGGTATCAAAGCTGCTGTGTATGCCAATTCCAATAAAGAGGTGGTCCATGTCCGACCCGATCGCCGCGGCCGAAGCCGCCGGCAAAGCCCGCGATATCGCCAACCGCTTCGAGACCGCCGTATTCCTCATCGCATACGGCATCGCCGAGAAGGACGGCCTCTACGAGGCCGACCCGCATAGGTATCCCTACAGCCAGGCATTCAGACACGGCATGAATATCCTCGCCGCGCTGTGCGCTGAGTGCTCCGACGATGCGGAAGAGCTGCTGCCGACGTTCAATGAGTCCGATTTCATCAGGAACAGCGCAGCGTCAGACGTGCGCGAGTGGACGGCCCGGTGGCGCGACGAGTGCAGGGAAGCCGTCGAAGGGTGCCGGTCCATCGAGATCGGGCCCCTGGCGTCAGTAGACGGCGACTACTTCGCCGCGACGTCGGAATGCTACGAGGTGCTGCGCTTTGCGGAAAACGACCTCTTGGGCGGCCATCAGGAACGCAGGGTGTATGAATTCCTCCGAGCCGGCACCCAGGAGCAATACGTGTACGGACGCAGGATGCTCATCCGCCACCCGCTGCTCACCTGGAACGAATACGTCAGGATCAAGACGGGGCTCGCCCTGGGCGACCCCGACCCCCTCGACCAGGGCGAAGCCGACACCATCGACCCGGTGTGGTTGCAGGAATTCGTCTCCATGGCCTACGAACCCGTCCCGGGCGCCGCAAAAGTATGCCCGAATTGCGGCTGGACGATGACCATGCGAGGCAAGCAGCCCCACTGCTCATCGGCGACGTGCGCCAAGGCCGTCACAGGCGATTTCGACAAGCTGGACAGCGTCGCGCACGACGCCTTCCGCCTATCCCGCGGCGTCATGCACTACATCTCTTCCCCCGGAAAGCTCGAGCTGGCGATCGCCGAGGCCGCAGCGGGCCTCGGTCTGAAATACGAAATGTGGCCCCTCAAGGACACCTGCGACATCCTGATCCATCTGCCGGACGGCCGACAGCTTGCCGTCGACGCCAAGGCATACGGCCGCGCCGAGCGGCTTGCCCGCGAGATAGAGGACGACACCGGCATCGCCCAGATGTGCGCGGACGAGGTGGCCTATGTCGTGCCGGACCAAGTCGAACGGGACCATCCCGGATATCGCGCGCTATGCAATGCCGTCCTGCGCGGCAAGACCGGCTATTCATGCGAAACGCTGCGCAACTTCTCGAAACGACTCGATGCCGCCGCGAAGGGAGGCACGCGATGAGCGAGCCGAATGATACAGCCCAGGAAGGCTTCGACCAGCTGAAGCGCAATCTCGAGGTGCGCTATCCCGAGGACAGCGACCTATCCCTCGACGAGTTCCTGAATGTGGAGTCGCTGCTCGCGCTCGCGGTACGCGTATGCGGTCCCGGCGCCGATCCCCGAAAGGCCGACAGGCTCCTATCGAACTACCAGCTCATCAGGCCCGAGACCATCGGCGCGAACGGCCACCTCATGCAGATGGCGCGCCGACACCTGTTCTCGCTGGCTTCATCCACGGCCTGGCGGCGACTGCTGGGCCTCTACGAGCGCGCGGAATATGAGCGATACCGGTTCTTCGATATCGCCAACGGCGGAATGGCCCTGCGCGAGCACCCCCTTACCGGGATCGACCGCATGCCGATCTATATAGACCGCCTCCTCGGCGATGTCAAACTCTCCCATAAAAACGTGGTCGCGAGACCCAAAGGACGGTATTCCTACACATGCAAGCCCGAGGCGACCGGCGATACCACGGTAACCGGATCGATCCGTTGGGTGACCATACCCGATGCCGTGCCGCCCCAAACGGGCAAGATTGACGATATCCCCCGCAAGAGCAGGCGCCCGCCCATCGATATCACCCTCGACGAGCTCATCTCGACCGCGGACGAAGTCGGGGAGAAGACCGGGAAGACCCACTACGCCGCCGTGCTCAGAAGGGTCAAGGACCAGGGGCTCCTCAAGCGGGCCCGCGGCGGCAGCACATCCGTCGCTGACGGCCTGCGCCTCGATGAGGTCGTGAGCCTCGTCGGCCTCGTCGGCGCCGGCAAGTCCGTCCTCGCCAACATGCTCATCGTCTGCCTCGCGAAGCGCGGCCTGCGCGCGGTATCCCTGCTCAACTCGGTATCGGACGTGATGGAAAGCGTCGTCCTGCTTCGCGAGGCGGGAATCAGCGCCTCGCCCCTGGTGTCGCGCGGCAGGCGCATCGAACGGCTCGACGAGTTCTTCGACCACGATGACTCCATGCTCCTCGACCATTCCGCATCCAAATACCTGGAGACCGCCTGCATCATGGACGGGCTCTCCTCTTCCGATCCCGAGGCCTGCGGATACGGCAGCACGCCATGCCGCGGCCTCCGGTCCAAGAAGGGCGGCGCGAACTCATGCCCGTACTGGGACGTGTGCCCATCGCAGGCCATGGCCCGCGAGTCCCTGACATCCGACGTCGTGGTCACGACTCCCACCGGCTTCGCCACCATAATCGTCGGAAGGGAGCGCAAGGCATTCTTCGAGGAGGCCCTTCAGCAGTTCGACGTCGTCCTGTTCGATGAGGCGGACCGCGTGCAGGCGCAGCTCGACGGCTGCTTCGCCCCGAGCATGAGCTTCCAGGAGCTCATCCGCAACGCCGCCGACCCGACAGCCGTAGCCATGAAGCGGCGCCCGGACGACAAGATGAGGGACTTCAACGAGGAGCTTTTCTATGACCTGCGCCAGAAATCCGAGCCCGTCGCGAAGGCGCTGCTCAAATCCGTCAGGGACGACCGCGTGGCGAAATGGCGCATCGTCAAGGACGAGGCGTTCACGTCACTCTCGCTTCTGAACGACCTCCTGGAGCAGGGCCTTCCCAAACAGGTTTACGAGGATGCCGACAAACTCATCAACCCCTATAGATTCGAGATTGCCAAGAAGAGCCTCGATGGCGGCGACGCGGCCCTCAACAAGCCCTCGCAGGCGGTCGCGACCTCCTGCGAGGGCATCGACGACGACACCCACAGCTACTCGTTGAACGAATACCTCGCTGCATGCGGATGCTCGGAGCTTCCCGACGAGCTGCGGACCAGGTTCTCCTTCGCCCTCAAGGTCATCCGGTTCGACTCGTATCTGCGCGAACTCGCCTCCGCGCAGGACCTCCTCAGCTTCAAGGACGATTCCGTCGACGAGCTGTACAACTTCCTCAAGTTCAGCTACACGCGCCAGCAGCACTATCTCCCCAACTCGCTGATCGGCAACATCTTCGGGATGAAGCTCGACGGCAACGACCTCAGGCTTTTCCGGCAGTTCGCCTTCGGGCGGGCCTTCATGTGCTCGCTGCCCTGGCTCGATACCGACCCCGCCGGGGCGGCGCTGGGGCCGCACGTGCTCCTGCTCTCCGGTTCGAGCTGGGAGCCCGGCTGCCTGCAATACCACGTGAACAGGCCGGTCGACTACCTCCTCGAGGCGGAGCCGTGGAAGGCGGCCAAGCTCTCCACCTCGACCGTGAGGGACCTCGGCATCGAGCAGAACGTGTCCGGCAGCGCCGCCGAGATGCGTTCCGGCAACCTCGGCATCGTCCTATCGCAGACCATGGCCACGCTGAAGGACGAACTCGACGCGGATGGCGCGGGAAAGGCCCTGGTCATCGTGAACAGCTACCGGGAGGCCGAGGACGCACGCGACCGCATCGAGCAAGAGTTCCGACGCAAGGGCCAGGCAATCAAGGTCGCGGCCCTGGTGCGCAACAACCACGACCACAGGGAGCACTTCGTGCCCCGGAGCGAAGTCTACAAGTTCTGCGACCATCCGGCCAAAGTGCTCGTGGCGCCGGCCATGGCCATCGAGCGCGGCTTCAATATCGTCGACCGCGGCGGCCATGCCGTGTTCACGAGCCTCATCTTCTCGGTGCGGCCGATGGGCACACCGCACGACCTCGGCGGGCGATACCGCAAACTCAACGGCCTCATCGAAAGGGAGGTCGGCGACTACCCGGCCAATCCCGGGGAGTTCGCGACCGAGGTCAGGGCCTCCGCCTGGCGCACATGGAAGACCATGGAGCGGGACGAGAACCTTCCCATGGGCGCATGGAGGACCATGGGCAGGCAATTCCTCGAAGACGACGCGATCTCCACGCTCATGGTCACGATCATCCAGATATTCGGACGCCTGGCGAGGCTTGCCGATAAGGAGAGGCCCGCGCCGCATGTCTATTTCGCCGATGCGGCCTTCCGCGGCGGCGACGGGAAGCTCTCGTTCAGGACCCTGGAAGAGCTCGGCGCCTACATGGAACGCCTCATGCACGATAGCGACCAGCCGGAGGTCGCCAAAGCCCTCTACGGGCCGTTCTACGAGTCATTCAGGAAAGGAATCGGAAATGTCGGACTCTAAGCTGCACCTCATGTCATTCGCACCCGTCCCCGACACCAAGACGACCGTGCACGTCGTCGGCTTGCCCGACAGCCTGCGCGACGCCCTCTTCACGCTCATGCCCCCGAGGAAAGAGGGCGGCTACCTCAACACCAAAGTCCTCAAGGACGACCTGCGCTGCTGGCTCGACCGGGCCGTCGAGCTGAATCCCGTACGCCCCAACGTACATACCGACAGCTGGCTTATCGCCCTCGCCCCCATTGATCTCGCGAAGCTATGCAACGTCATCGCGGTCTGGATCTCCTCCCGCAAGGACATCGATACCCAATCCCCCGCCTACCGCAAGGTGATGGGGATGCTGCACCCCGAGACGTTCGAAGAGGCCGTGCGTGGCGAAGAGATCTGCCTGTTCAGCGGCGACGGCCGTCCCACGGGCAGGCTCACCTTCCCCGCATTCTCCGCGCAAGTCGCCGACGCCATCGCCGACATCCCCCTCGAACTCGCCAACGGCATGGTCGAGAACTTCAGCAGAGTCTCACGCGGAAACGGAAACGTCTACGAGCTGATTTCCGATATCCACTGGCACAAGGAGGACCCGTGGGCGTTCGCCCTCAGATTCCACGTCGAGACGCTGCCGGTCGGCCGCAAGGCAAGGCTCAACATGGATGTCGCCGTCCGCCGCTTCATCGGCAAGCCATGGCAGGACGACCCGTTCCTCAAACACGATGTCAACGCCTACGTCCGCACGGAAGGCGGCACGCTCCGCGTCGTCCCCTACGGCTACGACAAACAGAAGCGCGACTTGGCCTGGGACCCCGCGGCCCTGGCGAACTACGAGTTCGCCAGCGGGACCGGATTGCCCGCAGTCCGCGAGTATCTTGAGGACATGGGCAGGTACGCCCGCGACGGCTCGCAGCCGCAGATCCTATCCCCCTACGCGATGACCGCCTCCTGGGCATCGAAGCCTTCGGTCGCAAGCGGGGCATCCGTCATCGACAAGGCCATGTTCTTCGAGGCCGTCGCGGCTCGGCTCAAAGATATCGCGGAGCCCGTCGGTGCGCTCGACTCGCTTCAACTGACCCATCTCAAGGCGTCCATAGAGGAACCCAGGCAGGCGGATTGGGACAAGGACCCCGTCAGCGCACGGGCGAGACAGGAGACCTGGGGCCGGGCCAACCGCGCCAGACTCGCCCACTGCACCGGCAGGGACAGGGCCGTATTCCAGCTGATCGGCAACCAGGACGATGCCCGGCTCCTCGATATGGCAAGGGCCGAGATCTCCCGCTTTCTCGGTGGGGAGGGGGCCGTCGACGGCTTCGAGGTCGAGATCGATAACATCCCGGCAAACGACCTCCTGAACCGCATGGAGAATACCGGCGACAGCCAGGCGAAGATCCGCTGGCGCAAAGTCGCCGCCGCGCTTCCCGAGGCGACCGACCCGACCGCGTGCATAGTGGTCCTGCCGGGCGCCGAGAGCTACAAGCCCAAGGGCAAAGACGACGGCGGAGACCCCAAGCGCGCCCTGCGCATCGCGTTCGCGAAAACCGGGCGCCTGACCCAATTCATCGAACCCGAGGACTCGAAGGACAGTCCCGAGATCCGCGCGCGCGTCGCCGTCCGCGACCTCATGCGCCAGCTCGGTTTCGTACCCGAACCGGCACGCAATTCGCGCGGCATCGATACCTCGATCCCGGCGATAGGGTTGAAGGTCTACAACTCCGGCAACGGCAAGGCGCGGGTGAGCTTCCCCTATTGCGTCCGACAGGACATGAGAAGCGGTGCCGTCACCGTGTACTGCCCCCTCCTACCTGACGGAAGCCTACCGTACTGGCGCGCCCTCATCGAGTTCGCCCGGCTGAGCGGTTCCGAGGGCTTTCCGGACTCCTGCAAGCGGGCAAACGGAATGGCCCTGAAGAGGATGCTCCACGGCATAGTCCGCGCCACCGGCGACAGGCCGGAACTCCTCCTCGTCAACTCCTACGGCCGCATCCGCCAGAGAGACTGGTGGCCCGGCATCAGCGACTCCGGCCTCGAGTCGGGACCCTTGAGCTACGGACCGACCGGTTATGAGGAGCCGCTTGGCCTCGCGGGCAGCAAGCTGCGCATCCTGCGTATACGCTCCGGTCTCAACGGCGAGGTCCCCGACTGGTTCACGGACGAGGTGGCCGCGGGCGGCGCAGACGACGGCACCGTGCCGAACAGGCGCGACAAGCAGGAACTCTTCAAGATGGACGGCTACTTCCTCGCGTTGGCCCCGCGACCGGGCGACGCCCAGTACAAATGGTCCGCACGCGGATCGAAGTACGATTCGCCCACCGCGGCGTTCTGCGAGAAGACGATCAACGAGTACTGCCTTCTGTCGCCCGGTGGCGAGGCCGAGGCGCTTGCCAGCGTCAAATACGCCGAGGCCCTGCGCGGCTGCATGGTGCAGCTCTACAAGAACGATATGAGGGTGAACCTTCCCGCCCCGCTCCATCTCGCCGAGCAGGTCGAGGAGTATATCTGGGACTGGGAGCTCACCGGCAGACGGTAGCGATCCGCCCGCGAAAATGAAATGGGGAGGCCGGGAGATTCGGCCTTCCCATTTCCGTTGTCGCTACCGCTTATTCGCCTTGCGTGTATTTCGGGTGCGACCGGCGGACTCTTTCGCCGAGCCCTTCCGCTTCCCAGGACGAGAGTCGGACGGGCTCGGCTGACGACGAGCGGAGCCCAAGTCGAAGCCGGAGTTTTTCGCGATCCGCGCCTCGACCTCGGAGCGCCGGATGCCCAGTTCCGATGCGCTGACGCGATAACCGCCCTCCTTGCAGACGACATAGAGCTCATGCGGAGCGCGTCCCCAATCAAGTACGTACCCGGCTAGGAGCATCTTGGCCTCAAGATGGTCCTTGGACATGGCACCCGAAACTGCAAATTTGAGGGCGAAGGTGGCACGGGCAACTATATCCGCCCCAATCTTCTCTTCGAGGGTTCGAGCCGGTCTTTCGGTCCCCGGTTCCGGGGTACCTCCCTTGCTGTTCTCCAGGGCGCCTTCCAGGGCGGGAGGCGTGGGGGCGTCGGGGTCCCTGCCGTCCATGAGGTCTCGGATGTAGGCGCGGACCCGCGACTCGTAGCGGCGCGGGCACTCGATTTGGACCGGCTCCTCCATCCTGCGCTCGAGGGAGTCGTAGAACTCCACGACCTCGCGGCTGGCGATCAGGCGGTTCGGCTCAATCTTGGGGAACACGGTGAGGCCGGCGGCGGAGCGCACGCGTGACAGGCCGACGTACAGCTGGCCCTCGGCGAAGACCTTCGTGTGGACGCAGCAGGCATCGAACGTCAGGCCCTGCGACTTGTGGATGGTGATGGCGTAGGCGAGCTTGAGCGGGATCTGGGTATAGGCACCCACGACGGCGGTCTTGACCCTGTTGACGGGCCTGCCATCATCGTCCATCTCGACGACGGCCTCGGACTTGTTGATCTCCCATCTGTGCCGCTCGATGCGGACCTTCTCGTCCACCCCGTCGAACTTGACCGTCACGGCGTCCGCGGACGCGTCGGTGACGGTGCCCTGCGTGCCGTTGACGTAACCCTCCTGAGGGCTGTTCACGAGCGACATCACGCGGGCGCCGCGGCACAGGACGATCCTCTCCGGCGCCATCTTGTCGCCGTTTGACACCGTGCCGGTCGCGGCGGCCGCGAACTCGACCTTCGGTGCGTCGAGCGCGTCAACGTTCTCGCGGTTGATCGAATCGGCGATGCGGTTGTTGGCGCACAGCACCAGCGTGTCCTTCGGCAGGTAGGCGCGGGAGCTCTTCGAGTGCGCGTTGAAGTAATCGAGGCACGACGCGTCGCCGACGCGGGCGCGGTTCAGGTTGTCGATGAAATCGGGGTCGGATTGGCGCACGACCGTCTTGAGGACGTGCGGCTCGAAATCGAAGCCGGTCCAGTACCTCGACTTGAAGCACCAGCCCTGGAGGTTTCCGGGATAGAACTTCATCAGCAGCGCGGAGTCGCGTTCGGTCACGACCGGCGGCAGCTGGAAGAAATCGCCGACGAGGACCACCTGCTTCGCGCCGTTGCGCGTCATGGACTGGGAGATCATCCCCATCACGTGGTCGAACAGGTCGATGCGGCACATCGAGATCTCGTCGATGATGATCACCTTCGCGGCGTCGAGCACCTTGCGGGACCCCTTGGGGCCGTCGGGGGCGCAGACCCCCGGCGCGATTTTCAGCGTGCGGTGGATCGTCGAGCCGTCCTTGAGGTTCAGCGCGGCGATGCCGGTGGGCGCCAGGGCGAGGAAGTCGACGTCGCGCGCCTTCAGGTCCGATATGAAGGCGTTGAGCACGTAGCTCTTGCCCGTGCCGGCGTTGCCAGAGAGGAACACGTTCCTCCCGTCCCTCAGCGCCCTCAGCGCCTCGGCCTGCTCCGGTGTAAAGCGGTCACCGTCTGCCATTTCCATATCCCGTCATCCGTTCGACCAGTAACGGGGAATTGATACCCGCGCAAGCGAAAAAATATACGCTGAACGGGTGTTTCGCAGAAACTATAGGAAGTTTTGGAAGGCGGCGCGGATATGCTTCCGCGCATTTCCCCGCGCGCCCGTATACCCCGATGCGCAAACGGGTACGATAGCCTCAGAATGATGTGGGTCCCGCGCAGCCGAACGGCTTGTCTTTCCCATGCGGGCATCGCGGATTTCTTTCATGGGTGGGACTTCGGTCCGAGAACAGGCCGCGATCTCGTAAGGGGTCGCGGCCTGTTCATCTGTGTGTCTATGTCTTTATGCGTGCGCGCATATGTGCAATGGTGCTGGTGTGTATATATGCGTGTGCGCGTATGTGCCTCGGCGTATGTATGCCGATGTGCGGATATGCATCCGGACAGATGTGCCGGTGATCTATACGGGGAAACCGGCGCCGGTCTCGCATGAGCTCTTCCGCCTCAGCATCGCCCATATCAGCTCGATTGCCGGGGCGACGCGCACCTGCCGGAATTCGGAAGTGTCGTAGCGCTTCCGCAGGGCGCCGCGGGCGTCTGGCGAGTACACGGCCGCCCCCTTGGGCAGCATCCCTTTGGAAGCCAGCGAGTCGGCGAGCTCGAGCGGGCACACCAGCCAGTTCTCATCGCCCTCGAACGTCCTGCCGTGGCCGCTCGTGAAATCGTCCATACACGACTTGACCTCGACGAACGTGAAGGTGCCGGACTCGAGCTCGGCGGCGGTCGCATGGTTCGACGATCGGTCGCGCGGACGATGCGGCCTGTAGGCCACGAAATCGACCCGGCGGGCGTCATCGACCCAGACCTCGCTCGCGACCAGGGCGTTCTCGCGGCACAGCCTCGCCCATACCTTCTCGGAAAGCTCGGCGGTCACCTCGCCGCGGTTTCGTTTCCCCTCCATGGGACACACTCCCCTTCGATGTAAAAGGCCGCCCGACGGTCTGCGCGACGTGCGGGCGGCCCGCGCCGGTACTACTCCTCGGAACCCTCCGGCTTGATGGTCGACAGGTCCATATGCCTGCGAGCCTAGAAGAATATAAGCCAGATCGTACCCAAGAGCAGGGAGACATATCCCACAGCGGTCACGAGGAAGTCTATGAAGGCGAGGGCCGCGGCAGTATCGACCCGGATGCCACAGGGAGCCAAGTTCGATGCGAACCCATGCAGGGGATACATGGCACAGATGAGGCATATCGATTCGAGACCTGCCGCCAACAGGGGATTCACCTCCGCCAGCTCCCTCGGATAGAACAAGCCCATCAGGACGGAATCCGCCACCAGCGCCGCCCAAATCAGGAACACGCCGACCTTAAATGCCTTGGTGTCCTCGACCCATGCCAGGGGCATCATGCAGCCGAGGAAATCGAGCAGCAAGGCCGAGGCGATCAGCGGGACGACCATCACTCCACCGAGTTCTCGGCGGAGTCGGCATCGATATCGGGGTTCGAGATCAGGCCGTTCAGCAGGGACGGCAGGTCGATTCCCGTGCTGTCCTTCAGGCCGGATGCGACCTGGTCGACAATCGATGTGGTCTCCCTTACGAGTTTTTGCGCGTTGCCCGATCCGTACATCTTGATGGAATCGGCGGCAGTCGCGTTTTCAGCGTATGCCGGGTGCGCGATACAGCCGAGCGATGCGGCGGCAATGGCCAAGGCGACGAGCGGCCTCGCCGCTCTTGCGGGTATTCCCATTTCCGTTCTCCATTCCTTCCGAAATATTCCGGGGCGCGCCCTCCCTCGGCGCTGTTCATTTCCCCTTAGGTGGTTATTCCCCGTATCTGCCGGCTTAGACACCGGATAGGGAAAACCGTTGGAAAACAGGGCGCCCACCAGGATGGGAGCCTGATGGGCGCGGATGCGGTCGTGCGTTTATGTATACGTGCGTAGATATGCCGGTGCGTATTTGTGCTGGCGCGCAGGTATGCGGGTATGCAACTGCGTATGTGTGCGGATGTGCGATCGCGGAACCTACAGGAGCGTGTTGAAACCCGGCCTGCCTAGATTCCGGCGAATGTTGCCAGCCGTGAGCTCGATGCGCTAGCGGCCGTCGGCACCGAAGACGAGGTTCGTGGCGCCCGCCGCGGGGACCACCGTCTCCACCTGTCCCGTCGTGAGGTCGTACCGCATGTTGCCGACCTGCTGCTCGATGTGCACCGTGCCGTCGGGCTTCAAGACGTTTCCAATCATGGCACGTCCCCTTTTACGCATATATGCGGATGCGGATGTGTGGATATGTGCGGATGCGCGGTTGAGCGTTTGTGTGTGTATGCCAAAGCGCCTGTGGGCGCATCCGCACCCCCCCATGGTATCAGTGTCGGGGCGCCGAGTCCTTCGAGGCCTCGCGCACCGCGGCGGCGACCTTGCCGGGGGAGGATTCCTCGGCTGCCGAGGACGCGGCGGCCTTCCGGGCGCCGGCGGCGATGGAGGCCGGGGTCCTCTCCGGCTTCACCCAGCCGTAGGCCTCGGCCGTCTCCTCCATGTCGACGATATCCCGATCGAGGCAAACCGGCGAGATCTCGCCGATGTAGACCCGCTCCAAGTCCTCGACGATCGAGTTCTCGGCGAGGAAGTTGTCGCTCGCCAGGCGCCAGTCGCCGCCGGTCCGCTGGAAGAGGACCGGGTCGGACCCCTCGTCGGTGTAGTAGACGAGCGTCGACGCCTTCTGCCCGCCGTCGGCATCGATATCGTACGAAAACGTCTTCACCTTGAGGTCGGAGATGCGGAAGACGGCATCGCCGACACCCCAGTCCTCGACAATTGCCGCATCCACGGCATATGTGTCTGCCTGCGACCCCTCGTCCAACCCTCCCATGATGCAGTACCCGTCCACCATGCGGTATGTGCCGAGCGCGTGACGGTCCGGATCGTTGCCCTGGGCCCGGACGGAGTCCAGGGAGTCCTTCAGGCGGACGGCGGCGGGGTAGGTCGAGCACAGGTAGACCAGGCCGGAATCCGGGACGTCATCGTGGATGCCGCGATCGAACACGCAGTAGCCCCTTCGCCTCGCGCTGTCCAGGGCGGATTCCAAGGCGTTGAGCGCGGGGGCGGACTCGTCGCCCATGAACTCGTCGGCGATCGCCGAGACAAGTTCCCCGCGATAGGTGTTCTGCGGCACCTTGCCGCCGAGGGCTTTGCACGAGTCGGCAAAGCGGGCACCGTTTTCGATTTCAGGGAGAAAAACCGTCAACCCGCCATCTTCATGCCCGAAGTCGATCTCGCGCCCGAGGTCGTCGAGGATTCCCACCGTGACGACTGGAGGATGCACCCCCTCTACCGCCCTTGCCGTGACGATACCGCGGTCGAAGGCATCGTTCAACATGATCTCGAGCTCTCGCCTGTCCATCTTGAAACTCCATTCCGTTGTCCGGGCACATTCGGCCCATGCGCGTCCTTCCGCAAGATGCTAACGCCGGCTAGCGATGGGGCCGGCGCCGCGGGTCGGGGCTTTCCGAACGGGAAGCGACGTCGCGGCTCTGGGCGCGCAGGCGCCTCGCGATGTCGCTGATCTCGCAGCATGCGTCGAAGCGGTGAGGCATCCCCTCGCCCGCCCAGAGCATCCCGGCGCGATCGGTCGCGATTCGGTCGACGCGGTCGTAGTCCAGCCCCAGCGCATCGCAGATGCCCCTCACCTCGTCATGGACCGGTGCGTACCGACACCGCATGGCCCCCTCGCCCGAGACCTCGCCGTCGAGCTCGAGGCCATACAGCTCGTCGCCGTAGAGCCCGGCGATATACCCTTCGGCCCGTTCGGGGGCCATCTCCTCGATCCTCTCCACGGGAAACCCCAATCCCTCAAGGAGGGTGCGCGGCCGTGCGCCCTCGTATGTGTGTATCTGTGCAGGTATGCGCATGCGTAAACGCGTAGATGTGCGGATACGTGTGTGCATACCCATGCGGACGTCAGCGAGGAAGCCCGCGGATGAGCGAGGCGAAGTCTGCATCGACGCGCGCCCGGTCCAGCTCCCAGAGGCCGGCGATGAAGTCGAGCAGGACCCTCACCGTCCCGGTGCGCTCGGGTCGCGGGAGGCGCGGCACCAGCAGGACGACGGAGTAGAGGGCTTGCTCATAGCTGCGCCCCTCCTGGGGGGCACGGCGGCTCATCGCCCGGCCCCCTCGGCATCGCAGGGCGCCATACGGCGGTCCGGGCCGTCCATCTTGACGCGCTCGGTCATCTCGGCCAGGCGCGAGACGATAGCCAGGGCGTCCTCCTTGCGGCCGTACTCCGACAGCACCGCGGCGAGGCCCGCCTGGGTGTACTGGCTGGTGACGATCGTGGCGCGCTCGGCCTCGTAGCGGCCGTTGACGATCTGGAACAGCTTCGCGAGCACCCACTGGGTCGAGGAGTCCTTGCCCAGGTCGTCGATGATCAGGACCGGGACGTTCACGTACCTGCGGATTACGTCGGCCTCGCTGTCGCCGCCCCTGTCGAAGGTCGAGCGGAGCTCGGTCATGAGGTCCGCCGAGACGACGAACCTGACGCCGTGCTTGGGCCTGCCCTTCGGGACGGGCCGGTACGCCCAGTTGCCGAAGCGGGGATCGAGGCGCGAGCCGGCGTAGTCGTAGGCGATACGGCACGCCATCTCGGTCTTGCCGACCCCGCGCGGGCCGTAGATGTACAGCCCGCCGCCGTGCGCGAGGCGCGCGTCGTAGGCATGCTCCGGGGCGGCCACTCCCTCGGCGATGCGGCGGGCGAAGCGCGGCGGAATGCCGGTCTTGCGCACGACCGCCTCATGGAACGCGGGATCGGTCGCGGCGAGGGCGGCTACGTCCGCGATCTCGAGCGGAGGCAGGGCGCCGCCGACGGGAAGCGGCGCGGCTGTTGCAGCCGGGGCCTCGGGCACGGGCGCCGCTGGCACCGGAGTCCGAACGGGCGCCGCGGCGGGGGCCGGGTGCTCCGGCTCGAGGTAATGCGGCCCCATCTCGTGCCACGCGTCCGCCTCCGCCCTCCAATCGAGCACCGGCGTGCCGTCCGCGCGCCGCCAGGCGCGGGCATCGTGGTATGCGTAGAAGAAGTTGCCGTAGAAGGCGTTGGCGGAGCCGCGGTCGTCGTAGCCCTTCCCGCGGACGTAGGCCTCGACTTCCTCGAGCGCGGGCCTTTTCGGCCTCGCCTGCGCTTGCGTGTCGTTCATCTCGGTTCTCCCTCCGTCTGAGCTAGTCGTCGTTGAACTCGCTGAAATCGCTGTCGGCGGCCACGCGCTCGGCGACGCTCATGGCCCTCTTCGCGCCAGACGGGCCGGACTTACGGGCGGAGCGCGGCGCGGGCTTGCGGCGCCAGGTGTTCACGACGTTCTTCCATCGGACGATCGGCACGCCGCCCGCGCGGACCCAGCCGGTGGCCTCGTAGTAGTCGAAGAACTCGTCGGGGTCGATCACGCGGTAGGCGGGATTGTCCGGGTCGGGGGCGTCATAGCCCTTCTCGTGCACGTACTTTCGGACCTGCTCGCGGGTCGGCGCCTTCGACGGGGCGGCCTTCTCCTCGGCTGCGGCCACGGCGCCGGAATCGACGAGATCGGCCCTCAGGTCGTAGAACCTCAGGCCGTTTCCGGCGGCGAGGAACTTGGGCAGCGACATGATGTAGCGGCCGTCGGTGTGCGATGCCGCGTACTCGCGGCGGTATGTGTCGTAGGCGCGGCCGATGCGCGGGAGCGTCCAGCCGTCCGCCAGCGCGCGGGCATAAGCCTCGGCGACGTCGGCGAAGACCTCCGCCTTGCCGATGGACATGCGCATGAGGGCAAGCACCTCGGCGTTGGGGACCGGGATCTCCGTCTCGAGCCCAAGGCCGGCCTCCGATGCGACCCTCACGACCGTGACCGAGTCGCCCGCGGCCTTCGACACCGCCGGGTTCTCGACAGACGGCAGCGCGCCCGCGCGCCCTCTCCCACTAACATCAATAACAACATCCTTGTTAGTGTCGCAAAAATTGGTACACGGTGAAATCGTTTCCCCAGTTGGGCCCGTGTACCAATTTTTGGTACACGGTGAATCCTGCGGGTTGTTGATAACCTCGTTTTCAACAACCTCCCCCGGCAAGTTTTCAACAGCGCCCGCCCCAGTCGATTTCGAGTTATCGACAGGCACGAAACGGCGCTCCTCGGGGATCTCGGCATTGACCACGTAGCGGTTCGAGAGATAGCGCCCTTGGCCCTGCGCGCGACCCTGGTGCACGCTGATGTAGCCGCACTCGACCAGGGTTCGGCGGTGGCGGTAGTAGGTGTTGCGCGACATCGCGAGATGGGTGCAGATCGTGTCCACGGACGGGAACAGCGAATGGGTGCCCGCGCCGGCATGGGCGCAGAAGTAGGCGTAGACGCCCTTGGCCGACGACGACAGGCGGGTGTCCTCGGTCGCCTTGGCCGAGACGATGCCGAAGCCGCGCTCCATGAGGTCGCCGCCGAAGACGACGACCGCGCCGTCGCGGTCCAGGATCTCGAACGTCTCGTCGAGCTCGTCGCGAGTGCGGCCGGCGGGCTGTGCCGCCATGCCGCGCTCCTTTGCGCTACTCACGGCACTGCACCCCCTCCCGCACGACCTCGGCGGGGATCGGGACCATGCAGAGCTCCCCGTCCCGGTCCTCGCCGTAGGGCGTCACGATGTCGACGATGTAGCCGCCGCGCTCGAGCGCGGCCAGCGCCTCGTCGTAGTCGCGGCGCGGCAGGCCGGCCTCGGCCGCCGCGATGTCGCGCGCCGGGCACTCGATCGCCACCGACATGGGATCGCGCGCCACGATGCAGCAGAAGACCGACTTCTGCTCGAGCGTGAGGTCGCCGTCGTCGAAGATCGGGCGGATACGCCGCGCCCAGAACCTATCGCCGACCGTCATCCTCGCCGTGCCGGCCTGATTCCCGGCGGAATCTTTCCTTCCCATATGGCATCCCTCCATGGTCATCCATCGCGGACCCAGGCCCGCATCCTGTGGTTGTATCTACCCAAATGTGCAGATGCGTAATCGCACAAATACGTAAAAACGAAAATGTGCGGTTGCGTATATGCGCATATGCGTGCATGCGTATGTATGCTGATGTGTGGGATGAAAAAGGCACAGGCCGTTTGGACCCGTGCCTGAATCAGCGCGCGTCAACCTTGAGGAAAGTCGATACCTTGATCTCGCTCTGCCCGCCGGCCTCGGCCCTCCTCGGACGGCCGTCGAGAAACGATGCCGCCCTCGCCTCGGCCAGCTCCCCCTCGAGCACCACGGCGACGCCGGGGGCGAGGGAGGCCGCCACGGCCATCGCCACCGGGCCGAACGCGACGCAGTGGAACCTGTGCTCGACGCGGCGCGAGCTCGCCGCCTTCTCCTGGGACAGGCAGAAGCGCGCGTGCGCGGGCCCCCTGTCCGGCTCCGTGAACTCCACGGGCCCGAACACGAGCCCCGACACCACGATCCTGTTGACCGTTTCCAAACCCCGACTCCTTCCTTCCCAAGCCATCCGTCTCGGAGGTTAAGCCGCCGGCTGCGGCGGCCTGGGGCTCTTTATGCCCATTGAGGGGGAGTTTCAACGCGCGGGTTGCGCGATTTGCGGCAAACGAAGGCGCTTTTCTCCATAAACGGTCCATATGGAGAGAAAAACACAACTCGATCGGGGGCATTTTCGCGGTTCGCCCATGGGATAGGTAGGCTTTCGGTCGGATCCGGAGCCATGGGTGCGGGAGGTTTCCACGCCCTAAAAATGAAAAAGCCCCCTGAACAGGGGGTTTGAAAATAGGAGGGAGCGATAATTGCAGCCATCAAACAGCAGCAACCTCGGGCGTCTTGCGGTTTCTCTTTTAGCCATCTCGTTCCAACCTTGCATCAAATCCTCAAACCCGTTTCGACATTTGCGCTGCTAGAAGCATAATTCGTCCTTCCAGACAGGGATAGGCCGGATTACCCTGTCTCCATCGAAAGAACCGCCCCCTGCCCGATGCCGAGGCGATGCGGACGGTGAAGATCATCTCCTGGGAATCGCTCGCGTGCGGCTAGGCCGCGGCGCTGGCAGATGCGCAGGCGCGTGCCCGCGACTGCGCATATATGCGTAAATGATAAAATGCGCGAATGCGCATGTATGCGTTTGGGTATATGTGCGTATACGAACCTGCACCGCGTTCGGTTTCCCATACGGGAAGTGCGCATTGCGCGCGACGCGGGGCGGGCGGATAATCGGCAGGGCGCGGCATCCCGCCGCGCCGTCATCCAAGGAGCGACCACCATGGGCCTTTTCAAATTGAAGCGCGACATCCCCGACGAGGAGATCTACCGCCCCGGGGACAGGTACTTCGACCCCGAGCTCGTCAAGTCCAGCGACCTCATGAGGCGCTGGTCGGACCTCTACAACGCACACGAGGCCTCGACCCATGTGGTCGAGGAGGGCTACACCGCGGAGATCGCCGTAGTCGGCACGCTCTACGACACCTTCTACATGACGGGCGACATCGACGTGCCCAGCGCCGTCGAGATGTGCTTCACGCCCGAGCAGATCCGCGAGCACCCCGAATACGTCACGTACAACGCGTTCATCCCGCCCCACCAGCTCGGCTACACCA
>DBEYUK010000024.1:0-8347 GCA_048181625.1 Collinsella sp. | reverse complement strand
GGTTCCTGCCTTCCTGATCGGTTGGGCGTACGGTACGGTATGCGGCAGCGGTCGGTTTGCGGGGTCTGCCCTGCGGTCGCCTTGAGCCACATGTTTGTAAACCTCACTATGATACGACAGCTCGCGGCGCGTTGAGGACGGCGAGGGTGCTACAGTGAAGCGCAAACAAGAGAAAGGCATCACATGGCATTCGTTTCGCTCGCCATCATCGCACTCGTGGCCTTTGCGAGTCCTTTTATCGCCTCGGCGATTCCCGGAAAACCCGTTCCCGAGACGGTCTTTTTGCTCGTGCTCGGCGCGGTGCTGGGACCCCATATGCTCGGCGTCATCCATGTAGATGCCGAGGTCTCGCTTGTGTCCGAGCTGGGCCTGGCCTTCTTGTTCCTGCTTGCCGGCTTTGAGATCGACCCCAAGAGCATCACGGGCGTCGAGGGGCGCTACGGCTTGGCGACGTGGGTCGTCACGTTTGGTATCGCCTGGCTTGCCGTGCGCTTTACCCCGTGGTTCTCGGTCAGTCATTTCGACGGTATCGCCGTGACGCTTGCCCTCACTTCGACGGCGCTCGGTACGCTCGTGCCCATCATGCGTGAGCGCTCGCTCACCGGCACGCGCGTGGGCGACTCGATTCTCGCGTATGGCACCTGGGGTGAGCTCGGCCCTGTGCTTGCCATGTCGGTGCTGCTGTCTGCCCGCACCGGCATCCAAACGCTCGTAATCCTTGGCTTGTTTGCGGTGGTTTGCGTGTTGCTGGCCGTGGTCCCGAGCCGCTCCAAGCGCGTCGGCAGCCGCTTCTTTGCGTTTGTCGAGGAGCGCGCCGATACCACGTCGCAGACCTTCGTACGCCTGACGGTGCTCATCCTGGTCACGCTCGTGGCGTTTTCGGCCGTCTTTGATCTCGACATCGTGTTGGGTTCTTTTGCCGCCGGCTTTGTCCTACGCTATATCATCCCGGAGGGCAACCATACGCTCGAGACCAAGCTCGACGGTCTGGCCTACGGCTTTTTGATTCCGGTGTTCTTTACTGTATCGGGCGCAAAGATCGACCTGACGGCCGTGGCGTCGCGCCCCGGGCTGCTCGCGGGCTTTATCGTGGCGTTGCTGATCATTCGCGCCGTGCCCATTCTCATCTCTATGAGCATTTGTCCTGCGACGCGCGATGTGTCGGCGTATGGCCGCATTACCGTGGCCCTGTACTGCACCACGGCCCTGCCGATCATCGTTGCCGTGACGAGCGTTGCCGTCAACGCGGGCGCGCTGTCACAAGATATTGCGTCGGTCATGGTTGCCGCCGGTGCCATTACGGTGTTCTTGATGCCATTGCTCGCGCAGCTCTTTTACCGCGTGGTCGACGCCGCGCCGGTCGCCGCCGTGGCAGAGGTTGCCGAGCATCCATCCGATGCGTTCGACATCCTGCGTGCCCATCACGATTTGGCGAGCCTGCTCGCACGCGAGCACGAGCTGCTGACCTCGCATGGTCACGGTCGCGTATTCGAGGGCCTGCCTACGCTCGATACGATTGCCGAGCGTCTTTCCGCCGAGGCGGCGAGTGGCCATATCGATGCCCGTATTGTGGACGCGGCACATCTTCTTGCCGATAAGACCTATGGAGACGAGGTTGACCCGTCCGAGCTGACTCCGCGCGAGCGTCGCCGCCTGGAGCGCGCCAAGCTCGCCGTGCGCGAATACCGCCGCCGCATGTTGGAGCTCTATGCGCGCGATGAAGCCCAGGACGACGACGGCAGGTAGCCAACGCCGTCGCGGAAAATGCATCCCAGAATCCGCGTCCAGAGTGGGACGCGCTTTCCGCGAGAGACCCGTTGCGGAAAGCGTGTCCCAGAATCCGCGCCCAGAATGGGACATAGTTTCTGAAAGAAGGCCCTGAGGGAAACTGCGCCCCGTTCTGAGCTGAAATACCGGGACGCTGCTTCCCCTGCAAGCAGAACAAGGCGCGCTGCCTGCGGTTGATGCAGACGGCGCGCCTTTTGCGTTGGGCCTCGTTGAGGTTCGAAGTAGTGGACTAGTTGGCCATGACGCCTTCGGTCCAAGCCTCAACGTCCTCGATGCGCAGGACGTTGGCGACCTCGGCCACACAGCCGACGCTGGCAAGCTCGGCCGCGGCAGCCTGGACGTCCTTCTCGAGCGCGCGATGCGTCAGGAAGATGACCGAGCAGGCATCGTTGACGCCCGACTTGCCGTCCTCGACCTGGTTGATGAGCGAGATCGAGATGTTGTGCTTGGCAAAGATGTCGACCGTCTCGGACAGGGCGCCCACGCGGTCGACGACCTTCAGGCGCACATAGTACTTGGTCTGGAGCTCGTCCATGGGCTTAAAGGCGAGGTTGTGACCATAGGGCTCAATCTCGGGCAGCGGAGCCACGCCGCGGCTGATCTGCTCGGAGAGCGACAGGATGTCGCCCACGACGGCGCTCGCGGTGGGGAAGGAGCCTGCGCCGGCACCGTAGAACATGGTCTCGCCCACGGCGTCGCCTACCACGTAGACAGCGTTCATGGCGCCGTTGACCTTGGCAAGCATGTGGTCGGCGGGGATCAGCGTGGGATGCACGCGGACGTCGACGCCGGCATCGGTATTGCGGGCGATGCCGAGCAGCTTAATGGTGTAGCCGAGCTCGCGGGCCTGGGCGATGTCCTCGGCGCCGATGGTACGGATACCCTGCTGGTAGACATCGTCGGTGGTCACGCGGGTGCCAAAACCGATGGAGGCGAGGATTGCCGTCTTGCTGGCGGCATCGAAGCCGTCGACGTCGGCGGACGGGTCGGCCTCGGCATAGCCCTTTGCCTGGGCGTCGGCGAGCACGTCAGCGTAATCGGCGCCCTCGGCGTCCATGCGCGACAGGATGTAGTTGGTGGTGCCGTTAAGGATGCCGGCGATGGTCAGGATCTTGTTGCCCACCAGGTCATGCTCAAGCGTGCTCACGATGGGGATGCCGCCGCCGCAGCTGGCCTCGCACTTAATCTGCACGCCGCACGCGCGCGCCTTCTCGGCGAGCGTCTCGACATGACGGCCCAGCAGGGCCTTGTTGGCAGAGACGACGTGCTTGCCGTTCTCGAAGGCGGTGGTGAAGATTTCGGTCGCGGGGTGCTCGCCGCCGATGAGCTCGACGACGATATCGACGGCGGGGTCGGTGACGACGTCGTGCCAGTCACTCGTAAAGGCCTCGCGCTCAATGCCTGCCGCCTCGGCCTGCTCCCAAGCAAGCGCGCAGGCGCGGGTCAGCTTAAGGTCGATGCCGTAGGCTGCCAGGTACTCATCGTGGTGGCTCTTGATCAGACGGGCCACGCCGCCGCCGACGGTTCCCAGACCGATGAGGCCGACGTTCACGGTGCGCAGGGGTTCGCTCATAGATAGCTCCTTCGTGCATCTTATGGATGGATTAACCGCTTAAAGGTTGAGTGCATTCTAGCGTGAACCGAGGGCGCGTGCTCGCCAGGCAACAGGAGTCGCACAAAACGGCACCCCCGAAACGCTGCGGAAACATTGGAAACATGCTCGCTACAAACGAAACTCCGTAACAAACTGTCAACGTTTGCGCCATAAGGTTTGCCCCGTACCGCAAGACGGCCGCACTGCGGCCAGCGAAAAGGGGGACACCATGTTCAACATCAACAGCACGCTCAGCCGTAGGAACTTTCTCGCCGGTGCCGCGGCGCTCGGCAGCACCGTGGCACTCGCTGGTTGCTCGTCGGGTGGCTCGGAGGGCGGCTCCGCCGATGACGGCAAGACCTTCAAGATCGGTGTCATCGGCCCTCTGACCGGCGCTGCGGCAACCTATGGCGTCTCGGCCGAGAAGGGTGCCAAGCTCGCCGCCAAGGATTTCTCGACCAAGGACCTCAAGCTCTCGCTTAAGTCCGAGGACGACGTCGCTGACGGCGAAAAGGCCATCAACGCCTTCAATACCCTGTGCGACTGGGGCATGCAGGCTCTCGTTGGCCCCGTCACGACTGGTGCCGCCGTCGCCGTCTCGGGCGAGATCGCCGACGATATGCTCATGGTCACGCCTTCGGCCTCGTCGCTCGACGTCACCAAGGATAAGACCACGGTCTTTCAGGTTTGCTTCACCGATCCCACCATGGGCGCCAGCGCTGCGAAGTTCTTGGCCGAGAAGTACGCGGATGCCAAGATCGCCCTGTTCTACAACTCCGGCGATACGTACAGCTCGGGTGTTGCCGATGCATTTTCCGAGCAGGCCAAGGAGTCCAAACTTGATATCGTCGATACCGAGACCTTTAAGGACGATTCCTCCACGAGCTTTACCAACCAGCTCACCAAGGCCAAGGAGGCCGGCGCCACGCTCATCTTTGCGCCGATCTACTACACGCCGGCGTCCGTTTTGCTCAAGAACGCCAAGGACATGGGCTACGACATGACCCTCATGGGTACCGACGGCATGGACGGCCTGCTCTCTGTGGAAGGCTTCGATACCTCTCTTGCCGAGGGCGTACTGCTCATGACCCCGTTTTCGGCTGACGATGAGAAGAATGCCGACTTCGTCAAGGCCTATAAGGATGCCTACGACGAGACGCCCAACCAGTTTGCCGCCGACGCCTACGATTGCGTCCACGCCATCGCCGAGGCTATCGATAGGGCGGGGATTGACATTTCGGCCGACGGTGCCGACATTGCCGGCGACCTTGCCAAGGCCATGCGCAAGATCAAGATCGAGGGCCTGACCGGCGAGCTGACGTGGAATGACGAGGGCCAGGTCGAAAAGCCCGCCACAGCCTATGTGATCCAGGACGGCAAGTACATCGCCGCCTAAGTGCGCATAAAGCGCGACCGGTGAGGCCGTTTTATTCAGGGCAGGGACGCCTGTAACAGAACGGAAACATTACTTTCACACAATAAAGTGGCATTACTGCATAAAGTAATAGAAATACGCAGAATTATGGATAAATGAACAAATCCAAAGAAAAGTTGAAATAATCGCCACTTTCCTTAACTAAAGCGTCTAGTATTTTGCGAACGCCGAACACGGCGAAGGATGGCCTGTCGGGTAACCGAAACCCGACGAGATTTGAGAGGAGAGCCGCATGTCGAGCCTCACCGGTAAGTCATTGAACCCTGTTATGAATCGCAGGAGCGTTATCGCGAGCGCAGCAGGTCTGGGGGCGATGTCCATTCTAGCTGGCTGCTCCTCCAACGGCGGCGACAGCGGTTCCGCGTCGGGCGACGCTTCGTTTAAGATCGGCACCATCGGCCCGCTGACCGGCGCCAACGCGTCCTACGGCAAGTCCGTTACACAGGCTGTCGAGCTTGGCTGCAAGGATTTCTCGACTAAGGAGCTGCCGCTTGTCAGCAAGGCCGAGGATGACCAGGCTGACGGCGAGAAGGCCGTCAACGCCTTCAACACCCTGCTCGACTGGGGCATGCAGGCCCTTGTCGGTCCGACCACCACGGGTGCGTCGGTCGCCGTTGCTGCTGAGTGCGGTAACGACCCCGAGACGTTCATGATTACCCCGTCCGCGTCCTCCGAGGACGTTACCAAGGGCAAGGATTGCGTCTTCCAGGTTTGCTTTACCGACCCCAACCAAGGTGTCAACGCTGCCAAGTTCCTGGCGCAGAAGTATGCGAACGAGAAGTTCGTGCTGTTCTATAACTCCGGCGACGCCTATTCTTCGGGCATCGCAGATTCCTTTAAGGCCCAGGCCGCTAAGTCTAAGCTTGAGATTGTCGACGAGGAGACCTTTAAGGACGACTCCGCCACGAGCTTTACCAACCAGCTGACCAAGGCCAAGCAGGCAGGCGCCACCATGATCTTTGCGCCGATCTACTACACGCCGGCGTCCGTCCTGCTCAAGAACGCCAAGGACATGGGCTACGACGTCAAGATGATGGGCTGCGACGGCATGGATGGCATCCTGGGCGTTGAGGGCTTCGACACCTCTCTTGCCGAGGGTCTGCTGCTCATGACCCCGTTTTCCGCCGACGACGAGAAGAACGCCGACTTCGTCAACGCTTACAAAGATAAGTACGGCGATACCCCCGACCAGTTTGCCGCCGACGCCTACGACGGCGTGCATGCTGTGGTCGAGGCTCTCAAGGAGGCCGGCCTGGGTGTCGACGCCGATCCCACCGAGGTTGCCGAGAAGCTTCCCGAGGCTATGCGCAACATTACTGTTGACGGCCTGACTGGCAAGCTCTCCTGGAACGACAAGGGCCAGGTCCAGAAGGAGCCCACGGCGTACGTCATCACCGATGGCAAGTACGTACAGGCCTAATTGGCCGCCTTACATAGAGCGGTTTTGATCCCAAGCAGGGGAGGTTTTGGCCTTCCCTGCTTGCTTGGTATCTAGGGACAGTGTAACGTCCCTGTTTCATACATTAACTGGAAACCTATTCGAAAGGGGGATGTGGAACATGACGGTCTTTATCCAATACCTGGTCAACGGCCTGTCCATGGGCAGCGTCTACGCCATCATCGCGTTGGGCTACACCATGGTCTACGGTATCGCCAAGATGCTGAACTTCGCTCACGGCGATGTCATCATGGTCGGTGCCTATGTCTCGTTCTGTGCCACGTCGTATCTCGGCCTTCCGGGCTGGGCATCTGTAATTCTTTCTTGTGTGGTCTGTACCGTTCTCGGTGTTCTCATCGAGGGTCTGGCATACAAGCCGCTGCGCCAAGCAGGCCCGCTGGCCGTTCTGATCACGGCTATCGGCGTGTCTTACTTCCTGCAGAACGCCGCGCAGCTTCTGTGGGGCGCCACGCCCAAGAACTTCACTTCGCTCGTCACCTTCCAGGTGCCGGAGTTCTTGGCCAAGTTCAACGTGAGCGCCGTCTCGCTCGTCACCATCGTCGCCTGCCTGGTTATCATGGCCGGCCTGATGTTCTTTACAGGTAAGACCAAGATGGGCAAAGCCATGCGCGCCGTGTCCGAGGACAAAGCCGCCGCTCAGCTCATGGGCATCAACGTCAACCGCACCATCTCGATGACGTTTGCCATCGGCTCTGCCCTTGCCGCCATCGCCGGCGTGCTGCTGTGCTCCTACTCGCCGGTCCTGCAGCCCACCACGGGCGCCATGCCTGGCATCAAGGCCTTCGACGCTGCCGTTTTCGGCGGCATCGGCTCCATCCCCGGTGCCTTTGTCGGTGGCATTCTCATCGGCATCATCGAGGCGATGGCGCAGGCCTACATTTCCACGAGCCTTGCCAACTCCATCGTCTTTGGTGTTTTGATCATCGTCCTGCTCGTCAAGCCTGCCGGCCTCTTGGGCAAGTACGTCCCCGAGAAGGTGTAGGTGAGCGTTATGAAGTTTCTTAAAGACAAGCAGACGCGTCACGACTTTGTTACGTACGCCATGTGCGTTGTGGCGTTCGCCATCGTGTTCTTTATGCAGTCCAACCACATGATCCCGCGCATGATTGCTGGTCAGTTGGTTCCTATTACGGCCTACATCGTCATGGCCATTTCCCTCAACCTTGTCGTCGGCATCGCGGGCGACCTGTCGCTGGGCCATGCGGGCTTTATGAGTGTCGGCGCCTACACGGGCATCGTCACCGCCGTCGCGCTGGAGAGCGCCGTTCCCTCCGATCCGGTGCGCCTTATCATCAGCATCGTGGTCGGCGCTATCGCCGCTGCCATCTTGGGCTTCTTGATTGGTATCCCGGTCCTGCGCCTGAGCGGCGATTACCTGGCTATCGTGACGCTGGCCTTTGGCGAGATCATCAAAGAGATCGTCACCTGCCTCATTGTGGGCGTCGACTCCCGCGGCCTGCACGTGATCTTTAACATCACGGGCAACTCTACGATCGACGACCTGCACCTGCTCGAGGACGGCACCGCCATCATCAAGGGCGCCCAGGGCGCCTCGGGCGTGTCGACGTACTCGACCTTCCTCGCCGGTGCCATCCTGGTCATGGTCGCACTCGTGATCGTGCTCAACCTGGTTCGCAGCCGTACCGGCCGTGCCATTATGGCCGTGCGCGATAACAAGATTGCAGCCGAGTCCGTAGGCATCTCCGTCACCGAGTACCGCATGATCGCCTTCGTGGTTTCCGCTGCCCTCGCCGGTGCTGCCGGAGCCCTCTTCGGCGGTAACTTCTCGCAGCTCTCCGCCACCAAGTTCGACTTCAACACGTCCATTCTCATCCTGGTGTTCGTGGTCCTGGGCGGTCTGGGCAATATGCGCGGCTCCGTCATCGCGGCGGCGCTGCTCACGGTGCTTCCCGAGCTGCTCCGTCAGTTCTCGGACTACCGCATGCTCATCTACGCCATCGTGCTGATCCTGGTCATGATTTTTACCAACAACCCGCAGCTCAAGGCGTTCTTCGGTCGCGTCAAGGACCGCTTTGCTTCCAAGAAGGAGGTGGCAGCCGATGCCCAGTAA
>DBEYUK010000023.1:0-10781 GCA_048181625.1 Collinsella sp. | reverse complement strand
TGACCCCCGCGAACTCCGCGGCGGCGGTGGGCCCCATGCCGTCCTCCGTCGCCAGGAGGAAGAGCTCGACCTTCTCCCTGCTGTACATGCGAACCTCCAGTCCGGACCGCCCCGCGGTCCAACTTTCTGTCCGCACTCCCGTTTGGCCGCATGACGGCCGCAAACAGTCCGTATTTCACCGCAACTGAGGAGGGGACACGGCATCTTTGCTGCTAGCGGGGGACGTAGCGGCCGGGCTGGGCTCCGGTGGGCTCGCCGTCGCGTGCCGCCAGCACGCCGTTCACAAACACGGCCTTGGCGCGGCCATGCGCCTCAAAGCCCTCGAGCGGCGTGTAGTCCACGGCCTGATGCTGCGTCGCCGCGCTAATGGTCCAGCGTGCCTGGGGATCCCACACGCACACGTCGGCATCGGAGCCCTCGGCAAGACAGCCCTTGCGCGGATACACGCCAAAGACGCGCGCCGGGTTCTCGCTCATCAAGCGGCAGAGGTCCTCGGGTCCCAGCTGTCCCTCAAAGCTCGTGGCAATCGCGACGGGACGATGCTCCACGCCGGGCCCGCCGTTGGGAATCGCGCGGAAATCGTCGCGCCCGCGGTCCTTTTGCCCGTGCAGGTTAAAGCTGCAATGATCGGTCGCAATCGTATCGATCTCGCCGGCCACAAGCGCCTCGCGCAGTGCCGCACGGTCACCGGCATGGCGCAGCGGCGGGCTCATCACGTACTTGGCGCCCGCAAAGCCGTCCTCGCCCTGCTCCAGATAGCAGGTGTCGTCAAGCATCAGATATTGGGGGCAGGTCTCGACATAGATATTCTTCTGCCCGCGCGCTTTGGCAGCGCGAATGGCCTCGAGCCCCAGCTTGGTCGAAAGGTGCACCACATTGACTGGGGCGTCGCCGGCCAGGTGCGCCAGATACAGTAGGCGGCTCACGGCCTCGGCCTCACACACATCCGGACGGCTGAGCGCATGCCCCTCGGGCCCATGAATCCCCTGCTCGTACACGCGATTCTGCAGTTCATTCACCAACGTGCCGTTCTCGCAATGCACGCACAGGATACCGCCAATACGTTTGAGCTCCTCGAGCACCTCGAGCGTCTCGGCATCGTCCAGGCGCAGATGATCATAGGCAAAGTAGGTCTTAAACGACGACACGCCCGCCTCGCGCATGGCCGAAAGATCGGCGCGGTTGCGCTCATTCCACTCGGCAAGCGCCATATGGAAGGCATAGTTGGCGGTGCAGGTGCCGTCAGCGCGATGATGCCACTCGGCAAGGGCATCGGGCATGGCCACGCCGCGATCGGCCGTCGCGTAGTCCACGATGGTCGTCGTACCGCCGCAGGCAGCCGCACGCGTACCGGTCTCAAAGCTATCGGCCGTCCAATCCATGCCAGTCCAGCACTGCATGTGCGTGTGGCCGTCGATAAAGCCGGGGAACACCCAACAGTCCGTGGCGTCCTGGACGGCATCGCCCTCGCCCGGCTCGATTGCCGTGGCAATCCGCACAATCTTGTCGCCCTCCATGGCAAGATCGGCGCGGCGAAGCCCCTGTGGCGTCACGAGCGCGCCGTTTTTGATGATGATCATGTTGCTCCTTATCGATTCATACAGTTGGCCACGCGATCAAAATACGAGCAGGCCGCGATATGCTCCGCTATGCGTCGCTGTCCCTTGGCGGTATCGACATCCCACAGCTCGTAGGCACGCGCTTCGACCAGCGTAACGTCGACGCGACCTTTGAGAATCGAGCCTCCGCCGTCCTTGCCCTCAAGACGCATGAGTGCATCGAATAGTTCCGCCGGAAAGAGCACCGGACTCGAAGGCTCACCGTTGCACGCCAAGCGCACCGGATGTTTGCGGCCACGTTCGTCAAACGCGTGAACCATAGCCTCAAAAGAATCCGAACTCACGAGCGGCTGGTCGCCCGGCAAAAAGAGGCAACCTTTCCAGTTACGTTCGACTCCCCACGAAAGGCCCGCACGGACGCTTTCGCTGCGCAGCTCGCCATCGTGCAGCACGCACGGGCAATGCTTGTCCTCACAAATCTGGGCGACCTCGGGCCAACGCGTCGAAACCACGACGTCAAAGCCCCGGGGAACCGAATCGATGGTCCGGGCAATCAGCGGCTCGCCATAGATATCGGCAAGCATCTTGTTAGAGCCAAACCGCCTGCCCTCGCCCGAAGCCATAATGACGCATCCAAGTTTCATGGTGATACCTCCCCTGAAACCATCGTACCCATAACTCGCGCCGCGGGCATCCACATCGAAAGCGCTTATCCCGCACGCCCGCGATGCAAAAAAGGGGGCACCCCGCCGGTTGGCAGAGCGCCCCCTTTACATGGCTTACCTCAACCCGGCTTTAGGCCTGGAGCCAACGAGCGGTGTTGCGCTCGTCGAGGGCCTTGAGGGTAGCGGCGGGATCGGCAACCTTCTGCAGGAACATCATGGCAGCGATGGCGTACGGCTTGTAGCTGGCCTCCTTGTACATGCCCACGCGGTGCATGTCGAAGACGTCGGCGTTAACCTCGCCGTGCTCGCAGGAGACACCGGAGATGTCGGCGGGCAGCGGGTGCATAAAGATAGTGTCCTGGCCGTTGGCAGTCTTCTCCATGAGCTCGGTCGTGGAGCACCAGTCCTGATGGGTGGCGTTCTGGGCGAGCAGCTCCTTCTCGAGCGCTGCGATGCCGGCGTCGTCGCCCTCGGCGTACAGGTTGGTACGCTTCTCCATGGCGGCAAACGGAGCCCAGCTCTTGGGGATCACGATGTCGGCACCCTCGAAGGCCTCGGCCATGGTGTTGACCTGCTTAAAGGTGGTACCGGACTCGGCGGCATAGCCCTTGGCGCGCTCGACGACCTCGGGCATGAGGTCGTAGCCCTCGGGGTGAGCCAGGGTGACGTCCATGCCAAAGCGGGGCAGCAGGCTGATCAGCGACTGCGGGCAGGACAGCGGCTTGCCGTAAGAGGGCGAATAGGCCCAGGTGACGGCAACCTTCTTGCCCTTGAGGTTCTCGAGGCCGCCAAACTCGTTGATGAGGTAGAGCATGTCGGCAGAGGACTGCGTGGGGTGGTCGGAATCGGACTGCAGGGAGATGAGCGTGGGACGGTGATCCAGAACGCCGTCCTCGTAGGCCTGCTGCACGGACTCGGAGACCTCGGCCATGTAGGCGTCGCCCTTGCCGATGTACATGTCGTCGCGGATGCCGATGACGTCGGCCATGAAGGAGATCATGGTAGCGGTCTCGCGGACGGTCTCGCCGTGAGCGATCTGGGACTTCTTCTCGTCCAGGTCCTGCAGCTCAAGGCCGAGCAGGTTAGCGGCCTTAGAGAAGGAGAAGCGCGTACGGGTGGAGTTGTCACGGAACAGGGAGACGGCCAGACCCGAATCGAAAATCTTGGACGAGACGTTGTTCTCACGCAGCTCGCGCAGGGCGTCGGCGACGATGTAGAGCGCCTTGAGCTCATCGGTGGTCTTATCCCAGGTGTGCAGGAAGTCGCTACCGTACATACCCTTAAAATCGAGGCCGTTCAGCTGCTCGACGAGTTCGGTAAACTTAGCGTCCATGTAAATATCCTTTCGAAAGATGAAACGATCGCAATGAGTAGATGTGCTCCGGCATGCGCGTGTGGCTAGAGCATGACGAGGACCCGCCACCGTCGAGGAAGCATGGGAGATAACGACCGCGGGCCCCAAGTCAACAGGGGGTGCCGGGGACACGAGCAGCCCCCGGCTCAACAAGATCAAGGAATGGGACTAGTCGATCTTGTTGTTGGTCAGACCGGCGCGGAACACGGTGGCGTCGCCATCGGCCTGGCTCGGATCGTAGAGGTTCAGGGCAGCCACGTACATGGCGGCAGCGGTGACCAGGTCGTCCTTGTAGGTGACCTCGTTGGGAGCGTGAGCCTGAGACTCGGCACCCGGGCCAAAGCCGACGCAGGAGATGCCATAGCGGCCCTGGATGGAAACGCAGTTCGTGGAGAAGGTCCACTTGTCGCACAGCGGGCGACCGGTGCGCTTGTCCATGCTGGGCTCGCAGCCGATGCGCTCGTCACCAAACATGGCCTTATGGGCGTCGACGAGGGCCTTGACGTGCGGAGCGGTCTCCTTGTTGATCCACGTGGGGAAGTAAGCCTCGGTCTCGTAGACCTCGCCGGTCCAGGACGGACGGTCGTACATGTACATGGAGACCTTCACGTCGTCGCCGTACTTCTTGGCAGCCGGCAGGTTGCGGATCTCGTCCAGGCAGGACTCCCAGGTCTCACCGGCGGTCATACGACGGTCGATGGAGATGGCGCAGGAGTCGGCCACGGCGCAGCGGCTGGGGCTGGTGTAGAAGATCTGGCTGACGGTACAGGTGCCGCGGCCCAGGAAGCGGGCATCCTCGTAGTGCTCGGGGTTGTACTTGGGGTCGAGCATCTTGACGAGGCCCTTGATGTCGGTCGACTCGTCGCAACCGTTGTTGTTGAGGGCGCGGACGTCGGCGATGATGTCGGCCATCTTGTAGATGGCGTTGTCGCCGCGGTCGGGAGCAGAGCCGTGGCAGGAGGTGCCGTGAACGTCGACGCGGATCTCCATGCGGCCGCGGTGACCGCGATAGATGCCGCCGTCGGTGGGCTCGGTGGAAATGACGAACTCGGGCTTAATGCCGTCCTTGTTGTAGATGTACTGCCAGCACATGCCGTCGCAGTCCTCTTCCTGGACGGTGCCGACGACCATGATCTTGTAGCCCTCGGGGATGAGGCCCATGTCCTTCATCATCTTGGCAGCGTAGGTAGCGGAAGCCATGCCACCCTCCTGGTCGGAGCCGCCGCGGCCGTAGATGATCTCATCGGTCTCGTAGCCCTCATAGGGATCGGCATCCCAGTTCTCGATGTTGCCGATGCCGACGGTGTCGATGTGGGAGTCGATGGCGATGATCTTGTCGCCCTCGCCCATAAAGCCCATGACGTTGCCCAGGCCGTCGACCTTGACCTCGTCATAGCCAAGGTTCTCCATCTCGGCCTTGATGCAAGCAACAACCTCACCCTCCTCGCAGGACTCAGAGGGATGGGAGATCATAGCGCGCAGGAAGCGAGTCATATCAGCACGATGAGACTCAGCAGCAGCCTTGATAGCGTCGAAATCGAGTTCTTTAGCCATTGTTCATAACCTTTCAAACGAAGGAATCTACCTGTGAGGTGGCGGAGCGATACCTATTTACTCCGCCCCAACGATTAGCAAGTGGGATATTCGCCTTCCCAAACAATGCGGCGATACTGGTCGGGGTCCGTGTCACCTTCCGTGGAGAAGCAGAGCACGGAGCTCGTCTTGTCCAGGCCGATGAGCTCCTTGAGCTCGGCGTACTCGGGATCGAGCATGAGGGTCTCGACCAGGCCGGTGGTCACAGCGCCGGACTCGCCGGAGATGACGCGCGGGTCGCCCTTCTCGGGAGCGCCCAGGGTGCGCATGCCGCGAGCGGTGACCCAGTCGGGGCAGGACACGAAGGCGGTGGTGTGGTTGCGCAGGATATCCCAGCCCAGGATGTTGGGCTCGCCACAGCACAGGCCGGCCATGATGGAGGGCATGTCACCGTCCACGATACGCGGATCTCCGTCGCCGGCGGCAGCGCCCTTGTACAGGCAGGCGGCAGGCGCGCACTCAACCACGACGAAGGTGGGCGGGTTATCGGGATACAGGTTGGTGAAGTAGCCCACCACGGCGCCGGCAAGCGAACCCACGCCAGCCTGGACAAACACGTGCGTCGGGCGGTTGATGGCCATCTCGCGCAGCTGCTCGGCAGCCTCGGAAGCCATGGTGCCGTAACCCTCCATGATCCAGGACGGGATCTTCTCGTAGCCCTCCCAGGCGGTGTCCTGAACGATGACGCCGCGCTCGCAGGCGTCGGCCTCGGCGGCGGCCATGCGCACGCACTCGTCGTAGTTGACCTCTTCGATGGTCACCGTTGCGCCCTCGGCGGCGATGTTATCGAAGCGGGGCTTGGTGGAACCCTTGGGCATGTGCACGACGGCCTTCTGGCCCAGCTTGTTGGCAGCCCATGCCACGCCGCGGCCATGGTTGCCGTCGGTGGCGGTAAAGAAGGTGGCCTGGCCAAAGTCCTTGGCAAGCTGATCGGAGGTCAGGTAATCGAAGGTGCAGTCGGCAACGTCCTTGCCGGTCTCGTCGGCAATGTAGTTGGCCATGGCAAACGAACCGCCCAGAACCTTAAAGGCGTTGAGGCCAAAGCGATAGCTCTCGTCCTTAACGCACAGGTTGGACAGACCCAGGCGCGCAGCCTGACCGTCCAGGCGGGCAAGCGGGGTGACGGTATATTGAGGGAACGACTGGTGGAAGGCACGGGCCTTCTTCACGTGGTCGAGACTCATGATTCCCAAGTGCTTGTCATCGCTCTTGGGCATCGTGTTGCCCGCCCACTGGATCTTATCGGCCATACGGTGAACTCCTTAAGTCCTCTCTTGCCGGCCCCCGCATACGCGTTTCAGCCCGATCCCATTCACACGGCTGAACTTTTATGTGGATGCCAAACAAAAAGTTTGTTAGTAATGTTCTATCACACTTTTTGATTGGCATACCTAACGAATTGTTTGTTGCCGTAATCGGTACTTTTTCGCCGCCGAACGGTCACACAACGCAGCGACGCTTTCGTTATTTGCGAACAGGTGTGGTTTATGGCACAGTGAGCCCAAACTAATTTTTAGGAAGGTACCCATGACCCCCGCACAGATTGAGTTTTACAAGCGCCTCGCACACGGCCTGGCGCTCCAATTTGGCCCCAACTGCGAAGTCGTCGTCCACGATCTGGAGACCGAGGACGTAGACCACTCCATCGTAGTGATCGAAAACGGCCACGTCAGCGGGCGCAAACTGGGTGACGGCCCCAGCCATATCGTGTTTGAGTCCATGCACGAGGGCGCCACCGATGTACACGACCGCGAGCCGTACCTCACTAAAACCACCGACGGTAAGCTGCTCAAATCGTCGACGATCTTTATCCGCAACGACGAGGGCAAGCCCGTCGGCATTTTGGGCATCAACTTTGACATTACGCTCATGAAGGCTTTTGAGCGTTCGCTCGACGCCTTTACCGGCACCGGCGGCACGGGCTATACCGAGCCCGAGCCCATTACCAAGAACATCGGCGACCTGCTTGAGGACCTGCTGCACGAGTGCGAGCAGTTTGTGGGCAAGCCCGCGGCGCTCATGACCAAAGACGAGCGCATTCGTGCCATTGGTTACCTCGACCGTCGCGGCGCCTTCCTCATTTCCAAGTCGAGCGAGCGCGCCTGCGAGTTCTTTGGCATCTCAAAGTACAGCTTCTATAGCTACCTCAATGAGGCCAAGGCGGCAGCCGGCGACAAGTAGGCACTCGCTTGGATTGCCCCTCCCCTTTTGGGCGCGAGTTCTGGAAAGCACGAATCCAAGACCGAGCCGCTTGGGAAGTTCCATATAATCGATGTCATTAGTATTTCGAAAGGATGGAACAGAATGGCGTTGAGCAAGGCATCATGCACCGGTCGCGGATTGATTCCGGCAATTGGTGGACATGTGCACCGCATGTTCGATGAAGGTGAAGACGACCTGTTTTCGCTGAGCCTTGACGACGTGATGGATGATCGCCCGTGGACCGCCGACGAACTCATGGGCGGCGGGGCTCGCCCGTCAAACCCCAATCCCGCACTTGCGCCTAAGACCGCATCTGCGCCGGCTCCTGCGCAGTTGGCTGTTTCGACGCCCGCGCCTACGCCCGCACCCACTTCGGCGCCCACGCCCGCTCCCCGTCCCGCAAGCGACCCGTCCGAGACGGCGGCATTTCTCGCTGCAGCGACGCAGGGCAAATCGGCCGACAACACCGTTATGTACAGTGCCCAGCAGTTGCCTGTTCCTGCGGCACGCAAGCCTCCGGTCACAAGGCTCGATGGGCCCGTTGCCCATCAGGTTGTCCACGATTCCTGGGCTGCAGCCGACCTGGATGAGACCTCTACCGGCATGCCGGCGCTCGATGTTCCAGTTAACCCGCTTTTTGCCGCCAACACGAGCGCCGCGGACTATGAGGGCGGTGCGGCATATTCCGATTATTCCGATGGCTATGCTGGCACCGGTCGCATCGAGACCGAGGATTATGGCACCGCATCGAGCGATTATCTCAACGATCCGTACGCTGCCACGCCTGCACCGGAATATGACCCGGAGGCCGCGTCCGCGCCGGCATATACCAAAAGCACGGGCGAAGAGCGCTTCGCCGATTATTACGCCGAGGAAAAGGCGCTGCGTTTCTCGGAATTTCCGCAGGCAGTCAAGGTTGCCTTTATCGCCATTGTCATTGCCCTGCTCGGTGTCATTGCGTTTGAGGGATTCCAGCTGTTCCGCGGCCCCACCCAAGCGGAGTCGGAGACCCAGCAAAAAGAGGACGATAACCAGTACCTGGACATCAACACCCTCAAGGGCGACCCCAACGACGAGGACGACGAGTAGCGAGAGCTGAAGGCGGCCGCAGGATCCCGCATCCAGCACCGGCTTCTAAGTGCTGTTTTGTCATCCAGCTACACTTTTCCGGATAATTTGCCTATCGAATTTGACACTTTTCCGAAGTTTTAAGGTGCCTATTTCGACACTTTTCCGGATGAAAGCCGAATAATCACTTGGGAAACCAACGCCGTTCACGCGTCATTTCGCAGGCGGCGCTTGATTTCCGTCCGTACACGTTGATAGACTTCCTCTTGCCCGCAAGGAGCGGGCGCGTTTTATCCAGAGTCGGGGTAGAGAGTTGGCTCCACGATCCCGACGCCAACCGGCCAAGAGGCACGGTGGCCCTGCCAACATCGATGAAAGGAGTCCGTATGGACAATTTCTCCGTGCGCAGTGAGCGCAACTTCCACAACCTGGCAACCAAGCCAAAACGAATGCATCTTCTGGACGAGCCGAGCGGCTATGCCTCGGCCATGGTCAAGAGCAGCCTCTCCCACCAGATGCGCTTTACGGTGCAGGTGCTCGAGGAAGAGCTCTGTGCTGCTGGCGACCCGCACGTACTACAGATTAAGCTGCCCAGAAACGACTCGCGTGAGCCGTCCAGCTGGAAACTCTTCGCCGACGGCGTGTGCGTTGCGGACGGATCCGGCACCTTTGTTATGGATGCTATCGACCAGGGCATGATACAAGCCTGTAAGACATGGGGAGATCACGACGTATTTGCCGACATCGCAGAGGCAATCGTTCTAAGCAAAGCTGCATTTGATATCAAGGAGCGCGCTTGTCAGACGCTTTCATAAATCGCATGGACAGTTGGTCGGTTCCACGCCCAGCACCTGATCGAGGGCATGGTCGCCGCCGGGGTAGACCCGATGCTGGAAGATCTTCTCAGCGCTCCCGCGTAGATTAATCGAGCGCTCTATCGACAAAGATGCATCTACCATAACGGCATGGGGCGTGCTCGCCTTGTACCGACCCCAACCAATCCCGTCGGCGCGACTGCAGTCTCAAACAACCACCGGCACCATCCATCCGCACACGAGAGGCGATGGGCACAGGCGAACCCCTCAACCTCGCTATTCGTAAACTTCATCAGTGTTTCCACATCCCCATCAAAAGAATCCGAAAGACATCCCCCGCTAAGAAAACGCTTCTGAACATCTCGCTTTGCAGGCAAAGCCGCACCGGAGTGATGCAGAGGCCTGCGCAGGGTTTCACGGGTCCCCTTGACGCTGCCTAGCGGAAGTGCCACCCGGCATCCCTTCCATAACGCACGGGTAAACAAAGGGAAATAGCGCCACCCACCGCGCAAGGAAGGACGCCACCATGGATCTCACGAAAACGGCTAGAGAAATTACCCGCCTCATGCTCCCCTACCTGACCACGCAGCAGAACCGCCAGCTCAAAAAGGTTTTATCGCACTGCCTTTTCGATGAAAACCAGTTAGCTGAGAACAGCGGCGACAGTGACAACAAATCATTCCTCGATCTTTTTCTGTCCGCGAAACGCCTCGAAGGTTGCTCGGATAGGACTGTCGCCTACTACGAAGCAACCATTAATAAACTGCTTGAATCGTTCGACACGCCAGCCTGCGACCTGGGAACCGAAGAGATTAGGTCCTATCTTTCCGACTATCAGAAAAAAGCCGGCGTCAGTCGCGTCACCGTCGACAATGTCCGAAGAATCATCTCAAGCTTCTACTCATGGCTCGAAGATGAAGACCATATCATCAAGAGTCCGGTTAGACGCATTAAAAGGGTCAAGGCCCCACAACCCATTAAGGAAACGTATAGCGATGAAGTCGTTGAGATTCTTTGTGATAACTGCGGGTCGCCCCGAAACCTTGCCCTGATCGACCTGTTGCGCTCCACGGGCATGCGTGTGGGCGAACTTGTCTCGTTGGACAGGAGCTCTGTCGACACCATCAATCGTGAGTGCATCGTACACGGCAAGGGAAATAAGGACCGCATCGTCTATTTTGACGCAAAGACTAAAGTCCATATCGAGAATTACCTGTCAACCCGAATGGACAGCTCGGAAGCACTCTTCGTGTCGAGCAAGGCGCCACACGAGAGGCTACAAATTGGCGGCGTCGAGGCGCTGCTTAGAAAACTGGGGCGCGAGCTTGATTTAGGAAGGGTCCACCCTCATAAGTTCAGAAGAACGCTTGCCACAAAGGCAATCGACAAAGGAATGCCCATCGAACAAGTCCAGGTGCTCCTTGGCCATAAAAAAATAGACACCACATTAAGGTACGCAATGGTCGACCAGCGCAATGTCAAAGCATCCCACCGCAGGTACCTAACTTAAATTTCGATTTGTCGA
>DBEYUK010000022.1:0-24252 GCA_048181625.1 Collinsella sp. | reverse complement strand
GCCTGAACGAGGCGACGATCGCCAAGTACATCAGGGAGCAGGAGTCCCACGACATCGCGCTGGACAAGCTGAGCGTGAAGGAGTACGAGGACCCCTTCAAGAGGGGGTGATCCCGCCGGTTCGACCGGCGCGCCACGGGTCAAGATGCACTAGACCTGGACGAAGTCCGGGCCCGCGCCTTTAGACGCGAGCCCGGGGCCCGTGGGTAATACCCTAAGAGCAAACCACCCTTTTTAAGGGTGGTTCTGATTGTCTGCCGGTTTGTCTAAGTCTGTAACAACTGGACCGTTAAAAGTGGGCTAGGTGTTACAGATTGAGATACTTCCGAACCGCTCCGTCCCTTTGTCTCAATCTGTAACATCTGGGACTGATTTTGCCGAGTTACTGTTACAGATTGAGATTTTCCCTTGAGGGGGATTCGAATGTCTCGATCTGTAACAGATAGACCGGAAAATGGGTTCTAACTGTTACAGATCGAGACATTTTGGGACCGCGGTTGAACCATTGCGGCAAAACCACCACAAAGGTGCCTGTCCCCATTGTGGTGGTTTAGGGCTCCCAGGGGCAGGGGGCTTCGATGTGGATGTGCTCGCCGGTTACGGGATGCGTGAAGGACACGCTGTGGGCGTGGAGCATCAGGCCGCAGGGGCGCGGCGTTCCGTACAGGTCGTCGCCAACCAGGGGATGATGCTCGCTTGCCAGGTGCACACGGATCTGGTGCTTGCGGCCGGTGAGCAACTCGACATCGATATACGAGCGCGCGGGCAGGCCACGACGGCTCTTAAGACGTTTGAGCACCTTCACGCGAGTTTGAGACGGCTTGCCGCTGGTGCCGACGCGCATCTTTCGGCTGTCGTGACGGTCGCGGGCGATGGGCTTGTCGATGAGCTTCTCGTTCCAGTCGATCTTGCCCTCGGCGAGCGCCAGATAGTGCTTTTCGAAGGCGTGGTCGATGACCATTTGGTCAAAGGCGGGCTGCGTCTGTTTGTCGAGCGAAAACAACACCACGCCGGTGGTGTTGCGGTCCAGGCGGTTGAGCGGCTGCATGTCGGTCGCGGCAAAGCCGTCACCCATCGCCAGCAGCAGGTCGCTGGCGTAGTCGGTGAGCGTGCGCTCGCCGGTGCCGTCGCCGTGGACGATCATGCCGGCGGGCTTGTCGATGGCCATGAGCCAGGCGTCGCAGTAAAGGACTTGAGGTTCTTCGTTCACGTGTAAGCCTTTCGGTTAGCTAATTCCCACAAACATGCAGCCCGAGGTGGCGCCGCGCAGGCGGGCGGCGGGCTTGCGGCCGGTTTGCGCGGCCTCGACGGCGCGACGGACGCGTGCGACGGCGCGGCCCACCTCATCCGTCTCGAGCAGCGTTCCGTCCACCATGAGACGACGCACGCCGGCATCGAGCAGCTGTGGTACCTGCGGCGTAAGGTCGATGGGGTAGGCGTCGTACAAGCGAGAGCGGCCATGGATGTCGGTGCGTACGGGCATGACCTTGCCGTCGATATTCTTGAGCGACAGCTTGCGGGCGCGCAGGCGGCAGTTGGCGCAATCGTGGATGCAGCCATTGGCCACCTGCAGGATGCAGTGCTCGCTCGTCATAACGCGCGGGCGGCCAAAGACGGTGATGCCCAGGGCTGCGGGCGCGGCGCCGCCGAGCGAGATGATCTCGTCGAGCGTGATCTCGGGCGAGAGCCAAAACGCACCGGCTCCGCGCTCGGCAAGCGCCTCCATGCAGGGCGTGTTGTGCACCGGCAGGCAAGAGCGAATCTCGGCCGTGGCGCCGGCATGAGCGGCTACGGCGAGCTCGGAGATATTGCCGACGGCGACGGTGGCTCCGGCATTGATCCAAGGATCGACGCGCTCGTGGTCGACGGCGCGGCAGACCTCGTCGAGTACGGGAACGATACCCTGCTCAAATGCATCGGCAGGGGAGAGTCCGACAGCCTCGAGCGCGTCGGTGGTCATATAGATGCGCGTTGCACCCTCCGCGCGGGCTGCCTCGGCGGCCTCGAGCGAGGTGACGGTGGCGCAGATCTGCGGCTCGTCGCGGTAGTGCTCGGGCATGGGGCGAGTACATTTGTCGAGCACCGGCAACTCGAGCTTTTTCGCGCGCTCCTCGTACGGTGCCAGAATGGCCTCTTCCAGCGCCTTACAAGCGGCGGCGCGCACCTTGTGTACAGCGGAGAAGCCCATGCCGCAGCCCTCATCGAGCGCCACATCAAAGCTCGCTGCCTCGAAGGGCGAGGAGCCCATGCGGCCCACATGCTCAACCAGGTCTGCCGCCTCGACGGCGCGGGTCTTGGCGGCCTCGACGATGAAGCCCGTGGCGGTGGCGGTGAGCATGGGGTTGTCACAGCAGGTGAGTGTGACAGTAAACGGCTCGCCCAGACGTGCCACAACGGACACGTCTACGGCGCGGCGGCGCAGCACATCGCGCTTGAGCGCGGCGCCGGCGGCGTCGATGGCACGCTGACTGCGAATCACGCGTACACGGCAGCCCTCGGGCATGCTGCGGGGCACGCGGCACTCAATGATGTCACCGGCGGCGGCATCATCGGCGGCAATGGTGGTCAGGAACTGGTCAAACTCGTTATCGTGGCGAAGCTCCAGCAGGTCGCCTTTGCCCACGGGCTCAAACAGCTCAATGCGGGCGATGGCGGCGCGGCGACGGCGGTCGTCGGACTTGAGGCCGCGCACATCGCGGTTGGCCGGGCGGCTGCCCAGCACCGTGCCCACGATCTGGCCGCGGTTGTTGGAACGCTCATAGCTCATCATCTCGTCGCCCGAGGTGCCGTCCTGATAGGCGTGCGTAAAGTCGCGGTTGAAGCAGCGCTTGAGCTGGCGCTGGCGGGCGGCTTCCTCGTCCTTGGCAACGGCGGCTCCGGATAGCATGTCGTCAATTTCGTGACGATACACATCAACGATGGAGTACACGTAATCGGGTGCCTTCATGCGGCCCTCGAGCTTGAGCGATGCGGCGCCGGCGTCATACAGACGGCGAACAAGCTGTGAGGTGTTGGTGTCACGCGGGCACAGCGCGCGCTCGCGACCGGCAGGGGAGAGCGCGCGGCCGTTCTCGTCGATCAGCTCGTAAGGCAAGCGACAGGGCTGAGCGCACATGCCGCGGTTGGACGAGCGGCCCGCCATGGCAAAGCTCGAGAGCAGGCATAGGCCCGAGTAGCAAAAGCAGATGGCACCGTGGCTAAAGACCTCCAGGTCAACGTCGGGCGCGGCGTCGTGGATGGCGGCGATCTCGTCGATGGAGAGCTCGCGCGAGAGAGTCACGCGGTCGGCGCCCTGCTCGCGGCACCAAAGCGTTCCGCGGTCATCATGGATGTTCGCCTGGGTCGAGATGTGCGTCTCGATGCCGGGCATCGTGCGCTTGACCTCAAAGAACAGGCCCCAGTCCTGGATGATGAAGGCGTCGGCGCCCAGCGTGGAGCAGCGATGGATGAGTTGCAGCGCATCGCCCATCTCGGACTGCTTGATGACGATGTTGACCGTGACGTAGACGCGCGACCCGGCTAGATGTGCGGCGCGGCAGGCTTGCTCAAAGGCCTCGTCGGTAAAGTTGGTGGCCTTGCGGCGGGCGTTGAAGCTGCCCATGCCGCAATAGATGGCGTCTGCCCCCGCGGCGAGTGCGGCGGCAAAGGGCTCGGGCCCTCCGGCGGGCGCCAAAAGCTCGGGTCTGCGGTTGGTGGTTCGACTGGCGGTTGCGGTCATATCCTGCCTTTCAAAATGCTCAGATATTCAAAAGTATAGTGGTGCCGTTGCGGCAGGCGATGCCCGTGCTCCAAGCGGGATAAAGTCTTCAGCAGCTTGGGCTGGCTGACCCCGTGAAGAACCGTTCAGCGGTTCGGGGAAACCGTTGGGCGATAAATTATTCTCGCAAACTGATAATATTCTTGCATCGCACGGAAACCTTGATTACTATCCCAATCAAGCGCGGTGTTCAGACCGAACTGTGCCTCCCGGTGCGAACGCCGCGCTCACGCTTTCTAGTTAACCGTAAGGAGATAAACATGAGCAAGACAGTCGTGTCTTCCGATAACGCACCCGCAGCCATCGGCCCGTATTCCCCCGGTATCCAGGCCGGCAACATGGTGTTCCTGTCCGGCCAGCTGGGCATCGATCCCGCAACTGGCAAGATGCCCGAGGGCGTCGAGGCCCAGGCCAAGCAGTCCCTCGCCAACGTCGAGGCCCTGCTGACCGCTGCCGGCGCCACCTTTGCCGATGTCGTCAAGACCACGGTCTACCTGGCCGACATCGCCGACTTCGCCGCCGTGAACGAGATCTACGCCTCTAAGTTCGAGGCCCCGTTCCCCGCGCGCAGCGCCTTCCAGGTTGCCGCCCTTCCGGCTGGCGGTCTGGTCGAGATCGAGGTCGTTGCCGCTCTCTAAGGCGTTGGCCACAACTAAACATGACATGCAAAAAGACCCTGCAGCGCGTGCGAGCTGCAGGGTCTTTTGTCAAGGGACGGATCGCTTGTGGAGCCGCGCTCCATTTTGCCCGTTAGCCCTCCTTGCGAACTTTTTGCAGGTAGCGGTAGACGCTGGGCTCCGAGATGCCCAGCGCGGTGGCGACGCAGGCCACGGCGCCCTTGAGCATGAACACCCCGTTACCGTTGAGGTGGCGAATGACGTCCACGCGGTCGCTCTGACCAAGCGACGCTACATCCAGCCCGCGCGCGCTCAGCAACTCGGCAATGCTGCGGTCGATGAGCTCCTGTGTGGACTCCGAAAGGCTTTCGACCTCGATAGGGGCGGGCTCCGTGCGCGTTGGCGCCGCGTCGAAGCACGCCATGAGCTGCTGCGCCATGGCGTTGATGGAGCGCACGGTCGAGAGGTCGGTGTTGACGCAGAGCATACCGACGATCTCGTCATTCTCGCGGATAAAGTACGTCGCTGACTCCAACGTCTTGCCGCCGGCACCGCGCCCCTCGTAGCCCGTAATAAACGGCAGGTCGCGATACTTGGCGTCGTGCATGATCTTGAGTGCCAGATCGGTGGCGGGACCGCCGACCTTGCGGCCGCTCACGATGCCGTTGCGAATATCGACGATGGCGTGGTCGGGATCCGAGAAATCGTGCAGCACGATTTCGCTGTTTTTGCCGAGTATCTGCTCCAGAAAATCGACCATCGGCAAAAAGCGACGTACGGTCTCGTTCACGGGCAACTCCTTTGGGTGAAATCGGAAATGTTCATAACAATTTTTTCTCATGGTAACACGCTGTCCATCATCTCGTATATCCGCAGGTACATTGCGTAATGCAGACGAACGGTAGGAATTTAGCGGTAAACGGTTGACCAAAAGAAAAGTTAGATGTTATTTTGACCAGACACTTTCTTGACCTGCGGAAATGCGTTATTTCAACTGAAGAATAGTCTGATAACAAAAAATTATTATTGAGAATGAGAATCATCTTTAATACGATATGCAATGAAGGCACAACCTCAACCCCGCACTGCGTCACAATAGAGCGTTAGATGCGAAAACAACTACTTCGAGGATTGGTGGTCAAATGACCCAGGAGACGGTTACGAACGGCACTGAAGCCCTGTTCACTCGCGAAGGCATGCCTCCCGTTAAGGAAATGATCCCGTGTGCCCTTCAGCACGTACTGGCATCGTTTGCCGGCATCATTACCCCGGCGGTCATCATGGCCGGCGTCTACGGCTTTAATAGCCAGCAGAGCACCGACATCATTCAGGTCGCGCTTATTCTTTCGGCGATCGACACGGCCCTTCAGGCCTTCGCTCCCTTTCGTCGCATCGGCGGCGGCCTGCCCATCGTCATGGGCGTTTCGTTCGCGTTCCTCCCGGCCCTGCAGGCCATGGGCGTATCGGGCTTTAGCTTTGGCGCGCTTTTGGGCGGCGAGATCGTCGGCGGCGCCGTTGCGGTCCTCTTTGGTCTGGCCTACAGCAAGATCAAGTGGCTGTTCCCGCCCGTCGTGACCGGTACGGTCATCTTCTCCATTGGCGTTTCGCTGTATCCCACGGCCGTCAAGTATATGGCCGGCGGTATGGGTACGCCGTTGTGGGGCACCCCGCAGGCATGGTGCGTCGCTCTCATCACCTTCGCCGTGGTCTTTGCGCTCGCCAACTTTGGCAAGGGCACGCTCAAGTTGGGCTCTGTGTTCTTTGGCATGATCGTTGGTATGATCGTCTCCATCCCCTTTGGCATGATCGACTTCTCCAGCGTCGCCACCGCTCAGGTCTTCGCTCTTCCCAAGCTCATGCCCTACGCGCTCGAGTTTGATCCCGAGGTCTGCATTACCCTTGCCGTCGTGTTCCCCATGGTTGCCATCCAGGTTATCGGTGACGTCTCCGCCGCCTGCCTGGGCTCCATCGACCGTATGCCCACCGAGCGCGAGCTCTCCGGCGCTATCGTGTCCCAGGGCCTCACCTCTATGGTCGGCGGTCTGCTGGGCGGTCTTCCCACCAGCGCCCTTGGCCAGAACGTGGGCATCATCTGCTCCAACAAGGTCGTCAACAAGTGGGTCTTTGTGATCATCGCGGCCGTCTTTGCCATCGCCGGTCTGTTCCCGCAGCTCTCTGCCGTCCTTTCCGCTATCCCGCAGCCCGTCATCGGCGGCGCGACCGTCGGCGTCTTTGGCACCATCACCATGAACGGCGTGCGCATGTTCACCCGCGAGGGCCTCACGCAGCGCACTACCACTATCGTCGGCACCTCCGTCGTCTTTGGCCTGGGTATCTGGATGGCCAGCGGTTGCCTTGCCGGCGAGGGTATGCCCGCCTGGGTGTCCACCGTCATCGGCTCCAATGCCGTAACCCCCACCGCCATCATGGCCATTGTCCTTAACCTGATCCTTCCGCAGACGCCGGTCGTGGCTCAGCACATCGATGCCGCCAAGGACGCTGCCGTGGATCTAGTCTTGCCCGAGAGCAAGAAGTAACCAATTCGGTGCTATTCGTCGGCGGACGCATCGCCTCGTCCGCCGACGCCATGCGGCGCCAAGCCGCACTTCAAAGGGTTTGTCCCTTTGGTGAAGCGTTGACGGGAGAGGGCCCGTTTCCGGTGTAGGCCGGCGCTTCGCACTCCGCCATGTCAGAGGTGTCAAACCCCGCCTCTGATGTTGAAGGGAGCATCCATGCTTCTGGTCGCTAACGGTTCCGTCTTTACCCGCAACGCTCAGACCCCGTTCATTCCAAACGGTGCGGTCGCCATTGACGGAGATACGATCGTCGAAGTGGGCCCCGAGCGCGAGCTCAAGGCCAAGTACCCGGATGCCGAGTACGTCGATGCCCAGGGCAACCTCATCATGCCTGGACTTATCAACTGCCACACCCACATCTACTCGGGTCTGGCCCGCGGCCTTGCCATTAAGGGCTGCAACCCCACCAACTTCCTGGAGAATCTTGAGCAGCAGTGGTGGAAGATCGACGACAACCTGACGCTCGACGGCACCAAGGCCAGCGCCTATGCCACGATTTTGGACTCCATCCGTGATGGCGTCACCACGATCTTCGATCACCATGCGAGCTTCTGCGAGATCCCGGGAAGCCTCTTTACCATTAAGGATGCAGCTCAGGAGCTGGGCATGCGTTCGTGCCTGTGCTACGAGGTCTCCGATCGCCGCGGCCAGGAAAAGTGCGACCAGGCCATTGCCGAGAACGCCGAATTTGCCCAGTGGGCCGCCAAGGAGCGTCGCGATAACGACAACCACATGATCGCCGCCATGTTTGGCGGACATGCTACCTTTACGCTTTCGGACGAGACCATGGATAAGATGGCCGAGGCCAACAACGGCCTGACCGGCTTCCACATCCATGTGTGCGAGGGCATGAACGACGTGTGGGATTCCCGCCTCAACCGCGGTGGTATCAGCCCCGTCGAGCGCCTGCTGCAGCACAACCTGCTGGGTCCCGACACCATGCTCGGCCACTGCATCCACGTGACGCCTGCCGAGATGGATATCGTCAAGGAGTCCGGCACCTGGCTCGTCAACAACCCCGAATCCAATATGGGCAACGCCGTGGGCTGCGCCCCCGTGCTCGAGTTCTTCCGCCGCGGCATCCCCGTGTGCATGGGCACCGACGCCTACACCCACGATATGCTCGAGAGCCTTAAGGTCTTCCTGATCATTCAGCGCCACAACGCCGCCATGCCCAACGTGGGCTGGTGCGAGGCCATGACCATGCTGTTCGAGAACAACGCCAAGATGGCGAGCAAGTACTTCGATCGCAAGCTCGGTGTGCTCGAGGCCGGCGCTGCCGCCGACGTCATCGTCATGGACTACAAGCCCTTTACGCCGCTGAGCGAGGAGAACATCGACGGCCACATGCTCTTTGGCATGATGGGCAAAAACTGCCGCACCACTATCATCAACGGCCGCGTCCTGTACAAGGATCGCGAGTTTATCGGTATCGATGAGGACAAGATCAACGCGTGGACCATGGCCGAGTCCAAGAAGCTCTGGAGCACGCTCAACGATCGCACCTACTAATTCACAAGTAGATTCGCGCGCGTCGGATGTTTCGCCGCATCCGGCGCGCGCATAGGCGGCCTCCGCGGGGTCGCCGGCGCTGTGCTAGCGCTACACCGTATTTGCGCCCGTCGCGCGGTCTCGCCGGGCGTTACAGAGAGGAGCTCATTATGAGCGACATCATGAGGCCGATCCCGTTTTCGCAGCTGATGAACTGGATCATCGAGGAGCACAAGACTCAGGGCGCCGTCTTTGGCGTGCGCAAGATGGTCACGACCAACCAGGAGGGCGCGCTTCCCATTTTTGACGAGCGCATCGAGACTCCGTTTGGCCCGGCCGCCGGCCCCAACACGCAGCTTGCCCAGAACATCGTGGCATCCTACGTGGCCGGTTCCCGCTTCTTTGAGCTCAAGACCGTTCAGGTTATGGACGGCGAGGAGCTCTCCAAGTGTGTGAACAAGCCCTGCATTGTGGCGCAGGACGAGTGCTACAACTGCGAGTGGTCGACCGAGCTCGAGGTTCCGCAGGCCTTTGCCGAGTACGTGAAGGCATGGTTTGCCTGCCACCTGATCGCTCGCGAGTACGGCCTGGGCAGCCCGGACGGCTTTGTCTTTAACATGTCCGTGGGCTATGACCTGGAGGGCATCAAGAGCCCTAAGGTCGACGCCTACATCGAGGGCATGAAGGACGCCAGCGGCTCCGAGGTTTGGAACGAGTGCCGTGCCTGGGCGCTCGCCAACCTGGACAAGTTTGAGCATGTCGACGCCGCGTTTGTCGAGTCCATCCCGGCGCGCGTGTCCAACTCCATCACCGAGTCCACGCTGCATGGCTGCCCGCCGGCGGAGATCGAGCGCATCGCGACCTATTTGATCACCGAGAAGGGCCTCAACACCTACATCAAGTGCAACCCCACGCTGCTGGGCTATGAGTTTGCCCGCCAGCGTTTGAACGAGCTGGGCTTTGACTACATCGTTTTCGATGACACGCACTTCCGTGAGGACCTGCAGTGGGCCGATGCCGTGCCTATGTTCGAGCGCCTGATTGCCCTGTGCGCCGAGCGCGGCCTGGAGTTTGGCGTCAAGCTGACCAACACCTTCCCCGTCGACGTGACGAGAAACGAGCTGCCCTCTACCGAGATGTACATGTCCGGCCGTTCGCTGTTCTCGCTGACCATCGAGGCCGCCCGCCGCATTACCGAGCAGTTTGACGGTAAGCTGCGCATCAGCTACTCCGGTGGTGCCACGGTCTACAACATCCGCGCCCTGTATGATGCCGGCATTTGGCCCGTCACCCTGGCGACCGACGTGCTCAAGCCCGGTGGCTACGAGCGCTTTAGCCAGATGGCCGGCGAGTTTACCGACCTGGATGGCAAGCCGTTTGCGGGCGTCTCGCTCGAGGCCGTGACCGCGATTCAGACCGACTCGCTCACCAACCCGCTCTACAAGAAGCCGCTGCGCCCGCTGCCCGACCGCAAGGTCGCCGGCAAGAGCCCGCTTTCCGACTGCTTTACCACGCCGTGCCGTACGAGCTGCCCCATCCAGCAGGATATTCCCGCCTATCTGGCGGCTGTTGACGAGGGCCGCTACGAGGATGCGCTCAACATCATCATCGAGCGCAACGCTCTGCCGTTCGTCACTGGCACCATCTGCCCGCATCCCTGCGGCCGTGCCTGCGAGCGTGCGTTCTACGAGCCCGAGGGCGCCCAGATTCGCGCCAGCAAGCTCAAGGCCGCCCGTGAGGCCATGACCGCCGTGCTGCCCAAGCTGCGCGCCCAGGCCATCGCAAACGACGGCGAACGCAGCGTTGCCGTTATCGGTGGCGGCCCGGCCGGTCTGGCGACGGCATTCTTCCTGACGCGTGCCGGCGTGCCCGTCACCATCTTTGAGGCCCGCGACTCGCTCGGCGGCGTGGTCCGTCACGTGATTCCCGAGTTCCGCATTGCGAGCGATGACATCTCCCACGATGCCGAGCTCTGCCTGGCCTTTGGTGCCAAGGTGCAGCTTAACGCTCGCGTGGATTCCATTGACGAGCTCAAGGCCCAGGGCTTTACCGACGTGGTCGTGGCCACCGGTGCCTGGATGCCCGGCTCTGCGGGCCTGGGCGAGGGTGCCGAGCTCGATGTGCTGGAGTTCCTCGAGGCTGCCAAGAAGGGCGAGAAGCTCGAGCTGGGCGAGGACGTCGTAGTCATTGGCGCCGGCAACACCGCCATGGATGCGGCCCGCGTGGCCAAGCGCCTGGCTGGTGTGAAGAACGTGCGCCTGGTGTATCGCCGCACCAAGAAGCAGATGCCCGCCGACGAGGAAGAGCTCGATCTTGCTCTTGCCGACGGCGTTGAGTTCTGCGAGCTGCTGGCGCCCAAGGCACTCAACGGCGCCGTGCTGACCTGCGACGTCATGGAGCTCGGCGAGCCGGATGCAAGCGGCCGTCGCAGCCCCGTCGCCACGGGCGAGACCGTCGAGCTTTCTGCCACCACGGTGATCTGCGCCGTGGGCGAGGGCATCGATGCCAGCCTGTACGATGCCGCGGGCGTCGAGCATGACCGTCGCGGCCGCCTTGCCGCCACCTCCACCGGCGTCGAGGGCGTCTGGGCTGCAGGCGATTGCCGTCGCGGTCCGGCTACCGTGGTCGAGGCTATCGCCGATGCCGCCGAGGTCGCCCGTGCCATTGCCGGCGTGGACTTTAACAAGTACGCCGACTGCAACGAGCAGGCCGGTCGCGAGGGCACCTGCTACGAGCGCAAGGGGTCGCTGTGCCGCGACAAGCGCAACTGCACCAAGACCCGCTGCCTGGGCTGCGGTTCGGTGTGCGAGGTCTGCTGCGACGTGTGCCCCAACCGCGCCAACGTTGCCATCAAGGTGCCGGGCCTGGCCAAGCATCAGGTCGTCCATGTCGACGGCATGTGCAACGAGTGCGGCAACTGCGCCGTGTTCTGCCCCTACCAGGAGGGTCGTCCCTACAAGGACAAGCTCACCCTGTTCTGGAGCGAGCAGGACATGGAGAACTCCGAGAACGAGGGCTTCCTGGCCGTGGACGAGGATCACTTTAAGGTCCGCGTCGCCGGCACGGTCCGCACCGTCTCGGTCGATGCCGTCAACACCGGCCTTCCCGAGGCCGTCCGCCTGACCATCAAGGCCGTGCGCGACAACTATCCGTACCTTCTTAAGAAATAGGCGAGTCTCTTATGGCCAAATCCATTCAACATAACGTGGCCTACGTTGCCTGCGGAAGCGGTTGTGCCTCCGCAGGCGGCGACGCCCGCTGCAGCGAAGGCTGCATTGGCTGTGGCGCCTGCGTCACGGCCTGCCCCCACGGCGCCATTGCGCTGGTCGATGGCATCGCCCGCGTGGATCGTTCCAAGTGCACGGGCTGTGGCCTGTGCGGCATGGCGTGCCCGCAGCGCGTGATTGCCTTCGTCCCCGGCTACCAGAACATTCTGGTGCGCTGCAACAACACCGATAAGGGCGCCATTGCGCGCAAGGTCTGCGACACGAGCTGCATCGGTTGCGGTATGTGCGCCAAAAAGTGCCCTGCCGGCGCTATCCGTATCGAGGACAACTGCGCCCATATCGACGGCGCAGACTGCCTGTCGTGCGGCATGTGCGCCGTCGTCTGCCCGCATGGCGCCATCCACGACCGCACCGGCATCGCCGCCGGCGTGTAGAAGGGAATCACCATGGCACAGGAATTCACTTTTACCGTTAACGGCGTCGAGCGCACGACGACCCAAAACAAACCGCTGCTGCGCTACCTGCGCGACGACCTGCATATTCACTCCGCCAAGGATGGCTGCTCCGAGGGCGCCTGCGGTACGTGCACCATCCATGTGGACGGTGCGGCCGTCAAGGCCTGTGTGCTGACCACCGCGCTTGCCGCCGGCCGCAACATCGTGACCGTCGAGGGCCTGCCCGAGGACGTGCGCGAGGCCTTTGTGTACGCCTTTGGCGCCGTGGGCGCCGTGCAGTGCGGCTTTTGCATCCCCGGCATGGTCATGGCGGGTGCAGCGCTGATCGCAGAGGATCCCGAGCCTACCGAGGAGCAGATCAAGTACGCCATCCGCGGCAACGTCTGCCGTTGCACCGGCTACAAAAAGATTATCGAGGGCATCTCGCTGGCCGCAGCGGTGCTCCGCGGCGAAAAGCAGATTGATGAGGACCTGGAGCGCGGCGACGACTACGGCGTGGGCAAGCGCGCCTTCCGTATCGACGTGCGCAAGAAGGTGCTCGGCGAGGGCAAGTACCCCGACGACATCGACGAGCTCGATCAACCGGGCCTGACCTATGCCAGCGCCGTGCGCTCCAAATATCCGCGGGCCCGCGTGCTCTCCATCGATACCTCCAAGGCCGAGGCCCTGCCCGGCGTGGTGGGCATCCTGCGCGCCGAGGACGTGCCGGTCAACCAGGTCGGCCACCTTATCCAGGACTGGGACGTCATGATCGCGGCGGGCGATATCACCCGCTGCGTGGGCGATGCCATCGTGCTGGTGGTTGCTGAGGACGAGGCGACGCTCGAGAAGGCCAAGAAGCTCGTAAAGATTGATTACGAGCCGCTGGAGCCCGTGCGCAACATCGCCGAGGCCAGGGCTGCCGACGCCCCGCGCCTGCACGACAGCTTCTTTGCCTTTGGCAACACGGTGGAGCTCAAGGACAACGTGTGCCAGAGCCGCCATGTGACGCGCGGCGACGCCGCCAAGGCGCTGGCGGAGAGCGCATTCACCGTGACGCAGCGCTTTACTACGCCCTTTACCGAGCATGCCTTCTTGGAGCCCGAGTGCGCCGTTGCCTTCCCGTACAAGAATGGCGTCAAGGTGCAGTCGACCGATCAGGGTGCCTACGATACGCGCAAAGAGTGCGCCCACATGTTTGGCTGGGATAACGAACCCGAGCGCGTGGTCGTCGAGACCATGCTCGTGGGTGGCGGCTTTGGCGGCAAGGAAGACGTGTCAATCCAGCACCTGGCTGCGCTCGCCGCGTACAAGTTCCAGCGTCCCGTGAAGTGCAAGCTCACGCGTGCCGAGTCGCTTGCCTTCCATCCCAAGCGTCATGCCATGGACGGCACCTTTACGCTGGGTTGCGACGCCGAGGGCAACTTTACCGGTTTGGATTGCGAGATTAACTTTGATACCGGCGCCTACGCGTCGCTGTGCGGCCCGGTGCTCGAGCGCGCCTGCACGCATGCCGTCGGCCCCTACAAGTACCAGAACACCGACATTCGCGGTTTTGGCTACTACACCAACAACCCGCCCGCCGGCGCGTACCGCGGCTTTGGCGTGTGCCAGTCCGAGTTTGCGCTCGAGAGCCTAATCGACCTGCTGGCCGAGAAGGTCGGCCTGGATCCGTGGGAGATCCGCTACCGTAACGCCATCGAGCCGGGCGAGGTTTTGCCCAACGGCCAGATTGCCGATTGCTCCACGGCGCTTAAGGAGACGCTGCTCGAGGTCAAGGATGCCTACTACGCGCATCCCGGACACGCCGGTATCGCCTGCGCCATGAAGAACGCCGGCGTGGGCGTGGGCCTGCCCGATGCCGGCCGCTGCAAGATCCGCATCGAGGATGGCCGCGCCGTGGTCTACGCCGCCACGTCCGACATCGGCCAGGGCTGTAACACCGTCTTTTTGCAAGACGTTGCCGAGGCCTGCGGTCTGCCGCTGAGCTGCATTGCCAATGGCGAGTGCTCCACCGAGAACGCTCCCGACTCCGGCACCACGTCTGGCTCGCGTCAGACGGTCGTGACCGGCGAGGCCGTGCGCGGCGCCGCCTTCCTGCTGCGCGATGCCATGGTTGGCATCGAGGCGGGCAAGCCTGCACCCGATGCTCCCGTGAGCGCGCATGGCGACGGCGTCAAGATCGAGTACGACGACGGTCGCGCCTATCAGCTGCGCGCGCAGGAGCTCGTCTCCGGCCAAGGTATGCATCCTCAGGATCCCGCGGCCGCCATCAAGGCGCTCGAGGGATGCGAGTTTGGCTACGTGTATCTGGAGCCGACCGACAAGCTGGGTGCGGATGTTCCCAACCCCAAGAGCCACATCTGCTACGGCTTTGCCACACATGTGGTCATTCTGGATGATGACGGCCGCGTGAGCGAGGTCTATGCCGCGCACGATTCCGGCAAGGTGGTCAACCCCATCTCCATCCAGGGTCAGATCGAAGGCGGCGTGCTCATGGGTATGGGCTATGCGCTTACCGAGGACTGGCCGCTCAAGGACTGCGTACCCCAGGCCAGGTACGGCACGCTCGGGCTGTTCCGTGCGCCCGAGATTCCGGATATCCATGCCATCTACGTGGAAAAGGACGAGCTGCTGCCCGTGGCATACGGCGGCAAGGGCATCGGCGAGATTGCCACGATCCCCACGGCGCCCGCCGTACAGAACGCCTACCGCGCGTTCGACGGCAAGCTGCGTCCGGATCTGCCCATGGTGGATACCCCGTACAGCCGCGCCCGTCACCGCGGGTAGGGTGCGGACGGCCATTGCTGACGGGCAGTTCGCGCTCAGCATCAACTACATACGCTGCGCCTTTGGCCCCGGCTCCATCGCGAGTCGGGGCCTTTTGTTTGGAGCGCCTCCGCATACGGAAACTGCATCCCGGATTTCGGCTCCAGAATGGGACGTACTTTCCGGAACAGCAGGAAACCGGAAACTGCGTCCCAGTTTGAGCGTCTATTCCGGGATGCAGTTTCCGCTGGGCGCTTCAACCGGAAAGTCTGTCCCGTTCTAGGCCTTGATTCCGGGACACGGTTTCCGCTAGGCATGCCATCTGGAAAGTACATCCCGTTTTGAGCACTCAATTTGGGACATGGTTTCCGCGGGTGCTGCCAACCGGAAAGTGCGTCCCAGTTTGGTGGGCAGGCGGGCATAAGCTCAGCAGTTCCTACAGCTCCACCTCGTTGAGCCATGTCGGCAGCACGGTCTGCCTGATGCCTGCCGTCTGCAGCTTTTTGGCGAGCATTCCTGCCGAGCGGACCTCGTTCATGTTAAAGCGCAGCAGAGGGTGGCCGTAGAGCGATAGGTGCGCCTCGCGCTGTCGTTCGGCAACGAGCGCCTCGGCGGTGGTGCGTCCGGCCAGCATGGTCTGGTCGGTATATTTGATGAGCCCGTCGAGCTCGCCCAGCGTGAGTTCCCGCGCCTGGCGCTCCCAGGCAAAGTCCGTTCGTATGGGCTTGGCCGAATCGAAGGGGTCCGTCAACTCGTATTGAAGCCAGTCGGGCGCAAAGCCCGTCTCGATCATGACGGCTCGGGCGACCGATTCCCCGCCGCTCTCGGCGCGGGCGTCGGCATATCGAAGCGTTGTGAGGGCGGTGCGAATCGCGCGACCATTGCGGGCAGTCGCTCGTTGCTCAACGGCCTCCATCAGCTGTTCCGGCGCAAGGCCGAGCTTTGAGATCGCCGAATCGGCAATGGGCATGCCGTCGGCAAAACCAGTTTGCAGCAGGCAATCTGTGGCCGTTTGGATGGGCGGCGTTACCGATATGCCGGCTCTGCGTATTGCTCCGGCCGGCTCAATCTGGTGTCGCTGAATATGTGCGCCCGGACGAGCCGACGGCTTTGTCGAGCTGCAAACATGCACGACATTCAGATGTCGCCACGAGACCTCGAGCCCCAGCAGGCAAGCTGCCGAAAACGAGCAGAACGTCCAATCGGGGTGGATGATCGCAAGGGCGCGAATAATCTCGCAATGACGCTGCGCCCGGTTGAGCTCATCCCAGCGCATTTTGCGCGCGAACAAACCCGGCATGGGGGAGACGACCGCGCTGCCGATGCGCCGAAGGAGCGCTTTTCGGATCGCCGTGCTCGGGGGAATCAGGCAGCGCCCCTCTTGTTCGGCTTGGTTCAACAGCTGGTCGATGAGTTGGTCATTGCAATGCGCCATGGGCTACCGCCTCCTTTTTTGGGGTGGCAAAAACGTATCAGCCGGAACTTGCCGCTCAGCTGGCCAAAAGCTGACCAAAATCTAACCATGCAGGTAGATGGCCTGGTTTTGACGCCATTTTTTGAAGCCGAATCGGCGGGCGGTAATCGGCACCCGTGAACGGTAGCTAGTTATGAAGCCTTGGTAAGTTTCGGGACGTGTACTTTTTTGAAAAAGAGCATTCTATCTGCTGTTTTGTGTCTCTGGATCGCATGTTTGAAGGTCTGTGATAAGGGCGACGGATTGTCGTCTTGTATCTGCGGAAACAGTGATCCGGAATTGACGTTCGGAATGGGACGCGCTTTCCGGAACGCCCCTCAACCGGAAACTGCGTCCCAGATTTCGGCCTCGGAGTGGGATGCCGTTTCCGGATCAGCCCTCAAGCGGAAACTGTGTCCCGGAATCGAGCCTCGGGGTGGGACGCACTTTCCGGATGGCATGTTTGGCGGAAACTACGGCCCAGTTTTTGGCTCCAGAACGGGATACATTTTCCGGAACGGTCCACGTGCGGCGGTGTATCGCCCTTTTTCGTGCGCCGCTTGTCGAATTACGTTATAGCTGGCCATATTATAGGAAGGTATAATATAGCCAGCTATAACGTAAAGGAAGGATGGCCCTATGTTTATCGGAAGAACAGTGGAAATGTCCGAGCTCAATCGACTGTATGGCACGGGCTCCTTTGAGATGCCTGTGATTTACGGCCGCCGTCGCGTGGGTAAAACGCGCCTTATCACAGAGTTCATCCAAGGCAAGAAGGCTATTTACTTTCAAGCTCGTCGTACCAATGCAGAGGCAAACCTGCACGGCTTTAGCCAGGCGATACTTGCGGGTTCGGTTGGTGCTGTAGGCGTGTCGTTTCGTAGCTTTGACGAGGCGTTCGATGCATTAGCTACCATGGCTCGCACGGAACGTTTGATTGTCGTGATTGACGAGTATCCCTATCTCGCCCAATCGAATCCCGAAATCAGCTCGTTGCTGCAAGACAAGATCGATCACCTGTACAAAGAGACCAGGCTCATGCTGATCCTATGCGGCTCGTCTCTTTCGTTTATGGAGGAACAGGTGTTGGGCTACGAGAGCCCACTATACGGTAGGCGTACGGCCCAGTTTAAGATCATGCCGCTCGATTTTACGACGACCCTCGGGTTGTGGCAGAGTATGGGTCGCGAAGACGCTGCAGTTTGCTATGGCATGACGGGTGGCATTCCTGCATATATCGAGAAAGTCGATCCTGCCGCACCGCTCAAGGACAACATCAAACGTCTATTTCTTACTCCTACGGGCTATCTCTTTGAGGAGCCGAGTAACCTGCTGTTGCAAGAGTGCCGCAATCCCGAGCAATATGATGCGATCGTGCAAGCAATTGCTCAGGGGCGCTCGAGGATCTCGGAGATTGCGAGCTCTACGGGAATCCCTGCGAGCAACGTAAAGAGCTATGTGGATAAGCTGGCGTCGCTTGGGATTGTCGAGCGCGAGCTGCCCCTAAACGAGACGAGCAATAAGCGAGCCGTGTATCTGCTGAGCGACCAGATGTTTAGGTTCTGGTACAAGTTTGTGCCGCAGAACATTGGGCTGATTCAAAACGATATGGCCGAGATGGCGTATAAGCGCATTGAGCCGCACGTATCGGATTACATGGGTACGGTCTTTGAGCTTATATGCAGGCAATACGTGTACGAACTCGCGCGCGCGGGCCAGCTCGATGTGGTTCCGGCGAGCGTCGGGCGCTGGTGGAGGACGGACAATCGCACACATACGCAGGAAGAAATCGACTTGATTGTTGACGATGGCGAGGGCGCTGCGCTGTTTGCGGAGTGCAAATGGCGCAATGAACCGGTTGGCGAGGATGTGCTGCAAAAGCTTGTGCACCGAAGCGAGCTCTTTAGACGGCAGCAAAAAAGCTATGCGATCTTCTCGAAGCGAGGCTTTACGCAAGGATGTCAGGATGCTGCGGCGAGCAGGGGAGATACCAAGCTGATTTCGTTTGCCGAGATGTGCGAGCGGAGATAACCAAGCGCGCTCTGATTTGATGCTCGGAATGGGTCGCGCTAAGGATGCCAAGCGTAAAACCTTCAATGAAAATGGCGTAAAAACTACATCTGTCATGGCGTAAAAACTACATTGAAAGTAGCGTAAAATCAGCATTGAGAATGGCGTAATTTCGCATATCGCATGATAGAGAGGGACGGCCGTCTATGGATGCACCAAAGAGATTGACCCAAAAGGGATATAGGCCCCGGCTCATAGAGGAGCGCCTCGACACCCTTATGCGGGCGTTTGGCTGTGTGGAGATCAACGGCCCCAAATGGTGCGGCAAGACCTGGACGGCGCTCTCTCGCTCGGCGAGCGTCTCCAGGCTCGATGAGCCTGCGCAGCGTGCGGCGGCAGAGGTCGACCCAAGCCTGGCGCTCATCGGCGATGCGCCACACCTGGTCGATGAATGGCAGGAGGTGCCCGAGGTTTGGGATGCCGCCCGGCGTTTCGTGGACGCGAGCGGCAACGAACGGGGGACACTTTTGCTCACGGGCTCGACCGCGCTCAAAAGCGAGGAGCGCAGCCATGTTCGTCATTCCGGCACGGGTAGGATCGCCCGTCTGTCAATGCGCCCCATGGCCCTGTGTGAGTCGGGCGACGGCGAGCCGCTCGTGTCACTGGCAAGCCTCTTTAAGGGCGAGGATTTTGCCCCTCAGCGTCGCGAGAGCACGGTGGATGACGTCGCCCGCTGGTGCTGCAGGGGCGGTTGGCCTGCAAATCTTGGGCTTTCGGAAGATCTTGCGCGAGAGACGGCAAGCCAGTACGTGCACTCGGTGCTCGACGTCAACGTGCTGGACGAGGGCATGTCGTCCGAGCTTGCACACGGCCTTTTGCGAGCTCTTGCCATGAACGAGAGCCAGGCTGTCACGTACAAGACGCTCGTAAAGGATGCCTCGTACGGTGAGGCGGGCCCCGACGAGAGGACCATCGCTGCGTACTTGGACCTCTTCAACAGGCTCAAGCTGACCGAGGACCTCTGCGGATGGGAGCCGCCCATGCGCTCGAAGGCCCGCGTTCGCGTGCGCCCCAAGCGCTACTTCTGTGACCCGTCACTTGCGGCGGCGTTGCTGGGGGCTACCCCTGAGCGGCTGCTTGGCGATATGCAAACGCTGGGGATGCTCTTTGAGAATCTCGTCCTGCGCGACGTGCGCGTGTTCCTTTCCACCTACGGCGGTGTCGACAACAGTGTCCATTATTTCCGAGATGAGAAGGGCCTTGAGGTCGATCTGATCGTTGAGCACGACGGGCGCTGGGGAGCCATCGAGGTCAAGCTGAGTGATGCGAAAGCAGACGATGGAGCGAGAAATCTCAAGGCGCTGGAGAGGAAAGTGCTCTCCAATCCTGCCGCCCAGAATGCCGCGCCGGCGTTTTTGGCGGTCGTGGTTGGAAAGGGGAGTATTGCCTACACACGCGACGACGGCGTGGCGGTGATTCCCATGGCGGCACTTGGGGCGTAGTGGTTTTGCGGGCGTGCCGTGCTTCCTTTACCGAAAATCCATTTGGTAAACCAGATGCTCGTGGATAGAATAAAGTTGACGGCAGCCCAAGGGTGATAGCTGGGCAGCGCTGTTGCTTGGTCAAGAGGTCAGTGCCTTAATGGCAGCGACTTGTTATGCTTCGAATGCTGCTTGAGTGCCTCGGAAAGTTCGATAAGCGCCGTGAAGAGCGAGACCAAAGCAACCAAGAGCTCTACGAGCTCTGATGGGCCCGGGATGACCGCTGATTCAAGTCACCGGGCCCAAATCTTTTTCATGCATTTGAATAGAGCGGGCGATTCTCTTGGGGCCGTCTGCATGGCGTGCGACCAGCGCATGGTATTGCGCCCCGCTTTCATGTCCGCACGGGCGCCTATCCTTACGGCAATGTAGCCGCCTGTGTAGTAAGCGGCCAGCAACGGAGAAAGGCCCTAACCGTGTCAGCTGAAAAGACGCCGGGTATCTCGGCTATCGACACGACGAACTTTGCGCGCCAGATTGTGCTGGACTTTGAGTTTGCGCCGGTGCCAAAACAGCGCCAGCGACGTGGGCTGCGCAATGAGATTATCGAGGTCGGCGCCGTCAAGCTCGATAACCGCGGCAACGTTATAGGCGAGTTCTCGCAGTTTGTGCAGACAGAATTTACCGAAGGCGTTGCGTTTCCCGTCCGCGAGCTCACGGGGATATCGGCCGTGGACACCGCGATGGCCGACCCGCTCTATGCGGTGATCAAAAGGCTCAGCGATTGGATCGGTCGCTACTCCGCCCAGGTGGTCGTTGGAGCGGGGCGGATCGTCGACAGCTTTTGACCGAGTGCCAGGCAAAACACATCGACCTTGCCGCATTTCCTACGGACTGGGCCGACCTGCAGGCGTTTTACACCTCGATCATGGACGTGGGCAGCCACGGGTGCGTCTCTTTGAGTGACGCGGCGACGTGGTTTGGTATCGAGTTCGACGAGTCGACGGGCCACGCCCACAGCGCCCTAGCCGATGCGCGCGTGACCGCCAAGCTGCTCAAGCAGATGATGGATGGGGACTACCGCGTGAGTCCGCACGCCCAGGAAGTCCGCCAGCGTTGGGGGATGGGCGAGCGACCCCAGACGCGCCTTTCCAGCAAGTGCCCCGAGCTGAGAGACCTGCTGCTGAGGCTGAAGGCGGAGGGGAGGTAGGCGGGGCAGACAATATTGTCGTTTCGCCTGTGAAGAAGGAACCAATTAACTACAAAGTGTGGATGGCTTCTAGTGAAGACTTAAACACCAGACTAAGAAAAGGTTATCGAGCCATTGGGACTGCAGCATTCGCCCATCGCAAGACGTTACTCGTTCAAATTGGGACGCTCCACATCCTATGAAATGGTTAATGCGGAGCGTCCCTAGAACTCTGTCTTCTGTTACCTAATAGTAGAGTTCGATATACGAATACGCCTTATCAAAAAGAGCCTGGTCTTTGAGCTTATAGCGCATCCACAGAATGGCACGGAGCTGTTTTTTAACCTCTTTCACGCCAGCCGTGGTAGCTTGCCAGCCGTCGAAGCGAGTTATCTTAACGATCTCGTCAATGTCATTGACGATGTTCTCGACGATGATAGGCGTGTCGCCGTTCTTGATGCCGTTAAAGAGCTCAGTGAGAGCAGCCTTTCCCTTGTCCTCCTCTTCCTCGGGCACGACTTCCTTTTCGGCGGCTCGTGCTTCTTTGGCGAGGTCGATGAGCATCTTGAGGAACTCGACGCTGTTGATGAGACCTTGCTCGTGACGTTCCCTCAGGTCCTCCAGGCGCTCGCCGAGCTTCTGGAACTTGCCATTCTTATCGTGCCTGCGGATTCGGGCGACGAGATCTATCTCCAGCTTACGCGTGATCTTCTCGGTATTGCTCTTGTCGTTGATGAAGTGCTCGATCATGTCCTCGTCGAGCTCAAGGATGTCGTCATCGTCTCGGACTCTCTCGACGGTGATGTTCTCGTGCACGAGCTCGATTGTCTTGGGCCCGAGCGCTGCCCAGATGAGCTTCCCGCGATTGTCTACCGGTCTCACGGAATCGTAGACCTGCGAGAGCCAGATGAAATCGGGCTTGTAGGGATTGAGACATGCGTCGGGCGAAAGGGCTTCCCACGCTCTGTTCAAGACCGAGAAGTCGGCCCCAAACTGGTCTTTCACCTTTGTCGTTGGCAGGCATTGTTGAGCTTCGAGAAGGGACTCCCAATCCGCGCTGCGGCGGTCTCTGACCGTTGAGAAGTACTCAAGACAGCAATGCATAAGCCCGGGTAGCTCGGCCTTTACCTCGTCGATGTTGGTTATAACCTTCTGCACCTCGGCCTCGTCGAAGTGCAGAGACTTGGCGACGTTGTCGAAGAGGCCGATATAGTCGACAATGAGACCGAATGTCTTCTTGTCGTTGTAGACGCGGTTGGTTCGACAGATTGCCTGCAACAGCGTGTGGTCGCGCAAGGGCTTGTCAAGGTACTGAGTTTGCAGGATGGGCGCATCGAACCCCGTGAGCAGCTTTGCAGTGACGATGAGAATCTTGAGTGGATCGTCCGGGTCGCGGAAACGGTCAAGGAGCTTTTCTTCGGCATCGCGATCGCGACGATATGCCTTGTACCGGTCCTCCTTGTCGTTGTTCGTGTCCATGACGATGGTGACTGCATCAGCGCCCAAGAGCTTGTCGAGCTCCTCCTTATACAGCAGGCAGCACTCTCGGTCGTAGCAGACTACCTGCGCCTTGAAGCCGTCGGGCTCAACCTTCGATTTGAAGTGTTTGGCAATGTGTTCACACACCTTGTGAATGCGGTCGGGGGCCTTCATGACGGCTTCGATCTTGACGCGCCTGGTGAGTTCCGCCTTGTCCTCTTTGCTGAGGTCTCGGGTCATTTCGTCAAAGGCGGCGTTCACGACCTCTTGGTTGACGTGGAGCTCGACGGGAACGGTTTCAAAATGGAGCGGCAATGTGGCGTGGTCGCGGATGGAGTCGGCGAAGGAATAGCGGCTCATGTAGCCGGACTTGTCCTCTTTGGCACCGAAGGTGTGGAACGTGTTCTTGTCGGTTCGGTTGATGGGCGTGCCGGTCAAGCCGAAGAAGAAGGCGTTTGGCAAGGCGAGTCGCATCTTCTCGCCGAGGTCGCCCTCTTGGGTGCGGTGCGCCTCGTCGACCATGAGGATGATGTTCTCGCGCTCGTTGAGCGTCCCCGCAACCTCGCCGAATTTGAAGATGGTGGTGATGAGGACCTTTCTCATGTCCTGCTTGAAGAAGGACTCAAGCTCCTCCTTGCTGCCGGCGCTTGCGAGGTTGGGGATATCGGATGCGTTGAAGGTCCCTGTGATCTGGGTCTCGAGGTCGATTCGGTCATCCACGATGACGACGGTCGGGTTCTTGAGTTCGGGGACCATGCGCAGCTTCTGGGCGGCGAATACCATGAGCAGTGACTTTCCTGAGCCCTGGAAATGCCAAATGAGGCCACACTTCGGGTATCCTGCGCGGACGCGGTCCACGATGAGGTTCGCGCCCTCGAACTGTTGGTAGCGACAGATCAGCTTGATGCGTCGATGCTTCTTGTCGGTGGCGAAGAGCGTGAAGAACTGGAAGATGTCCATGACGTTCGAGGGGGTGAGCATGGATGCCATGCTTCTCTTGACGTCGGCAAGTGTGCCCTCGCTCTTCTTGTCGCCCTCATGCCAGGGTCCCCACATCTCGGGAGGCATGTTCACCGACCCGTAGCGATAGCATTTTCCTTCGCTGGCGAAGTTGATGGCGCTACAGACGAACATCTGCGGGATGCTCTTCTCATATTTAGCGATGTCGCCAGCGCCGTCGAGCCAGGTTATCGAATCGCGCACCGGCGTCTTGAGCTCGCCGATGACGAGCGGAAATCCATTGACAAGAAGGACGAGGTCGAGGCGCTTGCCGCCCTGTTCCTGGGGGTAGACCCACTGGTTGGTGACGATGTACTCGTTTTTGTCAAGATCGCCGTCCGCCGCCGTGCCAAAGAAGCGGATGGGGACCATGCGGCCGTCTTTGCCGTAGGGGAATGAGTTCTCCTCGATGACGAGCTTTTTGAACCGCTCGTTGGTGGAGACCAGGTTCTGCGGACTTGTGGACTGAATGAGGGCCCTGAGTCGGTAGATGATCTCGTCGGCGCGATCGGGGTCTTCTGCAATCTCCGGGTTAAGCCTGATGAGGGCGTCCTTGACCATGGGCTCGACCATGACGTCGGCATGGCGGCGCGGGAGGTCTTCGGCAGCCACGTATCTCCAGCCAAGGCTGGCAAGCGCCTCGACGCTCATTTGCTCGATGGTGTTGTCCTCGTTAAACATTTCCGAGCCCTAACTCCTGGTTCAAGATTTTCTTCGTCGTGGCGTTTAGCTCATCGAGGGCCTTTTGTACGGCAAATTTCGATTTGTCGA
>DBEYUK010000021.1:0-39161 GCA_048181625.1 Collinsella sp. | reverse complement strand
CCGCGAACTCCGCGGCGGCGGTGGGCCCCATGCCGTCCTCCGTCGCCAGGAGGAAGAGCTCGACCTTCTCCCTGCTGTACATGCGAACCTCCAGTCCGGACCGCCCCGCGGTCCAACTTTCTGTCCGCACTCCCTTTTGCGCCACCTAGGTCACAAAACAGTCCCTATTTCACCGCAACTTATATGGGGATTGATTAGATGAACGAGTCTTTGGACAGCTCAAAATAGTCGGGATGCAGGGCGATAACCGGGCCCTGCTCCTCGGGCATCAGGTGCAAGTGCGTCTCTGCCAGATAACTCGCCGCATCGGTATCGCCCCTCTTAATGGCCTCGAGAATCCGGCGATGCTGCCGACGAATCGGCTCCCAATCCAAATCCTGCGACACCATACGCAACCAGTTATATCGCTCAAAATGCGTGTTGATGCTCTTCATCCAATCCCACAACATGTGACGGCCGGCAATCACAAAACACGTCTCATGGAACAGGTTGTCCAGGTCAAAGAAACGACGCGTCTCGCTATGGTCGAGCGACTCGGACTCGGCAAGAATCTGCTCGAGCCGACACTTCTGCTCGGGCGAGGCGGCCGAACAGCATTTAATAAGCACGCTTCTCTCGAGTTTCTCGCGCAAGAAACAAGCATTCTCGGCGCGTTCCATGCTGATCTTAGAAACGTAGGTGCCGCTTTTGGGACGCGTTTCCACCAGCTCCTGCTCGCGCAGGCGCACAAAGGACTCGCGAATGGGCGTGCGCCCGATTCCCGTCTCCTTTTCCAGACCAATCGCCGAAAGGCGCGTGCCGGGCTTGAGCTCGGCATAGATGATCTTGGAGCGCAATGCGTTGTATGCCTGATCTTGCAGGCTCTGATAATGCTGGTGCTGTTCCATAAAGCCCTCGGATGAAGCCTCGGTTAATCGAATACCACCATGCAATACTATCGCATCCCCCGCCCCATCATAAGTTGCGGTGGAATAGTTCCTGTTCAAGGCCTTCAGCAGCAAAAACAGGAACTATTCCACCGCAACTACAGCCAACGAGTTGTTGCGATCAGGTGAACGTTCACCTTTTTATTGTTTTTCTCTTCGCAAATAAAATCCCGTGCGTATACTTAGGCTCAAACGAAACCGATTTCGTTGAGCGTGGGCAATATGATGCTAAGACGCACCCTACCATCTTGGCATCTTATCGCCCACGCAATGCCATTTGCTTTCTTCCCGTCTCGTTGGACCTTTAGTCCCATTCCGGCACAGCGAGACACTTCCTAGACGACTGACCGTGGGGCCGGCTTTTCTGCTTTTGCAGCAGTGCCTCCGATAACCCTCTTTTGCCGGCCCGGGTCAGCTTTTTCACACAACCGAAAGGACGGGTAGCAACATGCGACCGCTCATCATCATGCATGGCGAGAACATCGACTGGTGCCATACCGTCATCAGAATGCTGATGTATCTGGTGGGCGTTGCAGTACTGGCACTCGGTATGAGTCTCCAGACGGCATCCGGCCTGGGCGTCGCCGCGCTCACGTGCTTTGCCACAACCCTATCCATGCTCACTGGCAAGACGCTCGGCTTTTGGATCACCGCAACCTACGTCGCCTACATCGTGGCGCAATTAGCCATCTTGCGAAGCGAGTTCCAGCCGCGCATCCTGCTCGAGTTGTTCTTCTCAACGCTGATTGGTGGCTTGACCGACCTCTTCATGGCGGTCAACCCACTGCATCCCACGGCACTCCCCACACAGATTGCGACCATGCTGCTCTCCCTCGCTGTCACCGCATTTGGCGTAAGTCTCGTCGTCAACATGGGCGTTGTCCCCAACGCGCCCGACGGCTTGGTGCAAGTCATTGCCGAAAAGCTTAAACGGCGCTTTGGTGACGTAAAAGTCGTGTTTGACTGCTCACATGTCGCCGCCTCGCTCGCGTTGTCGCTGATCTTTATGTACAACCTGGGCGGCTTTGGCGTCACGACCGCCATCTCGGCACTGTTCCTGGGCCATGTCATCAACGTCGCCAACAAGCTGTTCGCCCAGCGCTTTATCCGCGCGGCATTTGGAAAATAGCACCACCGCAAAACCCGCGCGTAGCACTTACTTTGCTATATCTCACTATACTTTGCTATATCTTGCTATACTTTGCTATATCTTGCTATATCTTGAGCAAAGGTGGCTCACATGCAAACAAACCCTTTTAAGCCCACAGCAGGTAAAACACCTCCCACGATTATCGGCCGCGAAGATGTGCTCGAAGAATTCAATGAGGGCCTCGTCAACGGGCCTGGTGCCCCGGGACGCCTAATGCGCATAGCCGGCGTCCGTGGAACGGGCAAGACGGTCCTCCTTGACGAGTGCTCACGTTTGGCGCAAAGCCGTGGCTGGACGGTCATAAAAGAGGTCGCAACCGAGGGACTTTGCCAGCGCATTCTCGAACAGCTGCAGCCCAAATTCCAGGCCAAACACGCCAGATTTGAGCCCACCGTAGCTGGCATATCCATCGGCAGCATAGATATTGAGCGAATCGGCCCATCGCTACGCGACGCCATGAGACAGACAATATCCAAGAATGGAAATGGCCTGCTCATCACTCTCGACGAAGTTCAAGACGCAGAGCTCGATGAGGTCCGAACGCTCTCCATTGCGATTCAGCAGGTTATCGGCGAAGACCTTGATATCGCCTTTGTTTTTGCTGGGTTGCCTTCGATGATTGAAAGCATCATCAACGGAAAGACACTTACGTTTTTGCGCCGTGCCCTCCCCTTTGATCTGAAGGCTGTGGCAGTAACCGAAGTGTCGTACTCCCTCGAGGAAACCATTGAAGCGTCTGGCATGGAGTTGCAGCCAGGTATTGCCGGCCAACTTGCCGAGGCAACGCAAGGCTATCCTTTCATGATCCAACTCGTTGGATACTACGCATGGCAGTTGGCAAGACGCGCACATACAGCGATTATTGGAGAAGAAGAAGCCGAGCGTGGCATTGCAACGGCACGCGAACGCTTCTGCGCCATGGTGATTGAGCCCGCGCTGCAGCGCATTCCGCCCACGTGCATCGCTTATCTGCTGAGCATGGCGTCTTTGGGGCAGACAAGCTCGACCAGCATGGTTGCCGATGCCCTAAACAAAACGCCTCAACAGGTGAGCTCCGTCCGCAGCCGCCTGTTAAGAGAATCGATTATCGAGGCTCCTTCGTACGGCAAGGTCTCATTTGCCATCCCCTACATGCGCAATTACCTCTACGAACACAAAGCCGAACTGGAAGTTGAACTGTAGAAGCGGTAACTGCCCTGCAAGACGAAAACCGTTTTCGTGCGGATTTATAGCAGACGCAAACGGTTTACGTCTTGATTTGCGTCCGGAATAAGGATGGAAATTGCGCTTTCGTACGTTTTTCCCTAGACGCAACGTGCTTTCGTCCGACGATACGTCTGCAATCCAGACGAAAAGAACCCCGAGCTCGTATGAACTCGAGGCTCTTTGTGCCGCGCATCTATGAGAGGAGATATTTGATGCGCATGGGCGCTACTCCATGTAGCCCCCTTGAATGGCGGAAACTGCATACTCGGTAAAGAACTTGAGCGTGCCGGGGGTATAGCGATTAGCCTTGGGCTTCCAAGCGGCTCGGCGCTCGGCCAGGACGGCGTCGACCTCGGCCGGCTCCATCTCCTTGCCGGCGATGCCCACGATGGACAGCGAGCGCTCGGGGATGTTGATTCGGATAAGGTCGCCCTCCTCAATCAGGGCAATCGGACCGCCCACAGCGGCCTCGGGCGAAACGTGACCGATAGCCGGGCCCTTGGAGGCGCCGGAGAAGCGGCCGTCGGTGACCAGGGCAATGCTCGCGCCCAGCTCGGGGTCGCTGGCGATAGCTTCGGTGGTGTAGAACATCTCGGGCATACCGGAACCCTTGGGTCCCTCATAGCGAATGATGACGGCGTCGCCGGGCTTGACCTCGTGCGTCAGGACGGCGTGGATAGCGTCCTCCTCGCAGTCGAACGGACGTGCCTTAAGCGTGGCCTGGAACATCTCGCGCGGAACGACGGTGTGCTTGACGACCGCGCCCTCGGGAGCAAGATTGCCGTGGAGGATGGCGATGGAGCCGTCGGTACCAAAAGCCTGGTCAAACGGGCGAATGATGTCTTCGCGCTTGAGGTTCCACTTCTCCAAGTAGCGGCCGCACTTCTCGTAGTAGCCGTTGTTCTTAAGATCCTCGAGGTTTTCGCCGAGGGTCTTGCCGGTGACGGTCATGACATCGAGATGAAGCATCGACTTGATCTCCTCCATGATGCGCGGCACGCCGCCCGCATAGTAGAAGAACTGCGCCGGCCACTCGCCTGCGGGACGAACGTTGAGCAGGTAGTGGGCGCCACGGTGCAGGCGATCGAAGTCGTCGGCGGACATCTCGATGCCAAACTCGCGGGCGATCGCGGGGATATGCAGCAGCGAGTTGGTGGAGCCCGAAATGGCGCCGTGGACCATGATGAGATTCTCGAAGGACTCCTTGGTCACGATGTCGCGGGGGCACAGGTTGTGCTCGGAGAGCCACACGGACTGACGGCCAGCCTCGCGCGCAAACTCACGCAGATCGGAGCTGGTTGCGGGCAGCAGAGCCGTGCCGGGGAGCATAAGGCCCAGGGCCTCGGCCGTGACCTGCATGGTCGAGGCGGTACCCATAAAGGAGCAGGCGCCGCAGCTGGGGCATGCGTTGTGCTTGGCAAACTCAAGCTCCTCGCGGGAAATCTCGCCGCGCTCGTAGCGGGCAGAAATCGCGCCGAGCTGCTCCAGGGTCAACAGATCGGGGCCGGCATCCATGACACCGCCGGTAACGACGATGGAGGGGATGTTGATGCGGCCCATGGCCATGAGGTTCGCGGGCAGGCCCTTATCGCAGCTGGCGACAAAGACGCCGGCGTCGAACGGGGTGGCCTTGGCATGGATCTCGATCATGTTGGCGATCATGTCGCGGCTGGGCAGCGAGTAGTTAATGCCGTCGTGGCCCTGGGCCTCGCCGTCGCAGATATCGGTGCAGAAGTAACGAGCACCGTGACCGCCAGCCTCGGCAACGCCAGCACGGACCTCCTCGACCAGATCAAACAGGCCGGCAGAACCCGGGTGCGAGTCGCCGAACGTCGACTCGATAATGACCTGCGGCTTGTCCAGATCCTCGATGGACCAGCCAGAGCCCAGGCGCAGCGGGTCCATCTCGGGGCTGATGGTGCGAAACTTGCCGGAACGCGGCTGCAGCTTGGCAACCAGGTCGGCTGCCTCCTGCTGAATCTGTGCCTTGGTCTTCTCGTCCATGATGCTCTCCTCTTTTGATTTGAACGGTTGTACCAATCGTTGGTTAATGAATCAGGTGTAAATGGGTACCGAGCGATGCACTCGGCAAAAGATGCTTAGCTACGCGAACTAGGCGAAGAACGAAATCACCAGGGCGCAGGCAAGACCCGAAAGGCCGATGAGCGTCTCCATAATGGTCCAGGACTTGAGGGTGGTTTTCTCGTCAATCTCCAGGAACGAGGAGAACATCCAAAAACCGGCATCGTTGACGTGCGAGAGGGCCGTGGCACCGCCGCAGATGGCACGCATGGCAGCCGAGCACGCAACCAACGACCAGGTCGTCTGTATCAAAGAGCTCTGCGACGAATCCGAGCGCCTGGCCGAGGCCGGTGAGGATTACTCCGCCGCCGACACCGCGTTCCACAATGCCATTGCCGAGAGCTCCGGAAACCTCGTCGTTCCCCGCCTGATGGGCGTGCTCAAGGCATCCGTCCCCCTCTTTATCGACGTGACCGGCAAAAAGCTCGTCGAGGAAACTATCCGCACGCACCGTGGCGTGGCCGATGCCATCGCCGCGCGCAATCCCACCGCAGCGCACGACGCGATGTACCTGCATCTGGTGTACAACCGCAACATGATCGCAGAGGGAGCGCAGGAACAGAGCAAATAGACGTCCGCACGGCAAGGGCGAGACTACCGTTCGCCTTTTAAAAGTGAACGTTCACCTGATTTTAGGGAATAAGGGGTGGCTATTACGCCGCTTCACCTATACTGACCTTGTATGAAAAGCAAGACTTATATAGATGAACGTTTCTTTTGAAAGGATCGCTATGTCTGATCTTATGGACAGCTTCCGTCTGGACGGCAAGGTCGCACTGGTGACCGGCGCCACCTACGGCATTGGCATGGCCATTGCCGAGGCGCTCGGAGAGGCCGGCGCCAAGATCGCCTTTAACGCCCGTCACGCCGATAAAGTCGCCGAAGCCGAGAAGCACTACCGTGAGCTGGGCTTTGACGCTCACGGCTATGTTGCCGACGTCACCGACGAGACTGTCGTCGCCGAGCTCATCGCCAAGATCGAGGCCGACTTTGGCACCACGCCCGACATCCTGGTCAACAACGCCGGCGTCATCCAGCGTACCCCGATGCTCGACATGAGCGCCGAGGAGTTCCGCCGCGTCGTCGATATCGACCTCAACGCACCGTTTGTCGTGTCAAAGGCCTGCCTGCCTGGCATGATCGCCAAGGGCCACGGCAAGATCATCAACATCTGCTCGATGATGAGCGAGCTGGGTCGCGAGACCATCGCCGGCTATGCCGCCGCCAAGGGCGGACTCAAGATGCTCACCAAGAACATCTGCTCGGAGTTTGGCGAGGCCAATATCCAGTGCAACGGCATTGGGCCCGGCTACATCGCCACGCCGCAAACCGCACCGCTGCGCGAGACGCAGCCCGACGGCAGCCGCCACCCGTTTGACCAGTTCATCATTGCCAAGACGCCGGCCGCCCGTTGGGGCACGCCCGAGGACCTGAAGGGCCCCGCCGTGTTCCTGGCTTCCGACGCGTCGAACTTCGTCAACGGCCACATCCTCTACGTCGACGGCGGCATCCTCGCATACATTGGAAAGCAGCCTCAATAAGCGTCACCGCAACTGCCCACATCAGGTTTCATCCACTCGTTTTTCATTTGAGTTGCGGTGAGATAAGGATTGGTTTTGGCTTCTATCAGGCAAAACAGTCCGTATTTCACCGCAAGTTAGAAATAGAAAGGTAATTCGCAATGAAAATCGCTCTGATCAATGAGAACTCTCAGAACTCCAAGAACCCCATGATCGAGGCTGCCCTTAAGAAGGTTGTCGAGCCCATGGGGCACACCGTCTTTAACTATGGTATGTATGCCGACGCCGACTCCAAGCCCCTCACCTACGTGCAGAACGGTATCCTTGCCGCCGTGCTGCTCAACTCCGGCGCTGCCGACTACGTCGTGACCGGCTGCGGCACCGGCGAGGGCGCCATGCTCGCCTGCAACTCCTTCCCCGGCGTGCTGTGCGGCCACGTTGCCGACCCGCTCGACGCCTACACCTTTGCCCAGGTCAACGATGGCAACGCCGTCGCCATGCCCTTCGCCCTCAAGAACGGCTGGGGCCAGGAGCTCAACCTCGAGTACACCTTCGAGAAGCTCTTTGGCTTTGGTTCGGGCAACGGCTACCCCGCCGAGCGTGTTGAGCCCGAGCAGCGTAACAAGAAGATCCTCGACGGCGTGCGCGCTGTGACCATGCGCCCGCTCGTCGACGTCCTGGGCGAGATCGATCAGGACCTGGTGAAGGGCGCACTTGCCGGCGAGCATTTCCAGGAGTACTTCTTTGCCAACGCCACCGACGAGGCCATCATCGCCAAGGTCAAGGAGCTCCTGCGGCTCTAATCGCACGACTCATTGCAGCTAACGCAAGCGGCGGTCGTCCCATGTACGGGACGACCGCCGCTTTTTGCTATCTACCGACTGACGCCGCGGGGATAGGCCTCACATGCACCAAGGGGTTGACTAGAGCTCGCAAGCAACCTTGTAGCCATCGCCGATGGCGTCGCGAATGTTGCCGCACTTGTTGGCATCGCCCAACACGTGGGTGGTAACGCCGGCTGCAGCAAGGTCGTCGGCCAACTTGGTATTGGGACGATAGCCCATGGCAAGTACCAGCGTATCGGCATCGGCGATGGTGTGGATCTCGCCGTCCTTTTCGTAGCTGATGGCATCCTCGGTAATCTCGGTCACCTTGGCCTCGGTCAGCACGTGAACGCCCTTGGAGAGCATGCGCGTGATGAGCACCGCGCGACCGGCGCCGCCCTCGTTGGCGGCGAGCGTCTTGGTCATCTCGATGACGGTGACGTCGCGATTGGCCGGCGACAGATCGTTGACCAACGGGGCCAGGTAGTCGGCCGTCTCGCAACCGACGGTGCCGCCGCCCACGATGACAATCTTCTTGCCCGGGAAAGCCTTGCCGCCCAACAGGTCGTCAGCCGTCATGACCTGCTTAAATCCCTGCATGAAGGCCGGGGCGATGGGCTCGGCGCCATAGGCCAGGACGACCTCGTAGCCGGCGTAGTCACGCTGAATGTCCTCGGCAGTAAGCTCGGTGCCAAATACGCACTTCACGCCGACCTCGGCCAGGCGACGGTACTGATACTTGATCACGCGGGTGAGTTCCTGCTTTGCCGGCGGAACGGCCGCGATGCGCATCTCGCCACCCGGCTCGTCCTGCTTATCCACGAGCACTACGTTGTGGCCGCGCTTGGCAGCAATGTAGGCTGCCTCCATGCCCGCAGGACCAGCGCCCACAACCAGCACGTTCTTAGCCTCGGCGGCAGGCTCGTAGCCGGCCTCGTCGCGCTCAACATCGGGATTGACGGTGCAGGAGATGCGCTTGCCAAACATAATGCCGTTCAGGCAGCGCAGGCAGCCGATGCAGGGGCGGATGTCGTCGGCGTTGCCGGCAGCGGCCTTATTGCAGAACTCGGCATCGCACAGATTGGCGCGGCCCATCATGCAGATGTCGGCAGCGCCGTCCTCGATCAGCTCCTCGGCGATCCAGGCCTCGTTGATGCGGCCGACGGTGGCGACAGGAATGTTGACGTGCTTTTTGATCTCGCGCGAGCAGGCAGCGTGCGAGGCCTGCTGCGTGCCGGCGGCAGGAATCGCGGAACCACGCTTGATGGTGGTGCCGCCCGACACATGAATCATGTCGACGCCGGCCTTCTCCAGGCGACGCGAGACGTAGATCATGTCGTTGAGGGTCAGACCGCCATCGGTGTACTCATCGCCCGAGATGCGGACGTCGATGATAAAGTCCTTGCCGCAGCGCTCGCGAATCTCGGCGATGACCTCGAGCAAAAAGCGCATGCGGGCGTCGAGCGAGCCGCCGTACTCATCGGTACGCTTGTTATAGAGCGGGGTCAAGAAACCGCCGAGCATGCCGTGGGCGTGCGCCGCATGGACCTCGACGCCATCGACACCGGCCTTCCGCATACGCACGGCAGCGTCGCCAAACTGATGCGTGAGCTCGTGAATCTCGTCGACCGTGATAGGACGCGGTGCCTCACGGGCATAGGACGGTCCCACGAAGGACGGAGCGATCAGGCGCGGCGTGCCCGGAATGTTAAAGGCCATATAGGCGGGATGGAAGAGCTGCGGCATGATCTTGCAGCCATACTCGTGGACGGCCGCGGCGAGCTTTTCCCAGCCAGGGATAAACGTGTCGTCGTAGCAGCACATGTCACCCGGCAGATAGGTATAGGTAGGCTCGACCGTCACGACCTCGGTGATGATCAGGCCGACGCCGCCCTTGGCACGGGCACGGTAATGATCGACCAAGTCGTCGGTCACATAGCCATGATCGGCCAGGTTCGTGGACACCGGCGGCATAAAGACGCGGTTCTTGACCTCGGTCGTACCGACCTTGATCGGGCTAAAGAGCATCGGATAGGCGGATGACTCCATACAGGCTTCCTTTCATTTGAGCCGCTCGGCGGCAGTTGCTGACGTACCTATCGTATCAGTATCCGCCGCATTCGTACTCGCTCGCACTCCCCACTTTCAATCCCAACCCTCACAAAAAAGTTGCGGTGGAATACGGAGTAGGTGAGGCTTTTAACAGCCAAAACAGTCCGTATTTCACCGCAACTGATGGGCGGGATGGAGTTAGAGGCCCAGGTAGCTGGTCATGCCTTCGACGGCGAGCTTGGCGCCTGCCACGGAATGAACCACGGTGAGCGGGCCGTTAACCACGTCGCCGGCGGCAAAGACGCCGGGCACGGTGGTCATGCCGTTCTCGTCGACCGAAAGAAGGCCACGATGGTCGGTCTCCAAGCCACCCGTCGTAAGCACAAGCTTGTCCTTGGGCACCTGAGACGCCGCAATCACAACTGTGTCGGCAGACGCATGGTCGAGCTCTTCCTCGTAGCCCACCACATTGTTGTCCTCGTCAAAGATAGCCGTCTCGAACACCGGACCGTTATCGTCGATGGCGCAGATCGCCTTGCCGCACATAATCTCGGCACCGTCAAGCTCGGTCAGCTCCACCTCATCATCGATGGCAGAGATATGGCGCGATCGAGCATACACGGTGACCTTGCGAGCGCCCGAGCGCAGGGCTGTGCGGGCAACATCCATGGCCACGTTGCCGGCGCCTATAACCGCCACGTTCTGCCCAATTGCCACGCTCGTAGGATCGACCAGATAATCGATACCAAACAGCACGTTGCCGCGCGACTCGCCGGGAATACCCAGTTTGCGAGCTCGCCAGGTACCGGTACCGACAAAGACCGCATCGTAGCCGTCACGCAGCAGGTCGTCGATATGCAGCGCGCCACCGATGGTGGTCGAGGGGCGCACGCGCACGCCAAGCGAGCACATCACATGACGGTACTTTTGCACGAGCGCACGGGGCAGGCGGAACTCGGGGATACCGTATTCCAGCACACCGCCGATCTCGGGGCGCTGTTCAAATACCGTGACGGCACAGCCTAGCTGGGCCATCTTAATGGCCACGGTAATACCGGCGGGACCGGAACCGACCACAGCAACCTGTTTGCCGCACGACGGCGCAGACGTCCACTCCTTACGATCCAAATACGCTGTCGAGATATAGTTCTCGATGCTCGAGAAATGCACGGGTGTGCCCTTGCGGCCCTGGATGCAAGCACCCTCGCACTGGCCCGAATGGTTGCACACCACGGAGCAGACCGCGCTCATGGGATTGTTCTGGAACAGCAGCTCGCCCGCCTCTTCTAGACGACGCTGTTTGAACAGGTCGATGACCTGCGGAATAGGCGTCTGAACCGGGCAGCCCTTAATCTGACAGAACGCCCTTTTACAACCTAGGCAACGATTCGCCTCTTCGACAATGTGGATAGCCACGCAACTCCCCTTTTTAATGCAATCCAATGGGGGCGACGATAAAGACCCTTCACCGCCGCCCCCATACAGGTAATCTCAATCTGCCGACACGGCAAAAGCCAATGCTATAACTCGCGATGCGAAGCCCCGCAGCGAGCGGACATGTGCTCGAGTGTCGCTAGGCAGTCAGCCGCCGTCGCCGGCACACTGTTCTCGACCACGCAGGGAATCCCAGGGCAGGCGGCAGCCGCCCAGGCCACTACGGGCTCAAAGTCATAGCGGCCCGTCTCGCCCACGCCATGACACACCAGGCGTGAACCCGTACCGTCGCACCAACCGGCTTCGTCCTCGTTATCAACGACCCCAAAATCCTTGGCGTGCAGCACGCGGATCTTGCTGCCGCATAAATAGAGCATGCGCGCGGTGATTTCCTGTGCTTCGTCAACGACGCTGGGGTGCAGCAGCGACACTGGGTCATAGATCACGCCGAGCGACGGGCTCGAGACGCGCTCCAGCACCTCACGGCAGCGATCTGGCGTGTTGACCGTCTCGTTCCAACCGGGCTCAATTAGAACCTGACCGCCCATGGCCTCGGCACGCTCGCAGACATACGCAAGCCCGTCCACAAAAGCCTCGAGTGCCTCATCGGTCATGCGGTCGTCCGCAACGCGGTTCTGCGCATTGGGGCGACCGGTCTCGGTGCCAACCGGGCATCCGCCGAGCATCTGGGCAAAGTTCAAGCATGCCTCGTACTCGGCAAAGTTATCCATGAGCTGTTGGCGATCGGGCGTCGCCAGATTCTTATAGCAGCCGAGCACGGCGACCGAAACGCCCGCCTCGTCGAGCACCGCACGCAAATGGTCGGCAAGCTCGCGGGTCAGGCCGCCTCGATCGATCCCCATCGATGCGTAGAGCACCTTGCTCGGCAGCTGAATGCACGAAAAGCCCAGCTCTCCCGCCATGCGAATGCGTTCCTCGACGGTCCCCTGCGGAAGGTCGTGCAAACGTACACCCGGAGTAATAGCCCCCACGTTATTCACATCCCTTATGAGCGTTGATGCCCGGGGTGTATCCGCCAAACGGGTCCTCGATGGAGCACACGCCCGAGGGGGCGAGCGGATCGCGCTTACCGGCCAGCTTGTCGTGATGCATGGTCTCGATATAGGCAAGCACCAGCGGCGCCACACCCTTTGCATCATTTTTGACCACGGGCTCGCTCATGTAGTAATCAAACGTGCCCTCGCGGTGCGCGGTGTTTCCCAAGCCCGCAACCAGGCAGATGTTGTCGAGCGCCAGCTGCCCATCATGCTCGGACAGGCAGGTCTCGCAGATGCCGTCGAAGGCGCGACGGCCGTACTGGTAGTAACGCTCGCCCAGCACGCCTAGACGCACGCCCTTCATGATGGCATTGGCAAAAATCGCGCTACCAGACTCCTCCAGGTAGTTGGGGGCGATATTGGGCAGGTTGATGACCTGATGCCACATGCCGGTCTTCTCGTCCTGATACGGCAGCATGGCATCGATCAGGTCGTGGAACATCTTGCGAATCTCGTCCTTCTCGGCCGACATCGAAGGCGGCATGAGCTCCCAGGTATCGATGAGTGCCATGGCAAACCAGCCCTCGGCGCGCAGCCAGAAGTTAGCCGAAAGGCCGGTGACCGGGTCGCACCAGAACTGTTTGCGGCTCGCGTCGTAAGCGTGATAGTACAGACCGTTGAGGGGGTTGCGCATCAGGTCATGCACGACCTGGAACATATGGAAGCTGTCCGAGCAGGCACGACGGTTGTGGAAGCTCAGCTCGTACTGCATGTAGAACGGCTGGGCCATATACATGCCATCGAGCCAGATCTGGTTGGGATAGACGGCCTTGTGCCAAAACACGCCTTCTTTGGTGCGCGGCTGGGTCTCGAGCTGGCGGTAGATGGTGTCCATGGCGGCACGGTACTTGGGCTTGCCCACCAGGTCATAGAGCTTGTAGAGGGTCTTGCCCGCATTGACGTTATCGAGGTTGTACTCCTGCGGGTTGTAATGCTTGATGGTACCGTCGTCCTGGACAAAGAAATCGATGTAGTCATCGGCAAAGGTCAGGTAGCGCTGCTCACCCGTGATCTCGTACAGCTCGATGAGCGCCTTGATCATGCAGCCGTCGATATAGTTCCAGGTGTTCTCCTTGCCGGCGCGAATCTTTTCGATATTCCAAGCCGGCGCCTGCGGCGTAGAGGTTTCGATCAACTGCTCGATATAACGGTCCAGGATTTGATTGCAACCCATTGCTGTCCCCTCTGACATAAACGATAGGTGAACGTTACCCCTAGTGTAACGCGAACGGGGAATATAGGGTGAACGTTAACCCTATATTCCCCGCAAACGGCAGACTTTTAGCGGCAAACGGCGGTGAGACCCGCGGCGATGCGATGCGCCAGGCGCTCATAGCCGGCAGGACTGTAATGCAGACCGTCCGGCATATAGAGCTCGCGGTGCTCCGGCAAAAACGGGCTGATGCCGCTTTGCGCATACAGGTCAATCACCGGAACGGAGTAACGGTCACAGACCTCCAGCATCGCTCGCACGTAGGCGTCTTGCGTCAGACCCAAATGGTTCGCCTCATCGCTTGCCGGGATATCCTTCTCGTGCTTACCACTCGTCTTGCACGGCGTCATAAACACGAGCTTTGCCCGAGACGAGCGCGCCGTGATGGTTCGGATCAGATAGTCGACCGCACCATAGAACTCATGCGCATCGGTGCTGCCCAACTCGCCAAGCGGCACGTTGCGGCTAAAGTCGTTAACGCCGCCAAAGACAACATAGACATCGGCCGCATCGTCGATGCCGTCCAAGCGCTCGACAAATGAATCGGTACGGTCGGCCTTGATGGCGATACGCGAACCCTTGATGCCAAAGTTCTCGACGACTGCACCTCCCAGCAACGCGCCCAGATGCGAAGTCCAAGAGATGTCGTTGCCGCCTGCGCCGCATCCGTTATCCCCCCATGTGGTCGAATCGCCAAAGCAGCAAATGGTCGATTCACTCAAACTCTTCGTTTCCATAATCTTCTCCTCATCCGCCCATCGGCAGTCATACAGGAACGTACCGTTTATTCGCAGCATGCCGAGGGGCTATGCACGGGCGCATTCCGCAACGTGCGAATCGAGCCATTCGATATCCTCGACAAGATGTGCCACGCCCAGATGGTGTTCACCCGGACACACCTCGTGCCGCAGGCCATCTCTGCGACCCAGCAACTTGTAGGCATCGCGCACGATCTCGAGCTGCTCGTCAACATTTTTCAGCCCGCGCGAACCGTTCAGATGATCCTCTTCGCAGCTTTGCACTAACAACGGGCGCGGCGCAATAAGCGAGGCAATATCGCCCATGTCGAGCAAGCGCCAAAGTCCGGGTGTGTAGTTGCAGCTGCAATTGCCATTGAGATGCAGCAGCGAATCGTCGACACCGTACAGATAGCCCGAGACAAACGCCTTGCGCACACGCGGGTCGAGCGCCGCCAGATACAGCGTCATGTATCCGCCGCCCGAAAAGCCAAAACAGCCCAGGTCGTCCATGGCAATGTCGCCGCGCGCCTCTAGGTAATCGATCAGACGCATGTTATCCCAGGCGTTGAGGCCCGCAACGGTAAGTCCCAGCGGCTCGGCCATGCGCGCCTGGTTTAGGCACGTGCCGCGCAGAAAGCTGTTCTCGTCATCGCCCTGACCCTTCCAGTCACGACGGTATCCCCAACCGCGTGCGTCGGGGCAGACGGTCACGTAACCCATACGCGCCAAACGCAGACCGTAGTCGTAATTGAACTTACGCACAGCATCATCGACCGCCGGCACGCCCGCAACACCGGCTACGCTTGCAGCACCCGCTCCCTGATGGCCATGCGGGCAGATATAACAGCGTTTGAGTCCCCGCTCATCAAGCTTAGGATGAAACGGTTCCAACAGGTAGAATGGCATCCAAACGTCGCGCTCCACCTGCAGCATCGCATGGGTGCGCACGATGCCGCCGGCAACCCGCACACGGCTGAGTTCACGAATCTCAATCGGGGCGCGGTCCATAAGCGAAAGGCCCAAAACATCGCACAGGCGAGTCCTGGTCGCAATCTTCCATGCCTCAAAATCTGCAGGAGTCTGGCCCGCAAATGCGGCAGAGCGCCCCTCGCGCTTCAGCCGGGCACGCAGCGCAGGCTCGTCTTCGCAGTACGTCTCGATGTGCACGGTGCGACCATTGGCAGATAGCCCAGCCGTCTCAACCGCATCACCGGTGCCTCCCTCGGGATCCCAGCCATCCGCACCGGCAAGCACCTGTTCGCGGGCGTACCCGGCAGCAGCCATCACATCGAGTTCATTCGCCCACGGCACCCAGCCGGTAGCATCACCCGCCGGCCCATGCAGGATCGCGCCAGCATACTGCACGCAGTTGTGCGCCGCCGGCTTATTCCAATCCCACCAGCCTTCGCGCTTGATATGTCGCCCCAGCCAGCAATCGATCAGCACAGTTTGCGCCCATTCGCGCCAAGGACGGCCCAGGTAGACCGAATCCGGCGCCACGCCATCCGGAGCTGTAAACGAACAGCCGTGGAACACAAATCCGTACGGCTCGCCTTTAGGCGTAGAGGCTGCCGTTACATACCCGTTGACATCCATATCGCGATTGAGCGAGCGAATCTCGCACCCCTCAAAGTAGGCACGCGCGCCGCCAAAGATAAAGTCGACATCGCCCTCGATCCGGCAACGTCGAAAATACTGGCGCCCCACCCGGCGCGGCGCATACTGTTTGGGTCCTATGAACCCGCCCGGTTTGGCCTCATGCTGCGGCAGCGGACCCAAAAACAGTGTGTCCTGGTGCCCCTTAATGCAGCAGGCATCGACAACCAGACGGTCGCCATCGGCATACAGGGCAATCGCCTGACCGACCTCGCGCCCATCGCCCGCATCGTTTTCGATCGTGAGGTTCTCGAGCCGTACGTCGTCGGCATCGACCAAAACGGTATAGGTCCTAAACGTGCCGAGCGTGCCGTCCACGCCCGAGCCGTCCTCCGAAGGCATCTTGGCACCCAGGCTGCCCACGATACGCACGCTGTCGGCCGTCTCTCCCTCAATCGTCACATGCGGGCGACGAATCTCGACCCGTTCGCGGTACTCACCCGGCTCGATATGGATTGTCACCGGCCGTCCGTCATTCGGACAGGATTCGTCAATTGCCTCCAAGGCCTTAGAGATACTGTGATATGCCCCCGCACGCTCGGGCGAAACCTCAAAAAATCGTCTCTCACTCATCATCAGTCACCGCGTCCTTTCGTCGTAGACCGTCTACGTTGCAGTTTCGGCATATAAAAAGTTCGCGCAATGGGTCGGGAAGGCCCTGCCCATCGCGCGTCGCGACATACCGAATTTAATTGTTTAGGAGCAAACGCCTACGCACGGACAACCTTGTCGACGTTCTGGAGCTGCAGTTCCTCGCCGTCCTGGCCCTCGATCACCACATTTTGCAGATCGAGTACCTTGACGTTTTGCGCGATGATGCCCTGACACACCATGGGCTCAACGCCGCAGGCCATGGCCGGGACAAAGGGCTCGGCATCCGGCGCGAAGGTCACGTGGACATCCTGGAACGTCAGGCGCGTTACTTTACTCTCGGGCAGGCCCGTGATGTAGGCAGCGGCCGCGTGGCAGTTAGTGGCCTCGATATCGCAAAACGTCGTGGCACCAAAGCCGGGCGTGCGGTCGTCGACAGGCAGCGTCTCGCGAGACTGCACGTAATCGGTCTTGCCGTCCTTGTCGCAGAAGTAGAAGGAGTTGACCACGAAGGGCGTGAGCACCTCATCCATGCGAATGTGCTCAAAGGTAATGCCCTCGTTGACGGCATCCTTGCCGCGCCCGCGGCGGGTCTTGACGCGCAGGCCGCGGTCGGTGCGCTCAAAGAGGCACTTGCTCACGGTAAGGTCCTTGATGCCGCCGGCAGCCTCTGAACCCAGGACCACGGCGCCGTGACCATCGTGCATGTAGCAGTGAGAGATCAGCACGTCGTGCGTGGCGGGACGAAGCTCAGGCTCAATGCCCAGCTTGCCGCTCTTGATGGCGATGCAGTCGTCGCCCACCGAGAACTGACAGCCAAGGATGCGGACAAAGCCGCAGCTCTCGGGATCGAAACCGTCGGTGTTGTGGGAGTTCTTGGGGCCCTCGATGGACAGGCAGAGCGCATCGACGTGCTCGCACAGGATGGGGTGGATGTTCCACGCCGGGCTGTTGCGGACGGTGAAGCCGGCCAAGCTCACGTTTTGGCACTCGGACAGGAAAATCATGCGCGGGCGGGCGACCTCGCGGCCCTCCTCAGGACGGAAGATGGTCTTAAAGTCCTTGTTCCACCAGTTGTCCTCGGCAAAATCAGTCTGACCGTCGATCGCGCCGCGACCATAGATGCACACGTCGTGCACGCTCAGACCCGTAAAGGTAGAGCAGTAGGTCGAGAAGCTCTCGCCCTCCCAGCGGCCCAGGGGCAGCATATCGGTGCCAGCATACCCAGCACCCTCGTCGCCCGTGACCGTACCGGGGATGTAGGCAAGCGCCGCACGATCGTGGCGAGCCAGCAGCACCGCTCCCTCGGCGAGCTCGATGTTGATATTGCTCTTAAGGAAGAGGGACTTGATACGATAGCTGCCGGCGGGAATCAGCACGCGCCCGTCCTTTGGACAGGCCATGATGGCAGCCTGGATGTTGGTGGTGTCATCATGCTCGGCATCACCCTTGGCGCCACAGTCGCGAACGTTGATGGTAAAGGGCTCAGCCGGCGTGGTGACACCTACGCTCAGCTCACGCTCGCCACAAACAAAACGAACCAGGTTGCGCTTGCCGGGGGTCAGGCCGTCGACATAGGTCTCGACCGTATTCGTGGTACCGGCGGGCTCGTCGTTGACAAAGATCTCCCACGTATCGGCACAGGTAAAGTAGCCGCCGTCGTCAAGCTCGATCACGGCCGCGCGGGCGTTGCGCCAGATAACGTTCGTCTCCATGGATTTCTCCCTCAAAAAGATGCTCTAAAGGCAAATTGTACGCTGTTGAAAAAGGGCCGTGCCTGCCGGCGGAATTCCGGTGGCACGGCCCTGTGATTTGGACGATATGTCGGCCTTACTCGGCGGGGGTTACGCTACCGTCCTGGAAGCCAACGTTGTTGTGGGCAAAGCAGTCCTCGTACTTAAAGCCGGAGAGCTCCTCGCAAAGCGCCTTGACCTCGGGCTTGACGTCGGCCATCTTGCCACCCTCCTTGACGCGGTGAATCTCGTCGCAAAGGATGTCGCACTGCTCCTTGTCGATCTTGATGCCGCGGGCAAGGACGGCCGCAAGCAGGAAGAAGCCGGCGCAGCCGATGATCATGTAGCCGCAGATATACAGAGGCACGGTAGCGGGCTGGGTCACGGCGTCGCTATTGCCGGCGGTCTGAATGAAGCCGGAGGCAGCAAGGACGATAGCCCACACGTTGACGGCGATAGCCTGGGCGATCTGCTGGCAGAGCTGCTGCGCGGAGCTGTAGATGCCCTCGCGACGACGCAGGGTGATGAGCTCATCGACATCGGGGATGTAGTTGAGCAGAACATCGGGCAGGTACTGGAAGCCGACGTAGAAGAACTTCCAGATGGCGAAGATGATGGGGTAGGCGATCATGGCGATGGCGACCGTGGAGGTGCCGTTGATCTGACCAAAGGCGAAGTAGTTGTAGGCAATGATGCACGCAGCGCAACCGACATTTGCGAGGTACCAAGACTTGTGGAAGCCCTTCTTGGCCATGAGGGCGACCCAGATGGCGGTGCAGACGATAGCGACGACCTTGCCAGGCATCTCCATCACGGACTCGTAGGACTTAGGAATCTGCAGGCAGTAGACGATGAAGAAGGACAGGCAGGCAGACCAGCAGGCAGCAGCAAGCTTCGTGGAGACCTGTGCATACAGGACCTTGCGGAAGGACTTGTTGCGGAAGGTGGAGATAACGTCCACAAAGAACTTCTTGATGCCCTCGCCAACGCTCTCGATCTTCTCCTGAGCGACCTCCTCGGGGGTGTGCTCCCACGTGGACAGGTACACGCAGAGCAGCGAGATTGCCATGACCGAAGCGTTGACCGTAGCGATGATGAAGTAGCTGAACGGGTTAGTCTCGCCGAAGGTGCCAAAGCCGAAGCCCACAAGTGCAGCCATCAGGAAGCCGGCGGCGTTACCAAAGAGATGCTTGTAGCCGGTGAGGTACGTACGCTCCTTAAAGTCGTCGGTCATCTCGATGGTAAGCGGCGACAGGTTGGCGGTGCAGAACGTGTACGCGACGTTGTAGATCAGGTACAGCACAAAGTAGTACGGGAAGCCAAACGGCGTAGCCACGAAGATGAGCGGCTCGGCGATCATCATCGGGATGGCCAGCAAGATCCAGAAACGACGACGACCAAAGATGCGGCCAATCTTGGTGGCATAGAAGTTATCGGCCACAAAGCCCATCAGCGGGCAAAGAATGGCGTTGACATAGATGGCAAACGAGCTGATCAGTGCAGCCTCGCCTGCGGACAGGCCACACTCCGTGGACAGGAACAGCACCATGTAGCTGTGCGTAAAGGTCAGGGCACCGGAATTGAGCATACCGCCCATACCAAAGCCCAAGCGCGTCCAGAATGTGATCTTACGCTTTTTTCCGATCTTATTAGTCATCGAGCTCCCTCTCTTTTCTCGATTGTCTTGTAACAAGACAGTTGAGTCCACACTGACATCTGTCTGCCCAGCGTTCAGGGTGAACGTTTAGTTAGATTATGCGCGATTGCTTACGACAGGTGAACGTTCACTTGAATAATATCCTTGAACGGTCGATTTTTACCGCTGAACGGACACAATTGAGGCTCTAAGACCTATTGTCTGCTGGTAAAGGTGCCATGCTGGACAGCCATGAGATAGGTGAACGTTTATCAGATTTTCCAACATATTCACTTAACCACGAAACGAAAAAGCCCCGCCGGGAACACTCCCGACGGGGCCGATGACATCGCGCTATGCTTGGGCGCACTTGCCGCTACAAGCAGACGCCGTCCTTCCAGATACTGATCTCGTGACAGCCACGGCGCTCGGCACTCGTGAGCTTACCGCTCGCCGTCTGTAGCACCAGCTGGTACAAATCGCGGGCGGCCTCGTCGAGCGTGCGCTCACCCGTGGCAATCACGCCAGCGTTAAAGTCCATCCAGTTGGCCTTGTGGTCGCACAAACGCTGATTGGTGAACACCTTGAGGGTAGGCGCCGGCGCGCCAAACGGTGTGCCGCGGCCGGTCGAGAACAGAATCACGTGGCAGCCGGCAGCCGTCAACGCCGTGGTGGATACCATGTCGTTGCCCGGACCGCACAGCATGTTCAGGCCGTGTTTATTTGCCTGGCCGGCATACGGCAGCACGTCGACGATGGGGGCAGATCCGCCCTTTTGCACGCAGCCGCAGCTCTTGTCCTCGAGCGTGGTAATACCGCCGTCCTTGTTGCCGGGACTCGGGTTCTCATAAACGACCTCGCCGTGGCTAATAAAGTAGTCCTTAAATCCATTGAGCATGTCGGAGGCAGCGTTAAAGACCTGCTCGTTCTCGCAACGGTCGAGCAGGATACTCTCGGCGCCAAACATCTCGGGCACCTCGGTAAGCACCGACGTGCCGCCACGGGCGACGACCATATCGCTCACGCGACCGATCGTGGGGTTGGCGGTAATGCCCGAAAGACCGTCGGAGCCGCCGCACTTAAGACCAATAACCAGCTCGGAGGCCAAAATGGGCTCACGCTTGGCTTGCTTGGCCAGGTCAGCCAGCTCGGCCAGAATCTTGTGGCCCTCGATTTGCTCGTCGGCTACATCCTGGCAGGTGAGAAAGCGAACGCGCTCGTGATCGAAGTCACCGAGCTCGTCGAGCACCTGCTGGTGCGTGCAGTTCTCGCAACCGAGCGACAGGAATAGCACGCCGGCCGCATTAGGATGACGCGAGAGCGCCACCAGCAGACGACGCGTCTGGGCATGGTCGGCGCCGGTCTGCGAGCAGCCAAAGGGATGCGGGAAGTAGTAAACACCCTCCAGCGAGCCATCGACCAGATCCTGGGCCTTCTCACACATGGCACGGGCGACTTCGTTGACACAGCCGACCGTGGGGATGATCCACAGCTCATTACGCGTCGCGGCACGACCGTCGGCGCGGCGGAACCCCATAAAGGTCTCAGGCTCAACGGGATCCACGACCGGATGCGTGGGGTTGTAGGCGTACTCGACCTCACCCGAAAGGTTGGTCTTCACATTGTGCGTGTGGAGCCACTGACCGGGCTGGACATCGCCCGTCACATGGCCGATAGGAAGGCCGTACTTGATGACGTCCTCCCCCGCGGCAATCGAGCGCACGGCCATCTTATGACCCTGCGGAATATCCTCCGCGGCCACGACCTCGCCCACCCCGGGAACCGCAACGGCGGTGCCCTTGGCAAGCGGCGACAGCGCGACGATCACGTTGTCGGCCGGATTGATCTGGATAGTGTTCATTGCAAATGGTCCTAACCCTACAGGTTGAGCAGAAGTCGAGACGCGGGCACGCCGTCCCGCGCCCGCGTCTGCGCCGGAAATTTACGCCTGAGCGTTGGCGAAGGCCTGCTTGGCGCCCTCGGCACGCACGACGGCGAGCGCGCTGACGACAAACTTCTCAAGACCTGCGATCTGCGTAAGGTCCTCGCCCCACATCTGCTCGTTGGTGAGCACGTCGTGCACCAGCTGGGCATCGTCGGCGCCGGCATGGGCGGCGTAGAAGTCGAGCACGAAGGCGTCGTCCTGAGCGGTGTACTCGGTGCCGTCGGAGCGACGCAGGTGCAGGCCGTCGCCCTCGCGGGACACGAGCTCCTGCGTGTAGAAGGAGATGAGCGTAGCGAGGCTCGTCGCCAGGCACTTGGGCAGGTTGCCGGTCTCGGCAACGTAGTCCTTGAGCGTGGGCAGGTCGCGAGCGCGCCACTTAGCCGTGGAGTTGAGGCAGATGGAGAGCAGCGCATGATCAATAAACGGGTTGTCGAAGCGGTTTTCGACGGCGGCGGCAAAGGCCTTGCAGTCCTCGACATCCAAGTCGGCGGCAAGCGTCGGAATGACCTCGTCGTAGAGCATGGTGTTCATGAAGCCGCGAATGGTCTCGTCATGCATGCAGCCGCGCACGATATCAAAGCCGGCAACCCAGGAACCCGGAACGAAGGCGGTGTGGGCACCGTTGAGGATGCGGACCTTGCGCTTTTTGTACGGGGTGACGTCGGGAGTCACAAAGACACCCGGAAGACCAGCCTTCACAAAGGGAAGCTTCTCGGCAAGCGACTCGTCGCCCTGGATGCCCCACATCTGGAAGGGCTCGCGCACGGCCAGGAAGGGATCCTCGTAGCCCAGACGCTCAGCCACCGCGGCGGCCTCGGATGCGTCGCGGATACGGCCCGGTACGATGGTGTCGACGAGCGTGGTGCAGACGGTGCAGTCGTTGGCCATCCACTGCGCAAACTCGTCCTCCCAGCCCCAGTCGCTCACATACTGGTTCATGATGCGCAGCAACTCCTCGCCGTTGTGATCGATGAGCTCGCAGGCGAGGACGATGACGCCCGGCTTACCGGCAGCCCAGCGGGTGTGGAGCACCTGGGCAAGCTTGGCGGGGAAGCTCGCGGGTGGCATGTCGTCGGCCTTGCAGGACGGGTCATAGGCGATACCGGCCTCGGTGGTGTTGGAGACGATGATCTCTAGGTCGTCGGAGACAGCGACCTCCATCATGGCGCGGTAGTCGTCCTCACGATACGGGTTAAGGCAGCGGCTGCAGGCGCTGATCACGCGGGACTCGTCAACCGTGTTGCCGTTCTCCTTGCCGCGCACCAGCACGGTGTACAGATCGTCCTGGGCATTGATACCGTCGGCAAAGCCAAAGGCACCGCTGATGGGCTGCACCATGACGACCTTGCCGTTCCAGCCGGTGGCCTCGTTGCCCATGTCAAAGAAGCGGTCGACGAAGGCGCGCAGGAAATTGCCCTCGCCAAACTGCAGAACCTTCTCGGGAGCATCCTTGGGCAGCAAATAGCCCTTGTAGCCAATCTTCTCGAGCGCATCGTAGCTGATGTTCTCCATCTATGTGTCTCCTTAGATGTTTGTTAGCGTGCAAGCAAAACGGGGCTCCGCGTGTGGCAACGGCGCCCAGGGTTCGATGTGATTCGATGCGGGCTTAGGCCTCGTCGGTGTCCAGGTCAAAGCCAAAGTAGCGGACCGCATTGTTGTAGCTGATGTCACGCACAACCTCGCCCAGCAGCTCCATGTCGGCCGGGTACTTGCCCTGCTCGACCCACTCGCCGATCACGCTGCACAGCACGCGACGGAAGTACTCGTGGCGCGGATAGGACAGGAAGGAGCGGGAATCGGTAAGCATGCCCACAAAGTTGCCCAACACGCCCTCGTTAGCCAGAGCCGTAAGCTGCTCGCGCATGCCGACCTCGTTGTCGTTGAACCACCAGGCGGAGCCGTTCTGGATCTTACCGGCAGTCGGAGCCTCCTGGAAGCAACCCATGACGGTATCGATCATGGTGTTATCGATGGGGTTCAGGCTGTACAGGATGGTCTTGGGCAGGCCGCAGGTCTCCTGGATGGAGTTGAGGAAATCGGCGAGCTGGTCGGACGGCGTGTAGTTGGAGATGCAGTCGTAGCCGGTGTCGGGACCGAGTTTGGCGAACATGGCGCGGTTGTTGTCGCGCTTGCAGCCAAAGTGCAGCTGCATGGCCCAGCCCAGACGGACATACTCGCCGGCAACGAACTGCATAAAGGCAGTCTTGTACTTGAGGACCTCTTCCTCGGTAAGCGGCTCGGCAGCCAGACCCTTGGCAAAGATAGCCTCGATCTCGTCGGCGGTAGCCGGGACGTACATAACGTAGTCGAGTGCGTGGTCGGAGGCGCGGCAGCCCAGCTCGTGAGCAACGTCGTAGCGCTTGGAAATGGCAGCCTTCATGCCCTCAAAGTCGCTGACCTCAACGCCGGCAACCTCGGAAAGGTGCTTGCAGTAGTCGGCAAACTCCTGGCCGCGCTCGATGCGCAAAGCGGCATCGGGGCGCATGGCGGGAACGACCTGAACGTCAAAGCTGTCGTCGGCGGCAATCTTCTTGTGCCACTCAAAGCTGTCGGCGGGGTCGTCGGTAGTGCAGATCATGCGGACGTTGGACTGCTTGATCAGGTTACGGCAGGTAAAGCTAGCCTCAGCGAGCTTGGCGTTGGCAAGGTCCCAGACCTCCTGGGCAGTCTTGCCGTTGAGGACGCCCTCGTAGCCAAAGTAGCGCTTAAGCTCCAGGTGGCTCCACTCAAAGACGGGGTTGCCAACGCAGCGACCCAGGGTCTCGGCCCACTTTTGGAACTTCTCGCGAGCAGGGGCGTCGCCAGTGATAAAACGCTCGTCGACGCCGTTGGCACGCATCAGGCGCCACTTGTAGTGGTCGCCGCCCAGCCAAACCTCGGTGATGTTCTCGAAACGCTTGTCCTCCCAAATCTCCTTAGGAGAAATGTGGCAGTGATAGTCGACGATGGGCATGCCCTCGGCAAAGTTGTGGAACAGCTCCTCGCCGGTCTTAGTGCTCAGCAGGAAATCCTGATCGTCCATAAAGTTTTTCATCAAACAGCCCCTTTGCTGGCAACGCGGGCGCACGGCGCGCTCGTTATCCTTTAGGTGAACGTTCACTATACTAATCCATTGCACCTCAAAAGGTGAACGTTCACCTAACCACCACGGGGTGAACGGTAGATTTTGCCCGTTCAACGGTTGCTGGAGATGTGACTTGCATGTATTGCGGACTGGTTGGCGTCCCCGATCACCAAACTTGAGCGCTTTTGCTCAGGTGGGTCATGTCCCGACGTACATTTTTTGGGAGTATTCAGCATTGGAGCGCGCCGTGCGCCATCCTCAGCGTCCTATTTGGAACGCAGATAGCGCCCGATCGGCATAAAAAGTGCCCCCGATGGCAAATTACGCCATCGGGGGCACTTAAAACAGTCGTTCTGCACCTCATTCAAGGCATGCCAATGCTGAATACTCCCAAAATTGCACGTCGCAAGAGGGGGTACCTGCTCAATCGACTAAATACCCGCAAGTTCGCAGTAGCGGTCGACATTGCTGGCAAATACCATCTCGACGGCGCCCTTCTGGACGGGCACCGTCGGGGTCCTTCCCCACAGCAGATAATCGCCCAGCGTCTTAGCGCCGCGATACGCCAGGCTCGTCGGGTTCTTATAGACAATATTGGTAAAGATACCGCGGCGCAAGGCCAGAGCACTTTCGGGAAACAGGTCGTTGCCGATCACCATGACCTGACCGGCCTTGCCGGTCGAGACGAGCGCGTCGGCAACCACTTCGGAACCAACGGCAAAAACGCTACAGATAAGTTCGGGGGCGTCCGGCGCACTCAAGCGCTTTTCGAGCTCATGCTCGAGTTGTTTGACTTGTGCATGGGCACCTGCAAGATCCTCAACCTGCCATGGAATATCACGTTCGCGCAGGTAATTGTGGAAGGCGCGGGCGGTTAGATAGTGCGAATCGGTATATGGGTCGCCTGTCAAAAGGAGCACGCGGGCGTCGGCCCCAGAAGCATGGACCAGGTTTGCCGCCTGCTCGGCCATAAGGCTGCCTGCCGTCGAATAATCGGCCAAGCTCGCACCCAAACGATTCAAATGCGGACGGTCGCCGTCGACAAGCTCAATCGTCACGCCCGCCTCGGCGATCTGCCCCAAAAGCTCAGTCGCACGATCGTCGCCCGGCGCATAGGCGAGCAAGCCATCAATCTTCTCGCCCACCTGCAGACGCTCGTCGATTTGCTCGAGTGCATCAGCGTAGCCGCCCACGCCAAATTCAACGCGCTCAACCGTAATGCCCCGGTCGATGACCTCCTGTTCAAAGCGATTGCAGCCTTCCCACAGGTAACGGAAAAAGTACGCTCCCTCGCGCGATGCGCGGGGCAGGCAAAACACCAGATTGATATCCTTGCGGCGCAGGCTTGAGGCACTTGTGTTGCGGTGATAGCCCATGGCCTCGGCCTTGGCGTTCACCTTGGCGCGCACGGATTCGCTCACGCCGGCCTTTCCCGTCAGGGCCTTGTGCACGGTATTGATGGAAACGCCAAGCTCGGCGGCTATGTCCTTCATGGTTACGCGGGCGCTCATGCGGTTACTCCGTTATAGATAAGTTGCCAATTAATAGTCCAGTTAACGATACCCCAAAAATACTCTTCGACTCGCCGTGCTCTCCCTCAAATGCGCAAAGCGCCCCGCGAACGGATGCTCGCGAGGCGCTTGGATGTCTGGACCTTATTTGATACCGCGACCCAAGTCTTCGGCGATTTTGTCCACGCCCTTAAGCGCGGCACACGTCTTTTTGTTGGAGCAATGCCCCGTGCAAACGCCACCCTGAGCGCAGTCGGCGCAGGCGCCCTTGCGGTAGATGCGCACGCAGGCGGCGACAAACGCAATACCGATAACAGCCAGTACAACAATATCGATAGGTGCCATAGCAAGCCTCCTCTAGTTAACCATCACTTACTTTACCCCATTCTCCACCTACCAAAAAGGGACAGATTTATTTTGGTCGGTTTTATCTGCGGAAACGCCACATCTCCCCCACCAAAAAGCCCGAGTGTCGCTGGGACACCCGGGCTCGTGGAAAGGGGTTAATCCTTATTCGGACTTAAGCGGAAACTGCGGCGGAAGCAGCGTTGGTCTCGTCCTCGTCGGTCCATGCATGCTTGGGCATGGGACGGAAGATCTGGAAGAGCATCGCAACCAGCAGCACGATGGCCACAACCGTCCAGATACCAAACTGTCCCAACACAAGCAGGTTGTAGAACTGGTTGATGAACAGGCCGATCACCCAAGCGAAGATGCACTCGTAACCGATGGCAATCGCGAACCACTTGCCGGAATCCATCTGGTTGCGGATGGCACCCATGGCAGCAAAGCACGGAGCGCACAGCAGGTTGAACGCGCCAAAGGCGACGCAAGCGCCCATGGTGGGGAACATGCCGGCAAACGCGGTCCACAGGCTCGGGTCGGTCTCGCCCGCGTCGGCAACGGACAGCAGCGAGCCGGCGGTGGCGACGACGTTCTCCTTGGCGACAAGGCCCGAGACGGACAGCGCTGTTGCCTGCCAGGTGCTAAAGCCAAGCGGGGCGAAGATCCAGGAGATCAGGTTACCGAGCATGGCCAGCACGGAGTAGTCCATGAACTCCTCGGAGATGCCGTCCATCGCGGGCAGGTAGCCAAAGGAACCGTTGTAGCTACCAAAGTTGGACAGGAACCAAACCACGACAGTGGACGCGAAGATGACCGTACCGGCCTTCTTGATAAAGGCCCAGCAGCGCTCCCACACGTGCAGCGCCCAAGAGCGGATCGCCGGGAAGTGGTAGGCAGGAAGCTCCATAACAAACGGCGTCGGGCGGCCGGCGAAGAGCTTGGTCTTCTTGAGCATGAGGCCCGAAGCGATGACGGCAAAGACGCCCAGGAAGTAGAACAGCGGACTGATCCACGCGGCGGTGGTGGAAGAATCGCCGATGATGGAACCCATGAGCAGGGCGATGATCGGCAGCTTGGCACCACAGGGGATGAACGTGGTGGTCATAACCGTCATGCGGCGGTCCTTCTCGTTCTCGATGGTCTTGGTAGCCATGACTCCGGGAACGCCGCAGCCCGAGGTCACGAGCATGGGGATAAAGGACTTACCGGACAGGCCAAAGCGGCGGAACACGCGGTCCATGATGAAGGCGACGCGGGCCATGTAGCCGCAGTCCTCCAGGAAAGAGAGCATCACGAACAACAGGAACATCTGCGGGACAAAGCCCATGATGGCGCCGATGCCGGCCACGATACCGTCGCAGACAAGGGAGTCAACAAGACCGCCGTCCTCGGTGCCGCCCGCCACAAGGGCGTCATGCACCGCGGTGGTGATACCCGGGACATAGGGGCCGTACTGCGCCGGGTCGACCGAGTCGGCATCGTCGCCCGCAGCCTCGACGGCTGCATCGTAGGCATCGCGGCCCTGACCGAGCACATACCAACCGTCGGTGCCAAAGAGCTGGTCGTTGGTGAAGTCGGTCACCGTGCCGCCCAGGGTGGAAACGGCGATGTAGTACACGCAGAACATGATGACGACAAAGATCGGCAAGCCCAGGATACGGTTGGTAACCACACGGTCGATCTTCTCGGAGGTGCTCATCTTGGCCGGGGCCTTGGTGAGGCACTCATCGATGATGTGCGCGATGACGCCATAGCGCTCACCGGTGATGATGGACTCGGCATCGTCGTCGCAGTCCTGCTCGCACTGGGCGACCAGCTCCTCCACGCGAGCGGCCTTCTCCTTGGTGAGGTTGATGAGCTTGCAGGCGTCTGCATCACGCTCGAACAGCTTGACGGCGTAATAGCGACGCTTGTTAGCGGGAACGCTCGCCGGCAGGTTGTTCTCGATGTGGTCCAGAACGTCCTCGATGGAGGAGTCGAACTTGTGCTCCGGCACCTCGCCCTTGGAAGCAGCGGACTTCTTAACCTGCTCGAACAGCTCCTTGATGCCCTTGTTCTTAAGGGCCGAGATCATCATGACCGGGCAGCCGAGCTTCTTGGAGAGCTTGTCCGTGTCGATCTTGTCGCCGTTCTTCTCGACCAAGTCGGCCATGTTGAGGGCAACGACCACGGGCAGGCCGGTCTCGATAACCTGAAGCGCCAGGTACAGGTTGCGCTCGAGGTTGGTGGCGTCGACCACCTGGACGACTACATCGGGCTCGCCGCTCATGAGGTAATCGCGCGAGCATTGCTCCTCGGGGCTGTAGGGGGAAAGCGAGTAGATGCCGGGGAGGTCCGTGATGGTAACGTTCTTGTCGCTTAGGAGCTTGGCTTCCTTTTTCTCAACCGTGACGCCGGGCCAGTTGCCAACGTAGCCGTTGGCACCGGTGATCAGGTTGAAAAGCGTGGTCTTGCCGCAGTTGGGGTTACCCGCCAGCGCGACATGGATCTGAGAATCCGCCATTCAATCCTTCTTCCTTGTGTGCCTGCGCTGCTTTCTCCGCGCAGGCTGGATAATGTGCTTCAAATTGCAGCATTAAGTTAGAAATACCTAACTTTATCTGCAGAAATATGCGCCACGAGTCCTTACTGAACCTCGACGACGGCGGCCTCCTCCTTGCGGATGGAAAGCTCGTAGCCGCGCACGTTGATCTCGACCGGATCACCGAGCGGCGCGACCTTCACGACCTTGAACGAAGTGCCCTTGATGAGCCCCAGGTCCATAAGGTGGCGGCGAAGCGCGCCCTCACCGTGAAGCTTGACGATGGTAGAGCTCTCGCCCACCTTAACGTCACCCAACGTCTTCATTTACTTGTCCCCCTTTCAGTGCGTACAGAAATACCGTCGACTAACCGACGGTCATGATGTGCATGGCGACCTTGGAATCGATACCAAAGCGTGCGCCCAGCACAGTGACGATGATATTGGCGCCACTCGAGCTCACCACGTGGATTTCGCTGCCCTCGACAAAGCCGAGGTCCTTGAGGTGGTGCTTCATATCCTCATTGCCCTTTACACGAGACACGCGCACGGTTTCGCCCGCTTTTACCATCGAAAGCGGCATGGCCGGCATCTGCGGTCCGCAAGACATGAGTTGCTCCTAACGTCAGTTCGTCCTCAACATCGACGCGGTAAAAGTTAACCACGTCTATGTTCGCTTTAGTAAACTAACACGTGGTTAACTTTTTGGAAAGGGTCCCCATTCAGATTTCGAAAAAGTTTCCTATACGAAACAAAAAGGCGCGGCAAAGGACCATCCTTTACCACGCCCTGTCATGCTTAAAGCGAGAGGTTTCTGATCGACGTAACGCAGGAAGCCTCGTCTACGCCCGAAACGCGAAAGATGATGTCCTCGCCGCACTCGCCGTAGAGAGCCATGAGTCCCATGACATCGCGGCCATCCGTGTGGCGATCGCCGATGCTGACTGACACGTCGCTACGATGCTTGGCAATGATGTCATAGAGCAGCGCAACCGGGCGGGCATGTAGTCCCAACGGATCTTTAATCGTCTTTGTAAACTCGACCATGTCCCCTCCCACGACATCGCACATTCGGCCGGCAAAACCCAGCCACGTGGTAGCTATTGTACCGTTAGATGCTTCTCGAGAGCTCCTCTGAACACCTCGTGGTCAAAAAGTGGCAAATATGAGTACTGTCACCAATTTAGTAGCAGCAAAATCGAGAGCAAATTGCCTAATTTGAGCGATTCGAAGAGGTTGAAAGCCGTCAAACGCCCTTTAAAGGGGTAGCGCGCAGAGATGTGGTGTAAGAGGCGGGGCATGACCCGCCTCTTCCCTTTCTTGAAAGGGAGGGGACACCGCCTAGAATTCGTCGTTGGAGTAATGAAGGTGACGAATGGAAGGAAAGGCGATGCCCCAAGAAGAGAGTGTACTGCGCCTCGGCCGCGACGAGGCCCTCGAGGCGGCGAGGCTTTGGCAGGAGTGCGGCGACGCGCGCGAGTTCGCGTGCAGGGTGCTGGGCGGCGTGATGAACGCGCTGATGGACTCCGAGGCCCAGCAGATGTGCGGCGCGGGCCGCAACGAGCGCAGCGACGGCAGGGAGAACAGCCGCAACGGCTACCGCCCCAGGTCGCTCAAGACCGCCGTGGGCGACGTGGAGCTCGAGATACCCAAGCTCAGGCACGGCACCTACTACCCCGAGGGCATGCTCGCGCGATGGTCGCGCGTCGACACCTCGGTGGCCGCCCTCGTGCAGGAGATGTACGTGTGCGGCGTGTCCACCCGCAAGGTCGAGCGCGTGGCGTCCAGGCTGGGCATATCCTCGCTGTCGAGCTCGGAGGTCTCGAGCCTCTGCTCCGACCTCGACGCCGAGGTGGCGGAGTTCCGCCGCCGCGACCTTTCGGGCACGCCGTGCTGCTACCTGTGGCTCGACGCCACCTTCATGAGCTGCAGGGTCGGCTCGTCGGTCGTCTCGCAGGGCGTCGTGACCGCGATCGGGCTGGGCGCCGACGGGCGCAAGCACTTCCTGGGCTGCGACGTGGTCGACACCGAGAGCGAGGACTCCTGGGCGGCGTTCCTCGGCGGGCTGCGCGAGCGCGGGCTGGCCGGCGTTCGCCTCGTGGTCTCCGACAGCCACGCCGGGCTCGTGGCCGCCGTCTCGCGCCTGTTCCAGGGCTGCGCCTGGCAGCGCTGCGTGACGCACCTGCAGCGCAACCTCCAGAGCGCCTGCTCGGGCAGGCCCGAGGACTCCAAGGCGGCCGTCAGGGACCTCGTGCACGCCGCGGTCTACCAGGACGACCCCGACCTCGCGCGCTGCGTGTGGGCCGAGGCGGCGCCCTGGGTGGCGTCGGTGTCCGCCAGGGCCGGCGAGGTCTTCGAGCAGGCCGAGGACTCCGCGCTGGCGTTCACGGCCTTCCCCAGGGCGCACTGGGCCAAGCTCCGAACCAACAACGTCCAGGAGCGCGCCAACCGCGAGATCAAGCGCCGCTACAGGGTCGTGCAGTCCTTCCCCTCGAGGGAGTCGATGCTGCGCCTGACGTGCGCGAGCCTCATGGAGACCGAGGGGCAGTGGTCCCAGCAGCGCGTGTTTTCCGAGGCCTCGGCCGCCGAGGGCTTCGCCGGGCCCGCGGACAGGCCCGCCCCGACAGAGGGGAGGCGCCGCGCGCTCGGGCGGCGCGCCGGGGAGATAGTGGACGAGATAGTCGAGAGGCACGGTCTCAAGAAGGAGTAACATCGGGACTTGCAGCGACGGACCTCAGGACGCTCTTACACCACGTCTACGCGCGCCACCTTTAAAGGGAGTTAGATAAATCGATTTTGAGCCCATTTTCGCTCAGAGCAGGCCGAAAAATATGGCACTTCTTTTGCAACAGTACTCATATTTGGCATTTTTTGACCACGGGGGCCAAGACCATGCCCCAAAACACAAAAGGAGGGGCCTCGTAAGGCCCCTCCTTAGGAAAGGGAATCGATTTATTCCACAGCCGTAGATTAATCCTAGCCGCTACTCCATCATATCGAGGACGGAAGGGCGAAGCTCGTTCTCGGCGGCCTCGGGATCGGTCTCGCGCAGGCGGTTGATGTAGCGGTTGTACCACATCACGGCAAGGCCCAAGAAGACAACCACGCCGCCAACGTTGTAGACCAGCGTCAGCCACAGCGGCTGATCGAGCGGAATGGTGCCGCAGATAAGCACGAAGCAGAAGACCACAAGCAGGAATGCGGCAACGACCAGGCCAAAGCTGCGCGAACCCATGCGGAAGCCACGGGGAGCGGCGTCAAAGTTCTTGCGCAGCATAAAGTAGGCAAGCAAAATCAGCAGCGGTGGGAGCAGAGCGGTGGCAGCCGTCATGTTGGTGACGATCATGAGCAGGTCGTCGAGGTTACCGGAGCCCAGGGCCGGAATGATCAGGATGGGGACGACGATGGCGAACTGCAGCCAAGCAGCGCGGGCAGGAATGCCATGCTCGTTGAGCTCGACGATCTTGCTACCAAAGACGCCCTTGGGGATCTCGGTGAAGAAGACCTTGATGGGAGCGGAGGTCCACATCATGGGGGAGCCCAGCGTGGCGGCGAGAAGGATCAAGCCGATGGCGCGCGTAGACACTTCCATGGGAATGCCAAAGTGGGCAAAGACAGCGCCGAATACGTCGAAGATACCGGTGGAGATGGCAACGCCGCCCTCGGGGATGAACAGGTTAACCAGCAGCGAAGCGCCTGCATGCAGAAGGCCGATGGTCAGGCCGGCGATAACGACGGTGCGCACGAAGGCCTTGACGCCACCCTTAAGGTCGTTAAGGAACACGCCGACAGACTCAGCGCCGCCAACGCCCTGGATGATCCAGGCAAGCGTACCGAAGAAGCCCCACGCAGTTGCGAAGTTGCTCATGTCGGGAGCCATGTTAGCGGGAGTAGGAGCCGTAGCGAACTCAACGCCGCCAAAGGCAGCAGCCAGGGACAGCAGGATGAACACGGCGGTCAGGCCGAGAGCCGCGGTCGAACCGAAGGAGGAAATGGAGCCGATCCACTTAGCGCCCTTGGTCGAAACCCACGTGGCGATAGCAAAGACGACGATCTCGATAATGGTGATCCACAGCTGCGAAAGCTCGGCGTTGGCACCAAAGAACACGTAGCTCGCGTAGATGATGACGTTGGGCAGGACGGACGCAAAGAAGAACAGGTTAACAAACCAGTAGCTAAATGCCGTCAGGAACGCCCAGCGACCACCCATCGAGGTCTTAACCCATGCGTACACGCCAGACTCGGAGTCCTTGTTGAGGCCGACGAACTCGGCGGTAACCAGGGTATAGAGGACAAAGTACAAAAGCGTGGCGAAGAAGAACGACGGCGCAGCTGCCAAGCCGATGGCCGCGTTGTTGTTGATGATGTTCTTGATACCGAACACGGCGGCGACCGTCATGCCCAGCAGAGCGAACGAACCAATCGTTCCTCGTTTTTCAGAGCTCATAAGCCCTCCCAATCATCTGTTAAATGTCATCTAAAACCGTCCGAGCTGCAAGTGCAAACACGGACGGCGCACCTGCTAAGGGGAATGGGGAAAAGGGAGTCAACAAAGCCATCCCCCTTAACGGCGCGAAGCAAACGTCCAGGCGGACGAATACTACTTGTTGGGGAAGGAATAACCTTCGACTGTCACGTGCAGTACCACGACGCGGGGATCCGCGGCATCGGCCACGACACGGTAGGCCTCGTCAATTTCGACGACGGCAACGCCGCCGGCGGGAATCGTCACGGTCTCCCCCGTACCCTCAAAGCGCTCGCGATCATCGATATCGCTGTAGGCGCGGGTGCAGGTGAGGCCTGCCTTGGGGGCAACCTCGACAGTCAGGTCGCCGTCGAGCGGGGCGAGCACGGCATGATAGCGACGGTGACCGACCAGATCGGCGGTAGCCGCCTCGTGGGCGTTCACCCACCAATACACCAGCGAGTCGCCGATGGAGTACGCCACATCGTGCTGCAGTTCAGAAACGCCGTCGAGCGCCTGTCCGGTACGCATCCACTTCTTGACGGACTTCATCTGAGCGTCGAAATCGGCGCGCGAGTTAAAGACATGCATGACTTATGCCTCCTTAATGGGTGCCAGTGCCTGAGCCAGATCGGCAGACGTCAGCGGTCGCAGGGACACCTCAAAGCTGAAGCTCTCAAAACGGGTGCGATAGGAATCGAGTACCTCGGAACCCCAAGAGTTCGAACCAAGGCCGAGCAGCTGGTCGTTGATGTTGACCGTAACCGTGTCGCCCTTGACAAGGTCGTAGACGTGCTTGGCGTTATCGATGGCCTCGCAGCTATAGGGCCATGCCGAGAACGAGAACGGATTGGAGGCAGCGTCAGCCGGACGCGTCACCAGCACGCCGTCACCGTGGCTAGAGCGCAGGGCAACCCAGCGGGTACCCTCGCGGTTGGCACAATCCTGGGGCATGACATACGGCGTGAACATGTCGTCGACCGTAGTGCGGTAATGACCGACCGGGTTGGCGCGCAGCGAGTCCGGATAGTTCTCGCCCGGGCCGTGGCCATACCACTCGACGGCACGATCGCAACCGGGGACCTCAAAGGAGATGCCGATGCGCGGGATGATATCCGAGTAATCGCCGTAGGGCTCGCCGGAAACCTTGAGGTCGACGCGACCGCTCGGAAGCACGGTGTAGACAAGCTCGACGCGCATGCCGAACGCACGGACGGGAGGAGCAATGCGTTGGCTCACGGTAACGGCGACCGCATTGCCGTCCTGCTTCCAAGAAACCTTGCGGGTGGACGTCTGCATTACATCGATGAAGTTGTCCTTCCACAGGGAGTCGTACTCCTGGGCGTGGTTGTCGACGAGCGGATGCCAAAAACCAACCTGGGGGCCAGAGGCCATGACGTCGCGGCCGGATGCCTTCCACTCGCTCACGGTGCCGTTTACCTTGCTGAAGGTCAGCTCGCCGTTGAGGGAGTGAATGCGAATCTCCTGCTCGGTCTCCTCGACCGTAAGCTCAGGACGAGTGGGGGCCGCAATGGCCGGCGCCGGATGGTTTGCGATGGCAAACTGGTTTGCGCCCAGTTGGAACATCGGCTCGCACCAGACGTGAGCGGCCATGGTGTAGGCGCGCACAGTCAGCAGGGTCTCGCCTACCGCGGCCTCGTGAATCACCAGCGGAAGCTGGACGGACTCACCGGGGGCAACCGCACCGGGCATGAGCGTCTTGCGGCAGACCACGTCGCCGTCCACCAGGGTCTCCGCCGACAGGCAAACATCCTCGAGGGTGGTAAACCAGCGCTTGTTGGTGACAGTCAGCTCGCCCGCCTCGGCGTCATAAGCCATGCGAACCGGGCAGATGACCTGGCCGTACTCGGTAAGGCCCGGGCTCGGCTGCTGCCAGGGGAACACCATGCCATCGATGCAGAAGTTGCTGTTGTTGGGGTAATCGCCGTTGTCGCCGCCATACATATCGTAGGCAATGCCGTCCTCGGTCACAGCAGCCAGACCGTGGTCGCACCATTCCCAGATAAACTGGCCTTGGATGCAATCCCAGCGATCGAAGACCTCCTGATACTCGGACAGGCCTCCGGGGCCGTTGCCCATGGAGTGACCGTACTCGCAGTTGATGCGCGGCTTGGGGAATGGATGCTCACCAAAGTCGTTCATCTGCGACACGCGGGAGTACATGGTGGAGATAACGTCGACGGTATCGGCGTTGCGATCCTCCTCGTAATGGACCGGACGACCATCGAGCTCGTGAGCCTTGGCGTACATCGCGCGGATGTTGCAGCCATAGCCGCTCTCGTTGCCCATCGACCACATAATGATGCAGGCGTGATTGCGCTCCTGCATCACCAGGCGCTCAATGCGGTCGACGTAGGCCGGCTCCCAGGCAGGGTCGTCGGTGACCAGGGCGATATTGCCGATATTCTCGAAGCCGTGGCTCTCCATATCGGTCTCGGCGACCAGCATGATGCCGTACTCGTCGCACAGCTCGTAGAAGCGCGGATCGTTGGCGTAGTGGGACGTGCGCACCGCGTTGATGTTGTGCTGCTTCATGAGCTCCAGGTCGCGGCGCATGCGCTCGAGACCCACGGCGCGGCCCTTGTGATCGTCGTGGTCGTGGCGGTTGACGCCATGCATCTTAAAGTAGGTGCCGTTGAGGTAGATATGATTGCCCTCGACCGTCACCTCGGCAAGACCCTGGCGATGCGGGACGTACTCGCTCACCTTGTCGCCGTCGTAGACCTCAAACGTAAGATCGTAGAGGAAGGGGTCCTCGGGATTCCAGAAGTGGGCATCGGTCACGCTGCACTCGGCATGGCTGTCGACGCACTCACCCGTAGCCACCACGTTCTCGCCATCGCTGAGCGTAAACACAACGCGGGAAGCGCCCTCGGCAACCGTATCGAGCGTAATCAGAGCGGTATCGCCCTCGCGGTGCGTGCGGAACCTAAAGTCGACCAGGTGCGCGGCGGGACGCTGCATAAGGTACACATCGCGGAAGATGCCCGAGGCCCACCACATGTCCTGATCCTCGATGTAGCTGCCATCGCTGTACTGCAGGACCTTGACCGCAAACAGGTTGTCGCCCTCGACGAGCGCGTCGGTCACGTCGAACTCGGCAGACAGGCGCGAACCCTTGGTCATGCCGATAAACTGACCGTTGACGTACAGCTCGCCATAGCTCTCGATGCCGTCAAAGCGAATGATCTCGCGAGCGCCGGCAGGCACGGCGGGAAGGTTGACGATGCGCTGGTACACGCCCGTGGGGTCGTCGGAGGGAACGAACGGCTGATCCACCGGGAACGGGAAGCCCTCGTCGGTGTAGGCAAGGTTGCCATAGCCGTCCACCTGCCACAGGTGCGGAACCTCCACGTGATCCCACTCGGGCTCGTACGTGGAGAGCTCCTCGTTGGAGACGGCAGCGGGGCCCTCAAAGAGGCGGAACTGCCACGAGCCGGACAGCTGGACAAACCCGCGCGACAGCTCGCGGCTGTACGTTGCAGCGAGATCGGCGGTCTCATAACCCATAAAGTACGCATGGGGTGCCAGGCGGTTCCTATGGGTGAGCGCTTGGTTTTCCCAATCGTTAATGGCGTCCATGGTGATGCTCCTTCATCATCGTAGTGATTCTTGTGCAACCGGTTGTCCTTATCTTACGGGCGATGCAAAAACTGTGCAACCGGTTGTCCGCTGAACGGTCGATTTGGCCGAGTTAACGGTGCAACCGGTTGTACAATCGCAACACTTATGTCACCCTGAGTATCGAAACTCAGCGCAAGACATCGTTCTCAAGCTCGTAGGCAACCGCCACGCCCGCTGATATCTCACCCATACGAGACGTATTCGATTGCGGCTTGGTTGCAAAACGACACCGGTCACCGGATATCATGAACGCTGTTCAGGCGCACTATAGTAAGCTGTATCCGCACCAGCCCGTATCAGCGACAACATCGACCGCATTCTCCAGGAGACGCCATGACCCAACCAGTTCGCACCGCACCTACGCTTGCCGAGGTTGCCGCAGCTGCCGGCGTGTCGCGCTCCACGGCATCGCGCGCTCTCAACGATTCGCCCCGCATTAGCGAGGAAACCAAAAGGCGCGTCCGCGCGGCGGCCAAGGAAGTCAATTTTGTCCCCAACGCTCGTGGCCGAGCGCTCGCTGTCGGGCGCACGGAAATCATCGCCGTGCTCGTGACCGAGCCTCTGAGTGAACTCTTCAGCGACCCCACCTATAGCGAGTTTTTGAGCGGCATTACCGAGGAACTGTCGGAGTCGTCCTATCTGCCCGTTATCTTGCAGGCGTCTTCTACGCATGAGCGCAACCGCGCACGCGAGCACTTTGAGCGCCGCTCGTTCGACGCCGTGATCGACGTCTCTCCCTACAAAGGCAGCGAGCTGCTCGAGGTGCTGCGCGAGCTGGGCGTACCCACCGTGTTGTGCGGCCAGCTCGAGGGCCACCCCTATCGCGATGTGTTCTCGACGGTCTACTCTGACGACGAAGAGGGCGGACATTTTGCGGCACTCGCCATGAAGGATCGCGGGCGCAAAGATATCGTCGCCGTGTTGGGACCGCAAGACAACCCCGCTGTTGTCGACCGCCTGCGCGGCTACCGCGCCGTCTTGGGCGAAGACCTCCCAGACGCAAACGTTATCTATACCGGCTGGAACAGCGGAGACGGCTATCAGGCCATGCACCAGATCCTCGCGCGCGAGATTGCTTTCGATGGCGTGCTCTGTGGATCGGACCGTATCGCGGCTGGCGTCATCACCGCACTCAACGAGGCAGGCCTATCCGTTCCTGCGGACGTTTCTGTCGTCGGCTTCGACGATCACGAGATTGCGGCGCGCTGCGTCCCCGCGCTCACGACCGTCCGCCAGCCCCTGCGCGAAGAAGGACACATGGCCGCCAACATTGCGCTCGACATGATCAAGGGTGCCGAGCCCACCACCTCCGTGATGCACATGCAGCTGATCCAGAGAGACTCGCTATAAGAAACTGGGGCAGGCTTTCTGCCAGACAGTTGTTGCGGAAAGCCTGCCCCGTTTTGAGCGCTCATTCTGGGGCACAGTTTCCGTTAGACAGCTCAACCGGAAACTGTGCCCCATTATTTGGCTGGATTCTGGGACGCAGTTTCCCAAAGGGGCCTGTTTGGGAAACTGCGACCCGTTCTGGACGCAAATTCCGGGTCGTAGTTTCCGCGACGCCCAGTCAACCTATGCCCTCGCAACGCCCGCGCATCAGAACCACCCTTAAAAAGGGTGGTTTGCTCTTAGGGTATAACCCACGGGCCCCGGGCTCGCGTCTAAAGGCGCGGGCCCGGACTTCGTCCAGGCCCAGTGCATCTCGACCCGTGGCGCGCCGGTCGAACCGGCGGGATCACCCCCTCTTGAAGGGGTCCTCGTACTCCTTCACGCTCAGCTTGTCCAGCGCGATGTCGTGGGACTCCTGCTCCCTGATGTACTTGGCGATCGTCGCCTCGTTCAGGC
>DBEYUK010000020.1:0-45974 GCA_048181625.1 Collinsella sp. | reverse complement strand
CCCGCCTGGGGAGTACGGCCGCAAGGCTAAAACTCAAAGGAATTGACGGGGGCCCGCACAAGCAGCGGAGCATGTGGCTTAATTCGAAGCAACGCGAAGAACCTTACCAGGGCTTGACATGCAGGTGAAGCGGCGGAAACGCCGTGGCCGAGAGGAGCCTGCGCAGGTGGTGCATGGCTGTCGTCAGCTCGTGTCGTGAGATGTTGGGTTAAGTCCCGCAACGAGCGCAACCCCTGTCGCGTGTTGCCAGCATTGAGTTGGGGACTCGCGCGAGACTGCCGGCGTCAAGCCGGAGGAAGGTGGGGACGACGTCAAGTCATCATGCCCCTTATGCCCTGGGCCGCACACGTGCTACAATGGCCGGTACAGAGGGATGCCACCCCGCGAGGGGGAGCGGATCCCGGAAAGCCGGCCCCAGTTCGGATTGGGGGCTGCAACCCGCCCCCATGAAGTCGGAGTTGCTAGTAATCGCGGATCAGCATGCCGCGGTGAATGCGTTCCCGGGCCTTGTACACACCGCCCGTCACACCACCCGAGTCGTCTGCACCCGAAGTCGCCGGCCCAACCGTCAAGGGGGGAGGCGCCGAAGGTGTGGAGGGTGAGGGGGGTGAAGTCGTAACAAGGTAGCCGTACCGGAAGGTGCGGCTGGATCACCTCCTTTCTAGGGAGACACATTCTTAGAGAGATTAACTTAACTCGAATAGAGGGCAGGAGCCCGTCCGGTAGATGTCCCGCCACGGATAAGTCCCCGCAGCACCCGGTCCCCGGGGTCGCACCCGCGTACCTTGAGAGCCGCATAGCGATAGGAGAGAGATGGAAGAGATTCATCTTCCAGACTCGATTCTTTTCTGCGATTAAATCAAGAATGATAGCAATCATTCATCCGATCCAAACAAGAAGAATTCACTTATATATGAGTGAGGAGCATCTGATCGCGAGCACAGTACAACTACTGTGCCGCGGTATGAGATACCCGAATTGCGACATACGAGCGCTATTCATGATATCGATTAATTAGATTAATTAGCGACACGTGGATATCCCGCGGGCCCGATGCGGTCCCGCAAGATACCACGGGCGCACGGCGGATGCCTTGGCACAGGGAGCCGATGAAGGACGCGGCAAGCTGCGATAATCCCCGGCGAGGAGCACACATCCTTCGACCCGGGGGTCTCCGAATGGGCGAACCCATGCACAGCAGTGTGCATATCCCCGGCCCGAACACATAGGGCCGGGGAGGACAACCCGGGGAACTGAAACATCTAAGTACCCGGAGGAGAGGAAATCAATCTCGAGACTCCCCGAGTAGCGGCGAGCGAAAGGGGACCGATGGCCAAACCGTCGAGCGGGCATACCCGGCAGGGGTTCCGCCGACGGGGTTGCAGGGCCGCGCATCCGGGGGCTGCCGCCCCCGGGCGCAGGTCCGGCTGGGGAGCGGAACGGCATGGGAGGGCCGGCCGCAGCGGGTGACAGCCCCGTACGCGAACCCAGACCGGACGGCGCGACGCGGTCCCTGAGTAGGGCCGGGCACGTGAAACCCGGTCCGAACCTGGGTGGACCACCATCCAAGCCTGAGTACTACCCTGTGACCGATAGCGCACCAGTACCGTGAGGGAAAGGTGAAAAGCACCCCGGGAGGGGAGTGAAACAGTACCTGAAACCGTGCGCCCACGAGCAGTCGGAGCAACTTTCAGTTGTGACGGCGTGCCTTTTGTAGAATGAGCCAGCGAGTCGCTGGCGCGGGGCGAGGTTAACCGAAAGGGAGCCGGAGCGAAAGCGAGCCTTAACAGGGCGACTTGAGTCCCGCGCCGCGGACGCGAAGCCGGGTGAGCTATCCGTGGGCAGGCTGAAGCGGGGGTAAGACCCCGTGGAGGGCCGAACGCACGTCGGTTGAAAACGGCGGCGATGACCTGCGGATAGGGGTGAAAGGCCAATCAAACCCGGAGATATCTCGTTCTCCCCGAAATAGCTTTAGGGCTAGCGTCGCGCGTTCACCGCCGGAGGTAGAGCACCGGATGGACGAGGGGGCTTCGCCGCCTACCGAATCCAACCGAACTCCGAATGCCGGCGGCCCAGAGCGCGGCAGTCAGAGCATGTGGGCTAAGCTGTGTGCTCGAGAGGGAAACAGCCCGGACCGCCCGCTAAGGTCCCCAAGTTCCAGCCGAGTGGCAAAGGATGTGCGTCCGCCCAGACAACCAGGATGTTGGCTTAGAAGCAGCCATCCATTCAAAGAGTGCGTAACAGCTCACTGGTCGAGTGGACATGCGCCGACAATACACGGGGCTAAGCTGGACACCGAAGCGGCGGGATTTTAATTCATTAGAATCGGTAGGGGAGCTTCCCATGGGCGGAGAAGCCGGAGGGCGACCGACGGTGGAGCGCATGGGAGTGAGAATGCTGGCATGAGTAGCGAGAGACGAGAGAGTAACTCGTCCGCCGTGAACCCGAGGTTTCCTGGGCAAGGCTAATCCTCCCAGGGTCAGTCGGGGGCTAAGGCGAGGCCGGGAGGCGTAGCCGACGCGCAGCAGGCAGACATTCCTGCACCGCGCACGCGGCGCTACGACCGACGGGGCGACGGATGGGGGTGGCTCGGCGGGGTTCTGGACGTCCCCGTGATGGAGCGCGGCCCGCGGACCAGGGAAATCCGGTCCGCACGAGGGCGAGGCTCCGGACGAAGCGATTGAGCGAAGCGAGTGAGCCCGAGGTCCCTAGAAAAACCCCTAGGCAGGCGCGTGCGCGCCCGTACCGCAAACCGACACAGGTGGGTGGGTAGAACATACCGAGGCGATCGGGTCAACCATGGTCAAGGAACTCGGCACAATGGCCCCGTAACTTCGGGAGAAGGGGTGCCCGCGCGTACGTGAACCGGCTTGCCCGGGGAGCGGAGGCGGGCCGCAGTGGAGAGGCCCAAGCGACTGTTTACCAAAAACACAGGACTCTGCAGAAGCCGCAAGGCGACGTATAGGGTCTGACGCCTGCCCGGTGCCGGAAGGTCACGCGGAGGAGTTAGCCGATTCGGCGAAGCCCCGAAGCCAAGCCCCGGTAAACGGCGGCCGTAACTATAACGGTCCTAAGGTAGCGAAATTCCTTGTCGGGTAAGTTCCGACCTGCACGAAAGGCGCAACGACTTGGGCGCTGTCTCGACCATGGACCCGGTGAAATTGCACTGGTCGTGAAGATGCGACTTACCCGCGGAAGGACGGAAAGACCCCGTGAACCTTCACTGCAGCTTGGCATTGGCCGCTGGTCCCGCGTGTAGAGGATAGGCAGGAGGCGAAGATCCGGAGGCGCCAGCCCCCGGGGAGCCGCCCTTGGAATACTGCCCTCGCGCGACCGGCGTCCTAACCCGAGGCCGTCAACCGGCTCGGGGACCGTGCCAGGCGGGCAGTTTGACTGGGGCGGTCGCCTCCTAAAGGGTAACGGAGGCGCGCGAAGGTCCGCTCGGGACGGTCGGCAACCGTCCTTTTGAATGCAAGAGTACAAGCGGGCTTGACTGCGAGGCCCACAAGCCGAGCAGGTGCGAAAGCAGGCTCTAGTGATCCGGCGGCCCCGAGTGGGTGGGCCGTCGCTCAACGGATAAAAGGTACTCCGGGGATAACAGGCTGATCTTGCCCAAGAGTCCACATCGACGGCAAGGTTTGGCACCTCGATGTCGGCTCATCGCATCCTGGGGCTGGAGCAGGTCCCAAGGGTACGGCTGTTCGCCGTTTAAAGCGGTACGCGAGCTGGGTTCAGAACGTCGTGAGACAGTTCGGTCCCTATCCTCCGTGGGCGCAGGAGAATCGATGGAGGCTGCCCCCAGTACGAGAGGACCGGGGTGGACGCACCTCCGGTGAACCGGTTGTCGACCAACGGCACGGCCGGGTAGCCGCGTGCGGCGCGGATAACCGCTGAAGGCATCTAAGCGGGAAGCCGTTCCAGGGATTAGTTCTCCTTCCGGTAAGGGCCCAGGTAGACTACCTGGTCGATAGACGGCAGGTGCAAGGACGGCGACGTCCTCAGCCGAGCCGCACTAATCGCCCGAGCTCTTCCGGAACCGCACCTCGCGGCCCGCGGGACTGAGCGCTCATGCGCGGTCCGGGCACGAGGATGCCCCCGAGTCGAATCTTTCCTATGCGCCATGCGGCCCCCAGGGCACGTGAGTAGACACCCGGACACCGTAACGGTGGGCGCCGCCCACCGGTCAGCGGCCAGAGCATGGGGGGCACGCCCGGTCCCGTTCCGAACCCGGAAGCTAAGCCCCATCGCGCCGAGAGTACTGCGGGGTCAGCCCGTGGGAGGCCAGGGCGCCGCTGACCGGTGGACGGCACCGAGCCGTACGCTTGAACTGAGAAGGGGGAGGCCTCGCGGCCTCCCCCTTTTTTGCGTTGTATACACGTTGTACTTTGGGACCTAGCTCCCCCGTATTCGCTCTTACTGTTTGGCTGTATTTTGAGTCCTTCTAGTGTATTTGAGCGATAATTACTCGCATTGGCGTTAGGGAGGGCTTGATGTTTACCGTATTTGTCTTGGGCAATATTGCTTCGGGTAAGTCGACTGCCTGCCGCTATTTCGAATCTCGTGGCGCTATGCTAATCGATCTGGATGAGCTTGCAAAATCGCTGTATGTGCCGGGCTCTGATATCGTCAATGCACTCGCGGATGAATTCGGTTGGGACATTTTGGATGAGGATGGCGGCATTCGCCGCAGCATCCTCGCTTCTCGAGCTTTTGCTTCTCCTGATTCGGTCGCACGGCTCAATGGCATTGTGCATCCTGTTCTCATTGAACAGCTTTCGCTTAGGATTCTCGATCCGGTTTGTTGTACGGTTTCGTCTCCCCGTTATCCCTTTGCGGTAGTCGAGGTTTCTGCTCCGACTGGTTTTGAGGATGCATTTGGTTTGGCTGATGAAATTCTGGTCATCAGCGCCCCTTTATCAGTTCGTCGCGAGCGCGCTATTCAACGTGGTATGGAGCCATCTGATTTCGATGCCCGTTCTGCTTGCCAGCCCGAAGAGTCTGCGCTGTGCAATCTCGCTGCAACGGTGATTGACAATGCGGCAGGCGATAACTCGCTCTTTGAACAACTGGACGCATGGCTTGCGCGCCATGGGTTCCGGGATGTAGTGGATAAGGAGGAGGCCGATGCCTAAGACACGTTTCCTTACATGGTATCGCCTTATACCGCTGACTGCCGTTTTTGCCTTCGGCCTTATCTCATTCGTTTACTCGTATGCTCCTGCCGCTTTCTTTAAGCCGCTGTATCCGATTGACTACGAGGCGTATGTAAAGCAATCCAGTATTTCGCATAATCTGGATCCGTATCTGGTGTGCGCTGTCATTAAGTCGGAATCGAATTGGGATCCCGAGGCCGAGTCGAATCAGGGTGCTCAGGGATTAATGCAGCTGATGCCCGAGACTGCCCAGGATATGATCGCCAAGGGCCTTGTCGACGGTGGCGAGTATTCGGCCGACAACCTTAACGATCCGGCTACGAATATCGAGTTTGGCTGTGCGTATCTTTCGTATCTTCTAGCGTATTTTAACGGGTCGACTGACAGTGCCATTGCCGCCTATAACGCCGGCATGGGCAATGTCGACGGATGGGCGCAGCAGAGTACGTCGCTTCATAATGCAATTACCTTTCCCGAGACGCAGGCGTATCTGATTCGTGTCAATAATGCCTGGGTTCGCTACAAGACCCTCTATCCCGATCGGTTCGTATAGGACTATGCCTGCCGCCTGCGTATACTGCAGATATATGAGTTAGGAGTATCCATGGCGGAATTTGAAGTAGAACGCGTTGGTGGTGAACTTAAGCGCTTTGGCGTTGAAGGCTCTGACGTGCCGTTTAAGGTCGTGTCTCCCTATGAGCCTGCCGGTTCCCAGCCTAAGGCCATTGAGTCGCTTGTGCAGGGCGTGAGGGACGGAGACCGCTATCAGGTTTTGCTGGGCGTGACTGGTTCGGGCAAGACCTTCACGATGGCAAAGACTATTGAGGCCCTGGGAAAGCCGACGCTGGTCATGGCTCCGAATAAAACGCTCGCTGCTCAGCTTGCGAGCGAGCTCAAAGAGTTCTTTCCCAATAATGCTGTGGTCTACTTCGTCTCGTACTACGACTACTATCAGCCCGAGGCGTATGTGCCGCAAAGCGATACATATATCGAGAAAGACTCCTCGATTAACGAAGAGGTCGAGATGCTACGCCATCAAGCGACCGCGTCACTGCTCTCTCGACGTGATGTGATCGTTGTCGCATCGGTCTCGTGTATCTATGGCATTGGCTCTCCTGAGGACTATGCGGGTCTGGCTCCAAACGTCGACAAGAAGGTGCCGCTCGAGCGCGATGACTTTATCCATGCACTTATCGACATTCAATATGATCGCAATGACTATGACCTGGCACGTGGCACGTTCCGCGTGCGCGGCGATGTTGTCGACGTGTATCCGCCTTATGCCGAGCATCCGTTGCGGTTTGAGTTCTTTGGCGACGAGGTCGAGCTGATTGCCGAGATCGATGAGGTCACCGGTGAGATGCTTCGTGAGTACGAGGCTATTCCCGTATGGCCGGCATCGCACTACGTGACCGAGAAGCCGAAGGCCAAGGCGGCTCTGAAATCGATCAGCGAAGAGTGCGAGAAGCGCGTGGCGGAGCTCAAGGCGACCGACAAGTTGCTCGAGGCACAGCGTCTGCTGCAGCGCACCGATTATGATCTTGAGATGCTCGAGACGATGGGCTTTTGCAACGGCATCGAGAACTACTCGCGTCATCTGGACGGTCGTAAACCGGGTGAGCCGCCGTTTACCCTAATCGATTACTTTCCCAAGGATATGCTCTGCATCATCGATGAGAGCCATGTGACGGTGCCGCAGATTCGCGGCATGCACGAAGGTGACCGCTCGCGTAAGGTGACGCTGGTGGAACACGGTTTTCGCCTGCCCTCGGCGCTCGATAACCGCCCGCTTCGTTTCGATGAGTTTGAGGCGAGGATCCCCCAGTTCATCTACGTTTCGGCAACACCGGGCGACTATGAGTTGCGGGTTAGCCAGAACGACGTTGAGCAGATTATTCGTCCGACCGGTCTGCTCGATCCCAGGATCGATGTGCGTCCGGTTCGTGGGCAGATTGACGATCTTGAGGACGAGATTCGCGAGCGCGTTGCCCGCAAGGAGCGCGTGCTGGTGACCACGTTGACCAAGCGCATGGCCGAGGACCTGACCGACCATCTGCTTGATGCGGGCATTAAGGTCAATTACATGCACTCTGATACGGCGACAATGGACCGTGTCGAGATCCTGCGAACGCTGCGCGAGGGCAAGATCGATGTCCTCGTTGGCATCAACCTGCTTCGCGAGGGCTTGGATCTCCCCGAGGTCTCACTGGTGGCAATTCTCGATGCCGATAAGGAAGGCTTCTTGCGCAACCGCCGTTCGCTGATTCAGACGATTGGCCGCGCGGCCCGTAACGCCGATGGCGAAGTCATCATGTATGCGGACGTTGTGACCGATTCGATGAAAGAGGCCATCGAGGAGACGCGGCGCCGCCGCGAGATTCAGATGGCATATAACGAAGAGCATGGCATTGTGCCCAAGACGGTGCGCAAGGCCATCAACGACATCTCAAGTTTTATTGCCGAAGCCGAAAAAACCGTGGGTTCCAAGGGGCGCTCGAAGGGCGACTCCCTTGGCCATGGCGCATTCTATACGCCCGACGAGTCGGGCGAGGGCGGCGTGCCGGAAACGGTGGCACCCGAGCAGACACTTGCGGAGCAGTTGGAAGAACTGCCGCATGACGAGCTTGTGCGGATCGTCGAAACCATGGAAGAGGATATGCGCAACGCTTCTACCGCCATGGACTTTGAGGAGGCGGCGCGCCTGCGCGATGCCGTCGTTCAGATTCGGGCGATGCTCGAGGGTGCGTCTGAGGACGAGACGATCGAGCGCTTACGTTCGCAGGCCCGCAAGGGTTCCACGTTCGCATCGGGCAGAAAACGCCAGGGTGCACGGTTTAAGAAATAGCGAACAGGCCCCGAGTTCCCTGTGGAGCTCGGGGCCTGTGTCTTTTGCGTGCTGGAATTCGTGCGCTAGAGGTCTGCGATCAGGGCTTCGGCACAACGAATGCCGTCGGTGGCCGCGCTCATGATGCCGCCGGCATATCCAGCTCCCTCACCGCAAGGGTAGAGGCCCGGGGTCGACACGGCATGGCACGTTCGGTCTCGGGTGACAGTAACCGGTGAGCTCGAACGAGTCTCCACGCCGGTAAGAACGGCATCGGGGCGGTCATAGCCTCGTAGCTTTTTTCCGAGTAGGGGAAGTCCCAGGCGGAGCGACTCGACGATATGCTGCGGCAGGGCTTCGTCAATTGCCGTCCAGGTCACACCGAGCGGATAGGTGGGCTTTACCTTTCCGGGCGCCTTGCTGGCGCGTCCTGCGAGGAAATCTCCGACGAGTTGTGCTGGTGCGTTCCAGTTGGAACCACCCAGGCGATAGGCGGCCGCCTCGCAGGCACGCTGGAGCTCGATGCCGGCGAGCGGGTCATCGTTGGGAAGGTCCTCAGGCGTGACGTTAACGAGCAGGGCGGCGTTTGCGTTGCGTCCGTCGCGGGCATTGAGGCTGGCGCCGTTGACGCACAGGTGGCCCTGCTCGGAAGAGGCGGCGACAACCTGTCCGCCGGGGCACATGCAAAACGAGAACACGCTGCGGCCGTTGGGAAGATGGGCAACAAGTTTGTAAGGGGCCGCCCCGAGCGCTGGATGTCCCGCCAAGGCTCCATATTGGGCTCGATCGATGTCGCGCTGCGGATGCTCGATGCGAACGCCCATGGCAAAGGTCTTTTGTGCGAGGGCCACGTTGTGGTCTTTAAGGAGCTCAAAAATATCGCGAGCAGAATGCCCGCAGGCGAGGATGAGGTGCTTTGTCTCGATTGGCTCGCAAGCGGCGTCTTGGGACGATTGGACATCAATACCGGTAATGGCGCCAGACGCGTCGATGTGAATGTCGACGAGCTTTGTTCGATAACGGACGACACCTCCGAGCTGCTCGATGCGCTGGGATATAGCGGTGACAACCGTGGGAAGGATGTCGGAGCCAATGTGCGGCTTGGCATCCCACAGAATATCGCGGGGCGCACCCGCCTCGACGAAGGTTTCGAGGATAAGGCGATGGGCGGGATTTTTTGTTCCCGTATTGAGCTTGCCGTCCGAGAAGGTCCCCGCGCCGCCCAGACCAAACTGGATATTACTCTCGGGGTCGAGGATGCGCTCCTTTAGAAAGAGGTCGATCGCATGCGAGCGGCGAAATGCCGGGTCGCCGCGCTCGATGAGCAAGGGCTTAAGACCTGCTTCGGCGAGCGTAAGCGCAGCGAAAAGGCCGGCGCATCCGGCGCCGACAACGACAGGGCGTTCTTGAGGTGCGTCGGAGACGGGGGTGGGGAATGAAGGCTCATCGTCTTCTATCGCGCGTACGCGCGAGCGGTCACGTTCGGAAACGCTGTCGACCGCTTCTCGCTCGAGGTGGGGACTGGTCAGCTCAACACGAAAGCTCAGGATAAAATGGACGTCTCGTTTTTTGCGAGCGTCGATTGACTTGCGGTGGAGCTCGATGGACTTGATCTCGGAGTCCTTGCAACGTAGGACGCGCTTGGCGACTCGCTTGCCAACAATGAGGCAGGCATTTTCATCGCCGGCTTCATCGAGCGAAGCGTTGACTTGGGTGATTTCGATCATCGAGGTCTCCTTAGAGGCAAGAAAGAGGCCGTCCGGTATCCCAGACGGCCCGAATGCGTTTTTGATTATAGACTGCGCGGCTACAGGCTGCTTGCAGCGCGAATGCCCGAGAGCCATGCCCACGCAAGGTTAAAGCCTCCGCAATCGGCGTCGATGTCGAGCGCTTCGCCGCAGACGTAAAGCGGGGCGTCGACAACGCTGCGCGCGCGTAGACTGGGTGTTGAGATACTCTCGACAGATACGCCACCACGCGTGACCTGTGCCGAGCGCTCCTCGGCTGTTCCCTCAACGAGCAACTTAAAGTGCTTGAGGATCGAGACCAGGTGGATGACATCGTTGGAGCCTGGATGGCACTGCTCGAACGCCGTGCAGACGACGCGGGAGAGTTGCGGGGCGAGCATGCCGTCGAGCCAACGGGGATCGCGGGGCGAAAAGCTGCCGAGCAGCTCAACGCGCCGGTTGAGCATATCGAGCAGCTCGTCTTTGGAGAGGTCGGGGAAAACGTCGAGCAGGATCGTATCACCGCGCTGGATACGACGGGAGAGGTTGAAGACAGCGACGCCCGAGATGCCGAAGGCTCGAAACAGGACTTCACCGTCTTCGTGCCAGAGCTCACTATGGTTACGGGTGAGCGTCAAGCGGGCGCGGACGCGCAGACCATCCAACGTCTTGAGTGCCGCCCGATCGCCGACGACCGTTGCCGATACGGGGCAGAGGATGGGGCGCAGCGAGGTGAGGGGGAGGCCAAACGTATCGGCGATACCGGTGGGGTTGCCGCCCGTGGCGATAATTACGGCATGTGCCTGCAGGGCTTCGTTCTTGCGAGGGACATCGGCGAGTGCCTTCCGAAGCGAGCGGAGCTCCGATTTTCGGTCGTCGTGCTTTTTTGCCTTTAGCGCCCGCGCTGGACGGTTTATTTGGAGTGCCCAGCCTTCGGGATCTTTGCGCGCCGTGGCAATATTGGCTCCGCAGATTAAGGTGATACCCAGGCGGTCGCAAACATTGAGAAGCGCGTTGCGCACCGATTCGGCGCGAAGGGAGCGCGGGTACAGCCGGCCTTCCTCGGAGGTTGTCATGATGCCCAGCGAGGAGAAGAAACCCATAAGCTCTTGTTCGGGCCGGGGGCTCATAACGGATTCGACGAATGCGGGGTGGTTATACCGCTGAGGATCAATCGATTCGTTGGAGAGGTTGCAGCGGCCGTTACCGGTCGCAAGGAGCTTAAGGCCGCAGGCGACATCGCGCTCAACGATGCAGACGCTTTTGCCAGCGCGTGCGGCCGTAATGGCGGCGGCGAGGCCTGAAGCCCCGCCGCCGATTACCAGGACGTCATAGAAGGCGCTCGTGTTCACTTAGGCCTCGTCGGTCTCGTGCGGGGTAATAGCCTCGACGGCAGAGACTGCCTTGGGCAACATGCCATCGGGCAGCGCGGTCTCGACCTCGCCCTTATCGCAGGCCTCGGCGAGTGCCGGATTAATGGGAAGCTGGCCCAAGATGTCGAGGTTATAGCGCTCTGCGACCTCGGGGAGCTTGCTCTTGCCAAAGACCTCGATCTTCTTGCCGCAGTCGGGGCACTCGATATAGCTCATGTTCTCGACAATGCCCAGAATGGGGACGTTCATCTTCTCGGCCATGTTGACCGCCTTGGCGACGATCATCGAGACCAGATCCTGCGGGCTCGTGACGATGACGATGCCGTCGACGGGCAACGACTGGAAGACGGTGAGCGCGATATCGCCTGTTCCCGGAGGCATGTCGACCAGCAGGTAGTCGATGGGGCCCCACGAGGTCTCGCTCCAGAACTGCCTAATGGCGCCTGCGATGACCGGACCGCGCCAAAGGACGGGGTCGGTCTCGTTTTGGAGCAGCAGGTTGGAGCTCATGACCTTGACGCCGTGCTCGGAGATTTCGGGCAGCATAAGGTTGCCGAGGGCATGGACGTGGCGTCCGCTCATACCGAACATCTTGGGGATGGAGGGACCGGTGATGTCGGCATCGAGGACGCCGACCTTGTGGCCGTGACGGGCAAGCTCGGTGGCGATGGCACCGGTGACAAACGACTTGCCGACACCGCCCTTGCCGGAAAGCACGGCGATGACGCGTTTGACCTCGGACAGCGTGTTCTCCTCAAATTGCGACGGCGACGTTTGTCCGCCGGCGGCCTGTGCGTGCTCGCAACCCATGTATGACTCCTTTGTATATGTTGGGGCCGGGGCCCCGTGGTGTGACACGAGCGTCATTGTACCCTCGTTTGCGAGCGGGAGTCATTTGCGATGCATTTGGGCCGAGCGTGCTTGCAATACGATGGGTCCAAACGAATGGGCGGGCTTACTGAACTTTGCTGGCGAACTCGAGGTATTGCATGCGCTGCAGCTTGTCGATCGTCGAGGCGTATGGGCTATCTTCAGATTCCAAGTCGTAGCGCAGCCCGTCGGCACCAAGGTAGCCGGCGACATTGATGGTGGGCACATCTGACCTTGTTGCAAGCAGAGCCTTTTGATAGTCGGTGAGCGGGGCGCCGATCTTATTAAGGGTAATGGCTGCAATCTCGTTTGCCCCGACGGTGTCGTAGACGTTGAGCTCGGTATTGCCGGCGATTTCATAGTTAGCCCAGACAAAATATGTCGACTGATAGATACGGAAAGCGTGGCTTGCCGTATCTTCCTGAGGGTACAGCTCGTCGTTGAGGGTCGTTGCGGCGCTCGGCTGATGGTCGCCAAAAAAGACAAGGACAACCGGTCTGCCGATATTGCGGAGCTCGTTGATAAAGTACTCGAGGTCCCGGTCAGATGCGTTGATGCAGGTAAGATAGGTGTTGAGCGCGCTATTGGCGCCCTCGCTGGCTCCCTCGACCCAATAGTTTGTCAGCTCCTCGGCGGGAACGGTGCCATAGTCGTAGCCGCCGTGATTTTGCATCGTGACGTCAAAGATGAACTGCGGGGCTTCGTCGGTTCTAAGCAGGTCGAGTATCTTGTCGTAGGTGGCGTAGTCGCATACGCCGGCATGGTAACAGGGCGCACCTTCGAAATCGCCGATTGAAAGAAAGTCTCCAAAGCCCAGCTGCTGATAGATTTTATCTCGATGGTAGTTGACGGGGTTTTGCGGGTGCATAGCGGTAGCGGTATACCCAAGCTCCTTAAGGTCCTTTGCCAGGCTGTTGACGCCATTCATCTGATATAGCTGATAGGGGATTTTGCCTAATCCGACAAAGGCCGTTGTCGCTCCGGTCAAAAATTCGAATTCTGAGTTCGCCGTTCCGCCACCGGCGACCGAAGCGAGCATGGTGCCGCGAACAAGTGTGTCGGGAAGTGAGTTGTAGAATGCGGGGCCGGTGTACCCGGCCGCCTGGAGCTGCTCAAAGCACGAAAGGTCGCTAAAACTCTCGTTCATGACGGCAACAATCGTCGGCTTGATTTCATTGAACTGGGCAACGGCCGCCGCGCGCTGCTCGCTCGAGCCATACGTGCTGTCGTAGGTGGCGGCGAGCTCCTGCTCGATGCTCTGCGCCTCATCGGGCGTATAGTCTTCGGGCTTCTCAATGGGCAACTCGTTGACCATTTCGGTGAACGAAGTGATAAAACCCTGAGACGCATACGTGGTGATGGGCTGCCAACGGTCAAATCCAAAATTCAGCGCCTGCTCCAAGTCGATGCTGGAAAAGCCCGAGAGCCCCACAACGGTCACTAGCAGAAAAGCGCAGAGGTTAGCGGCGATTGCGGGGAACACATGGGTGGGTGTACGGAGCTTTCTCGGTCGGATAAGCGAAAGAAGCCCCAGGGAAATCTCCAGCAGGGCTAGAGAGGTTACGATTCCGGCGGTAAAGGTAAACTCGTATCCCTCGCTCACTTCCATTGCGGTGCCGAGGGCCAAGATATCGCTTGGCAGGATGGCTTCGCCTTTAAACGTTATGACGAAGTGCTCGGCAATGCCAAGGATGCAACAGGCGACGGGCACGAGGGCCATGACGCCTCCATGACGCTGTCCCAGCAAATAAAGGGAGAGCAGAACCGTCGCGAGCAGCCCGACGGAAAACCCGAATGAGTTGGCGGGAATGCGATAGAACGTTTCGTTACAGGCAATTTCGAGTGAAACGAACGAGAGCGCTGAAACAGCGGCGATGACAAGGATGTCACGGCAAATACAGGCAACCGTTCCCGTCGCAAGATCGGTTTGGTCGATAAGTCCCGAAACCAAGGGCTCGACAAGAAGTATGACGGCGGCAGCACCGAGCGCCGAATAAGAAAGGACCCATAGGGAACTGTCCTCATTTACGAGCAATTGATTCGTAATCCATGCAGCTACCATGCCGAGCGGGATGAGGAGCGTCGCGCACCAAAAGACGCGGGCAATGGGCGGCTTTTCATTGTGTTTGATTGAAAAATACACGCGCACGACGACGGTGGCCACGATAAGGACGGCGATGAATATGGGCAGATTGGCCATGTCGCTCGAAGTGATTTCAAGGGGGATATCTTCGGTCATGGACGTTCCTCTGTTACAGCAAATTAAGTTCAGTAGTAGATTACTGTAACCTTTCCACGGCATTTCGAGAAACAAAGCACCCGATACGCAAAGCTAAAGGTCTGCGAATCTTGTATTACGAACATCTGTGCGCGTCGAGTGCGCTAAACTCATCGACAGTATGATTCGATGCAATAGGAGGCAAGGAGCTTCCATGTCTGATTCTTCTATCGTTATTCGCGGCGCTCGTGAGCACAACCTCCGTGATATCGATGTTTCCATTCCGCGTGACCAACTCGTGGTCATTACCGGTCTTTCTGGCTCGGGCAAGAGTTCGCTGGCATTTGACACTATCTATGCCGAGGGCCAGCGTCGATACGTCGAGAGCCTTTCGAGCTATGCGCGCCAGTTCTTGGGCCAGATGGACAAACCCGACTTGGATTCAATCGACGGCCTTTCGCCGGCGGTGTCGATCGACCAAAAGACAACGTCTAAAAACCCTCGCTCGACGGTTGGCACCGTAACCGAGATTTATGACTATCTGCGCCTGCTGTTCGCCCGTGTGGGCACTCCGCACTGTCCCGAATGCGGCCGCGTCATTGAGCGCCAGACGACCGACCAGGTTGCCGACAAGGTCTTGGCGGCGGGGGAGGGTCGCCGCGCGTTTGTGCTGGCACCGGTGGTGCGCGGGCGAAAAGGCGAGTACACCAAACTGTTTGAGGACCTTCGCGCCGAGGGCTTTAGCCGCGTGCGTGTCGACGGCGAAGTGCGCTCGCTCGATGATCCGATCGATCTGGACAAGAAGTTCAAGCACGATATCGAGGTCGTGGTCGATCGCATCGTGATCCGTGAGAACTCTCTTGGCCGTATCGCCGAGTCTGTTGAGCAGGCGACCGCGCTGGCTCACGGCAATGTAAACGTGTACATGCTGCCCGATCGTGATGCTCCCGAGGGGACCGAGGGCGAGCTTCTGGAGTATTCGTTGGCCTTGGCGTGCCCGGAGCATGGACACTCCATTGACGATCTTCAGCCGCGTGATTTTTCGTTCAACGCTCCCTATGGCGCATGTCCTGAGTGCGACGGCCTGGGCTTTAAGAAAACCGTTGATGCCGAGGCGCTGATTGAGGATCCCTCGAAGTCCATTGCCGACGGAGTCTTTGGTAGCCTGTTTGGCAATTCGAACTACTATCCGCAGATTTTTGCTGCGGTCTGCAAACACTTTAAGGTGAGCGCCGATACGCCGTGGGAGGACTTGCCCCCTCGCGTGCGTCGTGCATTCTTGGATGGCCTGGGCGATACGAAGATCTCGGTCGACTACCAAAAGCTCGACGGACGTCGCAGCCAGTGGGATACCAAGTTTTCGGGCGTTCGCAACATCCTGTACGAACGCTATACCGAGACGACGAACGAGAACACCAAGACGCGCCTGGAGAAGTACATTCGCGAGGAACCGTGCTCGAGCTGCCACGGCGCTCGTTTGCGCCCTGAGATGCTCGCCGTCACCGTGGGCGGCAAGTCCATTTACGAAGTTTGTTGCCTGTCGTGCCGTGAATCGCTCGAGTTTTTTGAGGGCCTGGAACTCACCGAGCGCCAACAGTTTATCGGCGGCCGTATCGTCAAGGAAATTCTGGAGCGCCTGCGTTTTCTGGTCGATGTTGGACTCGACTATCTGACGCTCGATCGTGCCTCGGCGACGCTTTCCGGTGGCGAGGCACAGCGTATTCGCCTGGCAACGCAGATCGGCGCGGGTCTCATGGGCGTGCTCTATATTCTGGACGAGCCCTCGATCGGTCTTCATCAGCGTGACAACGAGCGCCTGATCAAGACGCTCGAGCGCCTGCGCGATATCGGCAATACCGTAATCGTTGTCGAACACGACGAGGATACAATCCGTGCCGCCGACTACGTGATCGACATGGGGCCCGGCGCCGGTGTCAACGGCGGACACGTAGTCGCGGCGGGAACGCCTGCTGATATCATGGCGTGTCCTGAGTCGATGACGGGCGCTTATCTGACCGGCAAACGAATGATCCGGGTGCCTGATGAACGGCGCAAGCCCGGTCGCGGCTGCCTTAAAATTACGGGCGCTCGAGCCAACAACCTCAAAAACGTTACCGCCAAGATCGAGTTTGGTACGCTTACGGTTGTTACCGGCGTGTCGGGATCGGGCAAGAGCTCCCTGGTTACCGACACCATTGCGCCTGCCCTTACGAATGCTATTCACCGTTCGACGCGCCCTGTGGGTCCGTATAAAAAAATCGAGGGCATCGAGTGTATCGATAAGGTTATTGATATCGACCAGTCGCCGATTGGCCGCACGCCGCGTTCCAACCCTGCTACCTATATCGGCCTGTGGGATGATCTTCGCGCGCTGTTTGCGAGTACGCCGGAGTCGAAGGCGCGCGGCTACTCGCCGGGTCGTTTCTCCTTTAATGTGAGTGGCGGGCGCTGCGAGGCGTGCAAGGGCGACGGGCAGATCAAGATCGAGATGCACTTCCTTCCCGATATCTACGTTCCCTGCGAAGTTTGCGGCGGTAAACGCTACAACCGCGAGACACTCGAGGTCACCTACCGTGGCAAGACCATCTCGGACGTGCTCGACATGAGCGTCACCGAGGCGCTGGCCTTCTTTGGGAATATCCCGCAGATTAAGCGCAAGCTCCAGACGCTGTACGATGTAGGCTTAGGCTACGTGAGCCTGGGCCAGCCCGCCACGACGCTCTCGGGCGGCGAGGCGCAGCGTGTGAAGCTCGCCAAGGAGCTTCATCGACGCCAGACGGGCAAGACGTTCTATATTTTGGACGAGCCGACGACCGGTCTTCATTTTGAGGACGTCCGCCAGCTGCTCGATGTGCTGCAGCGCTTGGTCGATGCGGGCAACACGGTGCTGGTGATTGAGCACAACCTTGATGTCATCAAGGTTGCCGACCGCCTGATCGATATGGGTCCCGAGGGCGGTAACGGCGGCGGAACCGTCGTGGTTTCGGGCACACCGGAGCAGGTTGCGGACTGTCCGCAGAGTTATACGGGCAAGTTTTTGGCGCCGATGCTCAGGCGCGACCGGGAGCGTCAGGCTCAACTTGATGTTCAATAAATAGGCGATTCAGTTTATGGGCGCCATCGACTCCTTGTGATTCGATGGCGCTTGCTGTGCCGAAGTGACGTATGCAGCCGAATTGGACATATACTTAATCCTTGCGTCCGAATGCGAGGGAAAGGATATGTCATGGCAAAGGCTGTAAAGACGCCAAAAACCAATGCGATGCGCGAGCTGGAAAGCGCCGGCATTTCCTATGTTCTACATACGTACGAAGACGATGGCGATGAGTCGGTGGGCCTGGGGGTCGCGATTTCGGAGCAGCTTGGCGAGGAGCCCGGTCAAGGATTTAAGACTTTGGTCTGTGTGACACCGTCCAACGACTATGTCGTGTGCTGTATCCCTGTTGCCGACGAGCTCGATTTAAAGTCCGCCGCGCGTGCCGCGGGGGAAAAGTCCTTGGCCATGATGCATGTGAAGGATTTGCTTGCGGCGACTGGCTACGTTCGCGGCGGCTGCAGCCCGGTCGGTATGAAAAAACGCTACCGGACGCTCATTGATGAGACGTGTGTCCTTTGGGATACCATTTTTATTTCGGGAGGCAAGCGTGGTTATCAGCTCGAGCTTGCACCCGATGATTTAATTACATTTTGCGGGGCGACGGTTGCCGCGATTACGAGAGAGGACTGAGCGATGCCGCAGGAAGAATTGAAGCGCGGAGCTCATTTTGCAAAAGAATCTGCGCCTCAGACACCCTCATCCGAAGCTTCTTCGTCGCGAGATGACACTGACGACATGGGCTCGTCGGACTACTCCACGGTTGGTCGTTCCGCCGGGCTTATGACCGTGCTGACCATCGTGTCGCGTGTCACCGGGTTTATCCGCACGTGGGCCATGGCGGCCGCCATCGGTATGTCGCTGCTCTCGTCCTCCTATCAGGTTGCCAACAACCTACCCAACATGCTCTACGAGCTCGTGATGGGCGGCATGCTCGTTACGGCGTTTTTGCCGGTGTATATGGGTGTGAGGCGCGAGCAGGGCCGCGAGGCATCGAACGAGTATGTCGGCAACCTGCTCGGTATTCTGCTTCTGCTGCTGGGCGGTATCTCGCTGCTGGGCACCGTGTTTGCTCCCGGCTTTATTTGGACGCAGTCGTTCCTTTCGGGCGATGGCGGCAGCATGGATACCGCTGCGTTCATGTTCCGCTTCTTTGCTATCCAAATTCTGTTTTATGGCTTGGGCTCGGTGTTCTCGGGCGTTCTCAACGCACACCGCGACTACTTCTGGTCGACGTTTGCCCCGGTTCTCAACAATGCCATCGTCATCGCCAGCTTTATGGGTTTTGCTCCCGTGTCTACACAATTTGGCGGGCAGGCCGGTATTATCTTGATCGCAGCTGGTACGACCCTCGGCGTCTTTGTCCAGATGGCCTGCCAGATTCCCGCGCTTGGCAAGCATGGCGTGCATCCTCATATCCATATCGACTTTAAGGATCCCGCGCTGCGACAGACGATCGCGCTTGGTATCCCGACGCTGCTCGCCACGGTGTGCATGTTTGTCTCGACCTCCATTACCAATGCCGCCGCGCTGGTGGTGCAGCCCGAGACCGGCCCTTCCGTCATCGCATATGCGCGCCTGTGGTACACATTGCCCTATGCGCTGATCGCCGCCTCGCTTTCGACGGCACTCTATACCGAACTCTCTCACGATGCGCAGGAGAAGGATTACGACAGCGTCCGCATGGGCATTTCGCGCGGTGTCGCCCAGATGCTCTTCTTCCTGATTCCGTTTGCGATGTATCTGATCGTCTTCGCCCGTCCGCTCAACATGATCTACTGCGCCGGCAAGTTCGATGAATCCGGTGTGGCGCTTGTGTCGGAGTTCCTTATCTATCTGGCACTTTCCCTGCCGCTCTACGGCGTGGTCGTGCTGATGCAGAAGAGCTTCTCGGCCCTGCTCGATATGAAACCTTATAGCCGCTATTGCCTGTACTCTGCTATCGGTCAGGCCGGTTCGGTGCTGCTGTTTGGCGTGGTGCTGGGCTACGGTATGCCGGCAATTGCGCTTTCGTACGTCGTTGACTACGTAGTCTTGGTCGGATGCTCACTATGGTGGCTGCGCCGTCGTCTGCATGGCCTTCAGGTCAAGTCTATCCTGCATGGCGGTTTCTTCGGCCTACTGTTCGGTGGCCTGGGCGCCGCCGCGGGCGCCGGCGTCATGTGGGCACTTGAGCACTTTGTCGGAATGCTTGGCGGCTCGATCCTCATTACCCTGGGCTACGTTTGTGTTGCAGGCGTCGTCTCGCTCGCTGTGACTTTTGGCCTTGCCTTCGTCTTTAAGATGCCCGAGGTCTCGGCGCTGCTTCGTCGCAAGTAGGTGCGCGTGGCAGGTCACGACAACATTCCAACACTTGCCGAGCAGGTTTCGCGCGTTCCCACGCAACCCGGCTGCTACCTTTGGAAAGATGCCAAGGGCGATGTCATCTATGTGGGTAAGGCGAAAAACTTGCGTGCCCGTATGCGTCAATACGTGACGCTGCAGGACGAGCGTCAAAAGATTCCGCTCATGATGCAGCTGGTGGCGAGCTTCGACTATATCGTGGTGGAGACCGAGCACGAGGCATTGGTGCTCGAGCGCAATCTGATTGGCCAGTACCATCCGTACTTTAACGTCGATCTCAAAGACGATAAAAGCTATCCCTTTATCGCCATTACCAAGAGCGATTTGTTTCCGGCTATTAAATACACGCGAGAGCGTCATAAACCGGGAACGCGCTATTTTGGCCCCTATACCGATAGCCGTGCGGCGCGTGAGACCATCGATACGCTACGCAAGGTTATTCCTATTTGCTCGGCATCCTGTGCGGAATGGCGCCGCTGCCGACGCATCGTCGAATCTCATAAGGGCGAAGAAGACATCGTTAATATGATTTGCGCGCAAAACGGGCGTCCCTGCTTTGACTACCTTGTCGGGCGCGGGCCGGGCGCATGCGTCGGCGCGATTTCCCCTGCCGACTATGCCAAGAACGTCAAGCGTGTCGAACGTTTCTTGTCGGGCCATCGCAAGGATGTCGTCGACGAGCTTACGTCCGAGATGACGGAGGCAGCCGAGGCACTCGATTTTGAGCGTGCGGCGCGCGTCAAGCGTCGTCTGGAAGTCATTAGGGGCCTGGACGATCGCCAACAGGTCGTTTTTCCATCGAGCGTCGATATCGACGTCATCGGCTTCTATCGCGAAGAGACTATCTCTGCCGCCTGTGTCTTTGTCGTTCGCGAGGGCCGAACGGTTCGAACTTGTGAGTTCATCCTCGATAAAGGCCTGGATGTCGACGAGGAAGAGCTTCAATCGGGCTTTCTTAAGCGCTATTACGACGAGACGGCTGATATTCCAGCCGAGATTAATCTCTCTGTCGAGCTTGAGGATGCCGAAGCGTTGGGGGAGTGGCTTGCGGGCAAGCGCGAACGCTCTTGCCATCTCCATAGGCCGCAGCGCGGCGAAAAGCACCGCCTGCTCGATATGGCTTCCAAAAATGCGCGCCATGCCCTCATGCGCTACATGATGCGCACGGGGTATGCTGACGATCGCACCAATCAGGCGCTCCTGGAGCTCGAAAGTGCGCTGGCGCTGCCTGCGCCGCCGTTGCGCATCGAGTGCTTCGATATCTCGACGTTGCACGGCACCTTTACCGTCGCTTCGATGGTGGTATTTACCAACGGCCGTGCCGACAAGGGCCAGTATCGTCGTTTTAAAATTCAGGCCGAATTGGACGAGGCGAACGACTTCGTATCGATGTCCGAGGTTTTGGGGCGTCGCTATGCTCCCGAGCGCATGGCGGACGAGCGCTTTGGCTCGCGCCCCGATTTGCTCGTTGTCGATGGCGGCAAGCCGCAATTGACCGCTGCAATTAAGCAACTTGAGGCGCTCGGCCTCGATATACCAGTTTGTGGCTTGGCAAAGGCCGATGAGGAGGTTTTCGTGCCGTGGGACGAGACTCCCGTCGTGCTGCCGACCGGCTCCGCTTCGCTTTATCTGATCAAGCAGGTTCGCGATGAATCCCACCGATTTGCGATTACGTTCCACCGCGAGTTGCGCGATAAGGCTATGACGGTTTCGGTGCTTGACGACGTTCCGGGCGTGGGACCCACTAGAAAGCGTGCCATCATGCGCCATTTTGGCTCGATGAAGCGTCTGCGCGCGGCCAGCGAGCAGGAGATTGCGGAAGTTCGAGGCGTTCCGGCCGATGTCGCCAAAGCGGTCCACGAGGCGCTTGTTGCATGGAATGCCGAGCGCGCCCAGGCATCGGCCAGCCGTTCCAAAAACTAAACGCGCTTCTAAACAACTGATATACATGATTGGCCGATTTTCAATCATTTATTTCGCGGCGATTACCTGTCGATTTCGGGTTTTATTAACGCTAAAACGTTTGACTAGCCATGGTGAATAACCCTGCTATCCTGCGGGTTGACGAAGACTGATATCTCACCTCGTCGATACATACTGTCTGGCGAATCGTTTGTCAATGAATTCGGTGAACGGTAGTAAATACCGTTCAAGCGTATGTATGTATCGGTCACCGAGCGCGGCACCTCAGTTGGGTTCGTCGGTAGGTAAGGTATATATCGTCCGCAAGTTGCGCGGGGGCAAGTCTAGGTGCCCCCGGGTAAGATTCTCTATTGATAGGAGAAGACATGGCCATCATCAACAAGGGTATGTCCAGGCGTTCGTTCCTCGGCCTCACCGGCAGCGTCGCTGCTGTCGCAGGGCTTGGTCTCACTGGCTGCGGTGGCAGCTCTAGCGACGAAGGTTCCGCTTCCGGTTCCACCGATTCCGCCAACCGTGGCGGCGGCGTGATTACCGCTGGTTCCGCTTACGCTCCGTCCAGCTTCGACCCCGCCAGCACCGGCTCCGCTGTGGGCCTGGGCGCTAACTGGCACGTCGTCGAGGGTCTTTACGGCATCGATTACCACGACTACAGCACCTTCAACGAGCTCGCCACCGACGATCCCAAGTCCGTGGACGACACCACCTTCGAGGTCACCATCCGCAAGGGCGCCAAGTTCTCCGATGGCACCGAGGTCACCGCTGACGACGTCGTCGCTTCCTACACCGCTTGCGCTGCTTCCGCTACCTATGCTCCGTTCTTCCAGCCCTTCGAGTCCATCGAGGCCAAGGACGCCAGCACTGTAACGGTCAAGACCAAGGTCCCCAACTTCTCCCTGCTCAAGGATCGTCTGGCCATCATCCGCGTTACCCCGGCTACCCAGTCCGAGGAGGATCGCGCCAAGCAGCCGATCGGTTCCGGCCCCTGGATGTACGACTCTATCTCCGATACCGAGATCACCCTGGTTCCCAACCCCGAGTACAACGGTGAGTATGCTGCCGAGGATAAGAAGATCCAGTACAGCATCCTGACCGACCCCACCGCTCGCGTTACCGCTCAGCAGGAGGGCTCCACGCTCGTTATGGAGCTCGTCACCGCTGACGCCGTCGACCAGCTCGAGAGCGCTGGCTGCAAGATCGATAACGTCCAGGGTTTCGGCACCCGCTTCATCATGTTCAACGTCGCCAAGGAGCCTTGGAACAACGTCAAGGTCCGTCAGGCCGTCATGTACGCGCTCGACACCGAGAAGATGATCACCAACACCTTCGCCGGCCTTGCCACCGCCGCCAGCTGCTACCTGCCCAAGAGCTTCACCAACTATCATGAGGCTTCCACGGTGTACAAGACTGACGCCAAGAAGGCCAAGAAGCTCATCGAGGAGTCTGGCATCACCCCGGGCGCCATCACCCTGCGCACCACCGACAACGAGCAGATCAAGGGCATGGCCGCCCAGGTCAAGAACGACCTCGACGCTCTCGGCTTCGATGTGACCATCCAGACCGATACCTCGCCGGCCACCTACGCTGCCATCGACGGCGGCGAGGCCTACGATATCCTCCTTGCCCCTGGCGATCCGTCCTGCTTCGGCGCCGACCCCGACCTGCTGCTCAACTGGTGGTATGGCGACAACGTCTGGATGCAGACCCGTTGCCCGTGGAAGGAGTCCGCTGAGTGGCAGAAGCTCCACGGTCTCATGGACGAGGCTCTTGCCGCCGAGGGCGACGAGCAGCAGAAGAAGTGGAACGAGTGCTTCGACATCATCGCCGACAACGCCGTTCTGTACCCCGTTGTCCACGTCAAGACCGTCTCCGCTTCCTGGGACGATCCGTCCACCGCGCCCAACGGCGAGGCCCTCGAGGGCTTCAAGGGCATCGGCACGACGAGCATGTCCTTCAGGGGCGTTGCGACCGTCAAGGCGTAAGACTCGCTTGAGTCTGTATGCAGGATGTCGGTCGTTGGGACCGTATCCTCATAGTTGAAACAAAGACCCGGGCGGCAACGATGTCGCTCGGGTCTTGTAATGAGTATCCGTACTCATATACCAGTTGGTCCTACCGACAAAAGAAAGGGGAGAGAACGTGAACAACTTGCTACGTTTGATTGGAAGGCGTCTTGTGGCGCTGCCGATCATGGCATTGGGCGTCACCGTCCTGGTGTTCTTCCTTATGTCGTTCTCCAAGACCGACCCCGCCTACACGGCGTTGGGTGACGGCGCCTCGCCCGAGGCGGTTGCCGAGTACCATGAGAAGTATGGTCTGGACGACCCCTGGCCCGTGCGCTACGTGCGCTATATGGGCGATCTGATCCATGGCGACATGGGCACCTATGGTGCTGCTCGCAACTCCGTTGCCAAGCGCATCTCCACGGCCCTGCCCGTCACGATGCAGCTGACCTTCATCGGTCTTGCCATCGGTGCGGTCGTTTCGTTTTTGCTCGGCGTCATCGCGGCACTGTATCGCGACAAATGGCCGGACCAAGTGATCCGCGTCTTTTCCATCGCCGGCTTGGCAACCCCGTCGTTCTGGCTTGCCGTTCTGTTGATCCTGCTGTTCTCTTCCTACCTTAAGGTGCTCCCGGCATCGGGTGCTCTGCCTCACTTCACCACGAATCCGGTTGGCTATCTGGGACGTATGATCATGCCCGCCATCGCCTTGGCATTTCCGCTGACGGGCCAGATGACTCGTATCGTGCGTACCGCCATGGTCGAGGAGCTCGACAAGGATTATGTCCGTATGGCTCGCGGCGCCGGCGTTCCCGAGAAGGTCGTCGTCGGCATCAACGTTCTTCGCAATGCGCTGATCACCCCGGTCACCACCCTCGGTCTTAAGATCGGTTACCTCATGGGCGGCGCTGTCGTCATCGAGGTTATCTTCAACCTCCCCGGCATGGGCACCGCGATTCTGCAGGGCGTTCAGGGCAACGAGGCGAACCTGGTTCAGGGCGTCGTTATCGTCGTTGCTCTTGCCTTCATCATCATCAACATCGTGGTTGACATGCTCTACCTGCTCATCAACCCGCGCATCAGGACGGTGTAGATTATGGTAAAGATTCGAGAGAAGCAAACCGAGCAGCTCGAGAAGGCTGCCTCCAAGGGGCTCAAGCTCGGTGGCTGGAAGAAGATGACGCTGTCTTCTAAGATTGCCGCCGTCGTGCTGGTGCTGGTCGCCCTGACTGCGATCCTGGCGCCCCTTCTTGCCCCCTATAGCCCGGTCGAGATCTTTACGGCTCGCCAGGCTCCCGGCAACGGATTTATCTTCGGTACCGACGATAAGGGTCGCGACATTCTGTCGCGTATGCTCTACGGCGGTCGTTACTCGCTGATTATCGGCTTTGGCGCCACTGCCATGGCTCTGGTCTGCGGCTCGGTCGTGGGCGCCCTTGCAGCGGTTTCGCGCAAGGCCGTCTCCGAGACGATCATGCGTATCCTGGACATCATCATGTCCATCCCGGGCATCGCCCTCGCGGCCGTCTTCGTCTCCATCCTGGGCAACTCCGTGCCGTCGATCATCTTCGCCATCGGCTTTATGTACACTCCGCAGATTGCCCGTATCGTGCGCGCCAACATCGTGTCCGAGTACGGCGAGGACTATGTCCGCGCGGTCATCGTTTCCGGCGCCAAGGCTCCGTGGATTTTGATCAAGCATGTTCTGCGTAACTGCATCGCCCCGATCATGGTCTTCACCGTTACCCTGGTCGCCGACGCCATCATCTTCGAGGCCTCGCTGACCTTCATCGGCGCTGGTATCCAGGAGCCCACCGCTACCTGGGGCAACATCCTCGCCGACGCCCGCGGCGGCGTGCTCGCCGGCCGTTGGTGGCAGGCGCTGTTCCCGGGCCTGGCCATCATGATCACCTGCCTGGCGCTCAACATCCTCTCCGAGGGCATTACCGACGCCATGGCCGCTGCTCCCTCCGCCGCCCTGGATCCTACCGATTCCTCCAAGCGTCGCGAGGCCGACCTGCTGGTCTCCGACCCCGTTCGCGCCTACAAGGAGCAGGCCCAGTCCCTCTCCGCTCGCCTTGGCGCCCTGCGCGATGTCGAGCTCAAGCGTGACGATCGCCACGTACCCGACGAGTCCGTTGAGCCGATTCTCTCGGTCCGTGACTTCTGCATCCAGTTTGAGCATCACGGTGATATCAACGTCGTCGACCATGTCAACTTTGACGTTCGTCCTGGTCAGACCATGGGCCTGGTGGGCGAGTCCGGTTGCGGTAAGTCCATCACCACGCTGGCCATCATGGGCCTGACCGACGATGACGAGCATCTTTCCGGCGAGGTTCTTTGGGAGGGCCGTGACCTGCTCAAGATGAGCAAGAAGGAGTGGTTCGGCCTGCGCGGTACCGATATCGCTATGGTCTATCAGGACGCCCTGTCCTCGCTCAACCCCTCCATGCTCATCTCTGCCCAGATGAAGCAGCTCACCAAGCGCGGCGGAACCCGCAGCGCCGAGGAGCTCCTGGAGCTCGTCGGCCTCGATCCCAAGCGCACGCTCGAGAGCTATCCGCACGAGCTTTCCGGCGGCCAGCGTCAGCGTGTCCTGATCGCTATGGCCCTTACCCGCGACCCCAAGCTGGTCATCTGCGACGAACCCACGACCGCTCTGGACGTTACCGTCCAGAAGCAGGTCATCAAGCTGCTCAACGATCTTCAGGCCAAGCTCGGCTTTGCCATGATCTTCGTTTCGCATGACCTGGCTCTGGTCGCCGAGGTTGCCCATAACATCACGGTTATGTACGCTGGCCAGGTTATCGAGCAGGCACCCACCAAGGAGCTGCTCACCAACCCGATCCACGAGTACACCCGCGGTCTTCTGGGTTCCGTTCTGTCCATCGAGAGCGGTTCGGGTCGCCTGCACCAGGTGCCCGGCGCCGTTCCGAGCCCGCGCGATTTCCCCAAGGGCGATCGCTTCGCGCCCCGCTCGAGCCATCCGCGTATTGGCCTGGACACCCGTCCGGTCTTCAAGCGCGTGCCCGGTACCGAGCACTTCTATTCCGAGCTCCCCGACGAGGTGCTCAAGGCAAATGGTTTGACCCCTCACGCGGAGGTGATGTAGATGAGCGAGACCGCAGTCAACGGCGTCGAGCCGATCATCTTCCTTGATGACGTCCACGTCACCTTTAGGACCCGTACCGGCTCGATTCTGCACCCCAACCTGGTTCACGCCGTCCAGGGTGTAACGATTAAGCTCATGCCCGGTCAGACGATCGGCATCGTCGGCGAGTCCGGTTGCGGTAAGTCCACCACCGCCAACGTCATGTGCGGCCTGCAGGCCCCCACGAGCGGCAAGGTCTACTTTAAGGGCAAGGACGTTACCAAACGTACCGCCGAGGACCGTCGCCACATGGGTCGCGTCATCTCGGTCGTGTTCCAGAACCCGGCCACGGCGCTCAATCCCCGCATGGTCGTTCGCGAGCAGCTGCTCGACCCCATGCGCGTCCACAACCTGGGTACCGAGGCCGAGCAGGAGAAGCGCGTCAAGGAGCTCCTGGAGCTCACCGGTCTGCCCAGCTCCGCCGCCGAGGTTCTTCCCGGTCAGCTTTCGGGCGGCCAGCGTCAGCGCGTCGCAATTGCCCGTGCCCTGTCGCTGAACCCCGATGCCATCATCGCCGACGAGCCCACCTCGGCTCTGGACGTTTCGGTCCGCGCACAGATTCTGAACCTGTTGACCGACCTTAAGAAGGAGCTCGGCCTGGCCATGGTGTTCATCAGCCATGACATCCAGACGGTCCGCTATATCTCTGACGACATCATCGTTATGAATGGCGGCAGGATCGTCGAGCAGGGCGAGGCCAAGCAGGTCTTCCAGCACCCCCAGGACCCCTACACCAAGATGCTGCTCGGCGCTGCGCCGTCGCTGCTGCATCCCAAGCTCGGCGAGTAGCCTCGCTTTCCCTCCCGTGCGCCCGGTTCCCTTGCCGGGCGCACCTCCGTTGCGATTTCGAAAGGTTGGGTTCACGAGCCATGCCAAGTGCTCAGGAGCTACAACATCAATTTGGTGAATATCGAGGCGCCATGCCCCGTCCATCAGATTTCGATCTCTTTTGGAAGGATCGCATGGCCGAGGCCGACGCCGTCGGGCTTGACTATGCGATCGAGACGGCATCGGTCACCGATGCCGCGACCTGCCAGCTTTTCGACCTCTGGTATACCGGCATGTGTGGCGCGCGCCTGCATGCCAAGTACCTTAAACCCGTCTCGGACGAGCCCGTGCCATTGGTACTTCAGTTCCATGGGTATCCGGGTGCAAGCCGCAGCTGGTTTGAGCAGGCGTCGTTTGCGGGCATGGGCATGGCACTCATCGCCCTCGACTGCCCCGGCCAAGGAGGTCCCTCCGAGGACATTGGTGGATTTGAGGGCACAACGGTTGCCGGGCATATCGTCGCCGGTATCGACGGCGACCCTGCCAACCTCTACTATGTCCGCTTGCACCAAGATATTCGCATCCTGTGCCGCATCGTTCGCGAGCTCGAGGGCATCGATCTTGCGCGTGTGTTTGTGAACGGCGCGTCGCAGGGCGGCGGTTTGGGCATTGCGACCTGTGCGCTTAACAGCGAGCTTATCAATCGCGCTGCCATCCTCTATCCCTTCCTGTCAGATTTCCGCCTGGTCTGGGATTTGGATGCCGACGACATTGCCTACGAGGGCCTGCGCTATTGGTCTCGCTGGTTTGACGAGGACTCGACTCGTATTGACGAAGCCTATGCCAAGCTGGCGTACTTCGATTCCAAGAACTTTGCCCCTATGGTCAAATGCCCCGTGCTGTTTGGCACCGGCACAGCCGATATCGTCTGTCCGCCAGCGACGCAGTTTGCGGTCTATAACAACCTGACCTGCGAAAAGCGTCATGAGTTCTTTGAAGGCTTTGGCCACGAGGAGATTCAGGATTTTGACGATCTGATCATTCCGTTTTTCTGCAAGGGAGGGGAGGCTCATGTCTAAGTGCGAGAGCAATGTTGACGAGCTGATTGTCCCCGGGCTCGTGGGAATTCCTGGAACGGTTTCGTCAAGGCTCGCAGAATATCGGGACTGGCGCGGTGATGTCCAAGCAGATGTTTCTGATTTAGAGACATGCGCTTCGAATCTTGAGATTCAAGGCCTGGCCATTACGGCGATTGACTTTGTTAACCCCTGCGCCCGTTACTCGGAGGTTTCCTTTGAGCTCGGTGACCATGCGGTCCACGCTCGTTTGATTGAGCCTGTTGGTCGTGCCCGAGTATCTGAGCGCGTGCCGCTGTGCCTGATGTTCCACGACATCGATCGGCCTGTGCGCGGCTGGCATCACATGACGAGATTTGCCGCCATGGGATATGCCGTGCTTGCACTGAATGACGATGTTGCTGGTGCGGACGACCTGCAGCGGGGAATTGCTTCGCCCGCTTTTGTCGAGCGCGTCCGTTGGGGCTGCGCGTTGGCGAAGGTCGCGCGCAATCTTGATGGCATGGACCCCGACCGCATCTTTGCATGGGGCGAGGGCCTTGGCGGCGGAGTCGCGCTGGCGGTTTCTGCTCTGGACGAGCAGGGTCTTGCCTGCACGGCGGTTGCCAATCCAATTCCCGGTGGCCTCGAGGCGCTGTCGTCTCGGGTGCGCGGATCGGTGCTCATGGGCACATCGCTTATGGACGCCGTGAGCGATCCCAAGGGTCAGTTTGCTGTATTCAACGGTCTTGAGTGTGACCGAAGGCATATCATTTATGCCAAATACGCTCACGAGCGCATCAATGCGTTCGAAAACGAAGTCGTCGGCTTCTTTAACCAAACGTTCTACCCGTGTTCTTTGGCCTAGACGGCTTGGACACTGCCAACAAGAGTGGGTGGCATAGGGCCGCCCGCCAGACAACTAAGGAGATTCTTGTGGCAACTCAGAAATTCACCGGCGTTATCCCTCCCGTCGTTGTTCCCGATACCGAAGACCACCAGCTCGACGTTGCATCCTTTGAGCGCAGCATCAACCGCATGATCGATGCCGGCGTCGATGGCCTGTTCTTCCTGGGCTCCTCGGGCGAGGTCGTCTTCTCCACCGACGAGCGCCGTCGCCAGATTGTCGCCGAGGCCGTGCGCATCGTCGACCACCGCGTTCCCGTTCTGGTTGGCATCATCGACACCGAGACCGAGCGCATGATCGAGCATGGTAAGGTCGCCCAGGAGCTGGGCGCCGATGCGCTTGTCGCCACCTGCCCGTTCTATGCCCTGCAGGGCATGACCGAGGTCGAGGAGCACTTCCGCATCCTGCACGAGGAACTCGACCTTCCCATCTTCGCCTACGACATCCCCGTGTGCGTCCACACCAAGCTCCCCTGGAAGCTCCTTGCCAAGCTCGGCGCCGAGGGCGTCCTTGCCGGCGTCAAGGATTCCTCGGGCGATGACATCTCGTTCCGCTACCTCGTTCAGGAGAACGAGAAGAATGGCCATCCGATGAGCATCCTCACCGGTCACGAGGTCGTCGTCGACGGTGCTTACCTCGGTGGCGCCGACGGCTCCGTTCCGGGCCTCGCCAACGTTGAGCCCGAGGGCTACGTGCGCCAGTGGAAGGCCGCTCAGGCCGGCGACTGGGCTACCGTCAAGGCCGAGCAGGATCGCCTCAACGAGATCTCCCACATTTGGGATGTCACCTCGGGCGTCCAGGGCTATGCCGGTGGTGTCGGCGCCTTCAAGACCGCTATGAACCTCATGGGCATCTTCGACAGCCCGACCATGCCGCGCCCGGTGAAGGCCATGACCGGCGAGAACGTCGAGGCTATTAAGAAGGTCCTCCAGGACAACGGTCTCCTGTAAAGCTTCCCCAGGCACCCGATCTTGGGGCTCAAGTGGCCGGGCGTGACCCATTAGGTCAACGCCCGACCGCTTTCACCCCAACCTCGGGCACTCGGGAAACCTTTACCAAGCTGCGGCGATAACGCCGCCTTCATTTCCTGTAGTTGTTTTTTATCTCCTAAGGAGAGCGACATGGAGAACAAGTACATTTGCTCCGTTGATATCGGCGGAACTAAGATCGCGACTGCCATCATGGAGTACCCGGCTGACGGTAGTGTGCCCCATCCCGTTTTTGAGGCCGAGGTTCCCACCGAGGCCCAAGAGGGCGGCGAGGCCGTCTTCCAGCGTATCGAGGCGTCCATCAAGGCTGCTCTCGAGGCGAATCCCGATGTCGAGGTCCTCGGTGTCGGTATCGGTGCCGCAGGCGTCGTCGATCCCAAGACGGGCGCCATCGCGTATGCCAACGAGATTATGCCCGGCTGGTCCGGCGTTCAGTTGGGGCCGCGTCTGCGCGAGGACCTTGGTCTCCCCGTTGCCGTTGTGGGCGACGTGCAGGCTCATGCTCTGGGCGAGGCCCACTGGGGCGTCGGCAAGGGCAAGTTCTCCGTCTTGTGCCTGGGCATCGGCACGGGCATCGGCGGCGCATATGTCGAGAACGGCCGCGTGATGCAGGGCTTCCATGGTGCTGCCGGTCATATGGGCCACATCGAGTGCTCGGCTGCCGCCGGCATTCCCTGCGCCTGCGGGCGTTCCGGTCATCTTGAGTCGGTTGCTTCGGGCACTTCCATTGGTCGTATGTACGATGAGCGCTTTGGCCGCGTCGACCCCAGCCGTCCTTCGGTCGGTCGCGATGTGAACGACCTGTGCCGTGCGGGCGACGCAAAGGCGACCGAGGTCATCCATGACGCCGGTTTTGCGCTGGGTGCCAGCTTGGGCTCGCTCGCTAACATCCTGGACCCTGAGGTCATCGTGCTTTCGGGTGGCGTGATTCACCAAGGTCCCGATTGGCGTTCACAGACGTGGAAGGATTCGGTGCACGAGGGCTATGCCAGCCAGGCGCTCGATCCGCTTCAGGACACGCCGATCCTCATCGGTTCTCTGGAGGGCGATGCTCCGCTCATCGGTGCCGCTGAGCATCTTCTTGCCTCGTTGAAGTAAACGTATCTTCTGTAGGAGCCTCCCGAGACAACACGCCTCGGGAGGCTGTTCTGAGAAAGGTTACAGCCTTATGACCGTTGATCCTTTGATTCAATCCCTGAAGGGCAAGCTCGTCGTGAGCGTTCAGGCGTATATGGGCGAGCCGCTTCGTACGCCCGAGACCATGGCTCAAATGTCGCGTGCTTGCGAGCTCGGCGGCGCCGCCGCCATTCGCTGCCAGGGCCTTGCCGACATTGCCGCCATTAAGGGTCGCTGTGAGGTTCCCGTCATCGGCCTGTGGAAGGATGGGCACGAGGGCGTTTACATCACGCCGACGCTGCGTCACGCTCGCGCCTGCGTTGCTGCCGGTGCCGATATCGTGGCGATCGACGCCACCGATCGTCCGCGCCCCGATGGCAAGACGGTCGAGGATACCTTCCGCCCGCTGCACGAGGAGGGTGTGCTCCTGATGGCGGATTGCGCCACCATCGAGGACATTCGCCGTGCGGTTGATATGGGCTTCGACCTGGTATCCACCACGCTTTCTCACGGCGTCGCCGCCATCGACTGTACCATGGCCGATGGCCCCGATCTGCCGCTCCTGCGTCAGGCGACCGAGGAATTCCCCGGTCTTCCCATCATCTGCGAGGGCCGCGTGCACACGCCCGAGGAGGCTCGCGCCGCGATCGATGCTGGCGCCTGGGCCGTTGTCGTCGGCACCGCCATCACGCACCCCACGAGTATTACGAGTTGGTTCAAGGCTGCGCTTGAGGCGTAAGACAGGCCTCGTATCCGCTCGGGGCGGTATACTCAATATAGGCAATTGACCGCGCGGGATCCGGGTTGCTGGGTCCCGCGCTTGTTTTCGGGAGGCAGCACATGCAAAAGGGAGATGCCATGGATGCGGCGGAGCGCTCGGAGCGCATCCCCGATATCGTCATCATCACCGGAATGTCCGGATCGGGCCGCACGCAGGCCATGCACGTGTTCGAGGACATGGGCTATTTTTGCATCGATAACCTGCCTCCACGTCTCATCGCCCAGCTTGCCGAACTCGTCGGCATCAATACGGGCGTGGGCAGGCATCTCGCCGTCACCTGCGATTTGCGTAGCCAGGGACTGTTTGACGAGTTGCTCGATGCGGTCGCCGCGCTCGAAGAGCGCGAGATGAGCTGCGACATCGTGTTCCTGGAGGCTTCTGACGAGGTGCTGATTCGTCGCTACAGCGAAAATCGCCGCCGTCATCCCATTGCCAAGCCGGGGGAGACTACGGCCGATGCCATTCAGCGCGAGCGCCTTCAGCTTCAGGGCGTGCGCGACCGAGCCGATATGATTATCGACACGAGCCGTCTGCGCACCTCTGCGCTGCGCAACAAGCTACGTATGGCATTTTCCGAGTTGTCCGACCAGCAGCTCATGGACGTCCACGTGTTCTCGTTTGGCTTTAAGCACGGCATGCCCGTCGAGGCGGACATTATGATCGACGTCCGCTTCCTGCCTAATCCGTTCTACGATCCCGAGATGCGCACGATGACCGGTCTCGATAAAAAGGTCTCCGATTTTGTTCTGGACCATCCCAAGACGCAGGAGTTTTGGAAGGCTTGGACACAGCTGCTCGATACGGTGATGCCGGGCTATATCGCGGAGGGTAAGCCGCAGCTTTCTATCGCCATCGGCTGCACGGGCGGCCAGCACCGCAGCGTTGCCATTGCCGAGGCCACGGCCCGTTACCTGGAAGGCGCTCAGTACCACGTGAGTATCTCTCACCGCGACCTGTCGCGCGCCAACACGAAGGCATAGGCCTGCATGTCGTTTACCGCTGAGGTGCGCGACGAGCTTGCGCGCTGCGAACCCGAATGTGAATACTGCGACTTGTCGACGCTTGCCGCCCTCACGCGCGTGAGCGGTACGCTCTCGCTTACCGGCTCTGGGCGGTATCGTTTGACGGTTGCGACTGAGACGGGAGCCGTCGCGCGCACGATGATCACGCTGACGCATCGTATCCTTAAGCTCAAAACGGAGTTCACCGTCCGTAAATCTGTATTGCATAAGGTTCGAAACTACCTCATCACCTTGCCTGATCAGCCAGACCTGGATAAGGCCTTGGTTCTGCTGGGTATCCTCGACCGTAGGGGAGGACTTGTCGCCGGCGTACCCCGACATATCGTTGCCCGTCCTTGCTGTAGACTTGCCTATATCCGCGGCGCGCTCATCGCGGGCGGCTTCGTGGCCGATCCACGCGGCGATTTTCATCTGGAGATCGCTGTGCAGGGCGAGCAATATGCCAAGGGACTTTGCGATCTGTTGGAGCAGATTGGGGTCCATGCTCGTGTTAATGCACGGCGGGGGTCATATGCCGTGTACATTAAGAGTGCCGAGGAAATCGAGCATCTATTAAAGCTGATTGGTGCCAAGCGCAGCGTTGCCGAGATTGAGGAGGCGCGCGCGGTCAAGTTGGTTAAGAACGATGTGAACCGTCGCGTGAATGCCGAGCTCGCCAACCAGACCAGAAGCGCCGGTGCTGCCCAACATCAGCTTGCGCTTATCGATGAGCTCGAGCAGCGTGGCCTTCGCGATGCGCTTCCGGATGCCTTGGCGGTCTTTTGCGACCTGCGCGAGCGCTATCCTGATCTGTCGCTGCGTGATTTGGGGGAGATGGCTGACCCTCCCTTGTCGAAGTCAGCCCTCTACCATCGTGTTTTACGGCTTGAAAAGCTCATTGAAGCAAACAGGTAGTTTGAAGTAACGACTTATATATGGATTTAGCTGCTATTTTAGTCTTTAAAACGTTTTAACGTAAATTTGATTTTCAATTTCGAGCATTCTCGTGAAATTCAAGTCAAAAAAAAGGTATATTAGGCGAGTGGTTAGTTTGTGGGCCTCAACGGCGGGCGCTGTAGCTCGCGGGGGCCTTACGAAAGGAGACACAATGGCAGTAAAGGTTGCTATTAACGGCTTCGGTCGCATCGGTCGTCTGGCTTTCCGTCAGATGTTCGGTCATGAGGGCTCCGAGATCGTCGCTATCAACGACCTCACCTCTCCCGATATGCTCGCTTACCTGCTGAAGTACGACTCTACGCAGGGCAACTACGCTCGCGATCACGAGGTCGTTGCTGGCGAGGATTCCATCACCGTTGACGGCAAGGAGATCAAGATCTACAAGGAGGCCGACGCCAACAACCTGCCTTGGGGCGACCTTGACGTCGACGTCGTTCTCGAGTGCACCGGCTTCTACACCAGCAAGGCTAAGGCTCAGGCCCACATCAACGCTGGCGCCAAGAAGGTCGTCATCTCCGCTCCGGCCGGCAGCGATCTGCCCACCATCGTGTACAACGTCAACCATGAGACGCTGACCGCTGAGGACAACATCATCTCCGCTGCTTCCTGCACCACCAACTGCCTCGCTCCGATGGCCAAGGGTCTGAACGACTTCGCTCCCATCGTGTCCGGCATCATGACCACCATCCACGCCTTCACCGGCGACCAGATGCCGCTCGACGGCCCGCAGCGCAAGGGCAACTTCCGTCGCTCCCGCGCCTGCTCCGAGAACATCGTCCCGAACACCACGGGCGCTGCCAAGGCCATCGGCCTGGTTCTCCCCGAGCTCAACGGCAAGCTCATCGGTGCCGCCCAGCGCGTCCCGACGCCGACCGGCTCGCTGACCAACCTCTACGCCGTCGTTGACAAGAAGGTCACCGTCGACGAGGTCAACGCTGCCATGAAGGCCTACGCCGAGACCATCCCCGAGACCTTCGCCTACAACGAGGACCAGATCGTCTCCCGCGACATCGTCGGCGAGACCCACGGCTCCATCTTCGACGCCACTCAGACCATGTGCTCTGACCTCGGCAACGGCCAGACCCTCGTTCAGGTCACCTCTTGGTACGACAACGAGAACTCCTACACCTCTCAGATGGTCCGCACCATCAAGTACTTCGAGAAGTTCGTTGCTTAAATTAGCTTTTAGCGAATAGCTCGTTGAGCGTCTAAAGAAGGGCGCGGCCTTATAGGGCTTACACCCTAGGGTCGCGCCCTTTTTATAAGAAATCGTCTGCCGTAATGGGAGGCAGACACGTACGAAAGGTAGAAGCAAACATGGCCTTTACCAAGAAGACCGTCCGCGACATCGATGTCGACGGAAAGCGCGTTCTCGTCCGCGTTGACTTTAACGTGCCTATCAAGGATGGCGTCGTTGGCGACACCACCCGTATCAAGGCTGCCCTGCCCACCATCAACTACCTCGTTGAGCACAACGCTCGCGTCATCCTCATGAGCCACCTCGGCCGTCCCGAGGGCACCGGCTTCCAGCCCGAGCTGTCCCTCGAGCCCGTCGCCAAGAAGCTCGCTGAGCTCTCTGGTCTCGACGTTGCCTTTGTCGCCGACACCTACGGCGAGAAGGCTGCTGAGGCTGTCGCCGCCGTCGAGCCGGGTAAGGTCCTCGTTCTCGAGAACGTCCGTTTTGACAAGCGTGAGAAGAAGAACGATCCCGAGATCGCCAAGAAGCTCGCTTCCTATGGTGACGTCTTCGTTCTCGATGCCTTCGGCACCGCTCACCGCGCCCAGGGTTCCGTCGTGGGCCCCGCCGCTTACCTGCCTGCCGTCGCCGGCTTCCTGCTCGAGAAGGAGGTCGACACGCTGACCGGCATCTTCGCCGAGCCCGAGCGCCCCTTCGTCGCCATCGTCGGCGGTTCCAAGGTTTCCTCCAAGATCGGCGTTCTCGATCACCTCATCGACTCCGCTGACACCCTGATCATCGGTGGCGGCATGGCCTACACCTTCTTCCTGGCTCAGGGCCTGTCCGTTGGTCAGTCCCTCAAGGAAGAGGACTGGGTCGAGCGCGCCGGCGAGATGCTCAAGAAGGCCGAGGAGAAGGGCGTCAAGATCCTGCTCCCCATCGACAACCGTGTTGCCGATCACTTTGGCGAGGACGCTGTCCCCGAGGTTGTCGCTTCCGACGCTATCCCCGACGATCGTGAGGGTATGGACATCGGTCCCAAGACCGAGGAGCTCTATGCCGAGGCTGTCAAGGGAGCCAAGACCGTGTTCTGGAACGGCCCCATGGGCGTCTTCGAGTTTGACAACTTTGCTCACGGCACCCAGGCTATCGCCGAGGCTGTCGCCGAGGCTGACTGCACCTCGATCATCGGCGGTGGCGACTCTGTCGCAGCTGTCAACAAGTTCAACCTGGCCGACAAGATGAGCTGGATCTCCACCGGTGGTGGCGCTTCCATGGAGCTCGTCGAGGGTAAGGCCCTGCCCGGAGTGGAGGCGCTTCTCGATGCCTAATCGCACCCTTCTTATCGCTGGTAACTGGAAGATGAACAACGACGTCGCCGAGGCCGCCAAGCTCGCCGACGAGCTGGCTCAGGCTCTGCCCGAGGTTCCGGCTGGCGTCGAGGTGCTCGTCTGCCCTCCGACCATCGACATCACCACGGTTCATGACCGCATTCAGGCTGCCCCCATCGCCCTCGGTGCACAGAACGTGTACTGGGAGGCCAAGGGTGCCTTCACCGGTGAGTCTTCTTGCGACATGCTCAAGTCCGCTGGCTGCACCTACTGCATCATCGGTCACTCCGAGCGTCGCGACTATTTCCACGAGACCGACGAGGACCAGAACAAGAAGGCTAAGGCTCTCGTTGCCGCCGGTCTTGTTCCCGTCTTCTGCTGCGGCGAGTCCCTCGAGGTCCGCGAGGCTGGCACCTATGTCGAGCACGTCGTGAACCAGGTCAAGGCTGGCCTTGCTGGCCTTGAGATCACCTGCCCCAAGCAGGTCGTCGTCGCCTACGAGCCCATCTGGGCCATCGGCACAGGCAAGACCGCTACCGCCGAGGACGCTCAGGAGGTCTGCGGCGCTATCCGTGAGACCCTCAAGGAGATGTTCGGCGAGGAGCTCGCCAACGGCATCCGCGTTCTCTACGGCGGTTCCGCCAAGCCCGGCAACATTGCCGAGCTCGTCGCCAAGCCCGACGTTGACGGCGCCCTCGTGGGCGGCGCTTCGCTCAAGGCTGCCGACTTCGCCTCAATGGTCGTCAAGGCAGGCGAGTAGGACATATGGCACAGCGTCATCTTCCTGCACTCCTGATCATCATGGATGGTTGCGGCCTTGCTCCGGCCGATGGCGAGAACGCCGTCGCCGCTGCCAAGACGCCCTTCCTTGATAGCCTGTATGAGAAGTACCCCCACACCACGCTCGGCGCTTCGGGCGAGGACGTGGGTCTTCCCGATGGCCAGATGGGTAACTCCGAGGTGGGTCACCTCAACATCGGTGCCGGACGCATCGTGTTCCAGGAGCTTTCGCGCATCAACAACGCCATCAAGGACGGCTCCATCGCCAAGAACGAGGTTTTCGTCAAGGCTATGGACGACGTCAAGGCTGACGGTAAGACTCTCCACCTCATGGGCCTTATGAGCCCTGGCGGTGTTCATTCTCACATGAACCACGTCGAGGCTCTGGTCAAGATGGCTGCCGAGCACGGTGTCAAGACCGTTCGCGTCCACGCCTTCATGGATGGTCGCGACGTTGACCCGCAGTCCGGTGCCGGTTACATGAGTGAGTTCTGCGCCTTCCTGGCTAAGATTTCCGAGGAGACCGGTTGCGACGCTCGCGTTGCCACCGTCTCGGGCCGTTATTGGGCCATGGACCGCGATAATCGTTGGGAGCGCATCCAGCGCGCCTACGACGTCATGGTCAACGCGTCCGATGCTGATACCGACCCCGTTGCCGGTATCAAGGCCTACTACGAGAAGGATCCGCGCGGCGACGAGTTCGTCGAGCCCTTCGCTGCCCACAACGAGGGCATTCACGAGGGCGACGCGGCCATCTTCTTCAACTTCCGTCCCGACCGCGCTCGTCAGATGACCCGCGTGTTCACGGACAAGGAGTTCGACGGCTTTGAGCGCGAGCAGATCAAGCTTTCGCACTTTGTGACGATGACCGAGTACGATCCGACGTTTGACGTCGAGGTCGCCTTCCCCAAGACGTTCCCCGAGAACGTCCTGGCCGACGTTATCGCCGCCAATGGCCTGAAGCAGCTGCACACTGCCGAGACCGAGAAGTACGCCCACGTGACGTTCTTCCTCAACGGTGGCATCGAGGAGCCCAAGGAGGGCGAGGAGCGCGTGCTCGTCGCTTCCCCCAAGGTCGCTACCTACGATCTGCAGCCCGAGATGAGCGCTCCCGAGGTTACCGAGAAGCTCGTCGCCGCCATCAACGAGGATCGCGCTGATTTCTACATCGTGAACTTCGCGAACTGCGACATGGTTGGTCACACCGGTGTCTTCGACGCTGCCGTTAAGGCTGTCGAGGCTGTTGACGATGCCCTGTCCAAGGTTGTCCCGGCGATTCTCGCCAAGGGCGGCTTTGCACTGATTACCGCCGACCACGGCAACGCCGATCACATGTTTGACGTTGCTTCCGACGGCTCCAAGCATCCGTTTACGGCTCACACCACCAACCGCGTGCCGTTCATCATCGTTGATGAGAAGGCCAAGCTCACCGGTATCGAGGACGGCCGTCTTTCCGATATCGCTCCGACCATGCTCACCATGGCTGGTATTGAGCCTTCCGCCGAGATGACGGGTCGCGTGCTCGCCACCGAGGCCTAAGAGAAAACAAATACCGTTTTCTAGCAAGGGGGTTGTCCACAACCGGACAACCCCCCTTTTTTGGTATTTCTGCCATTTCCACCCCGTCCTTGAGTGGCAGGTAGGGGAGAGCGGGGGATTGTGGTACAGTACTGGAGTTTGAATTGTTCTATTAAGGAGCTTATCTATGGGTCCGTTCCAGATTCTTCTGTTTGTCGTTTGGGCTGTTTCTGCCGTGGCGCTGACGATTCTCGTCCTGATGCATTCCGGTAAGGGTACCGGCGTTTCGGATATGATTGCTAGCTCGCTGTATAACTCCAGCTCTGCCACAGGCGTTATGGAGCAGAACCTCGACCGCCTGACCGTCATCATGGCTGTCGTGTTTGCCGTGTGCGTCGTGCTATGTATGTTCTTCTTCCCGCAGGGCATCGTGGGCTATTAATCACGAGCTGCATAAGTACTTGAAAAGGGTTCCGCAAGTGCGGGACCCTTTTTTGTTTACATATTTGTAACAGAGTCAAAAATATCACCACATACTTCGCCCAACTAAAGAAATTCTTGACCGTTGACCGGAATCAGGCCCAATTTGTGCATAAAATGCGCTACTGTATTGCAAAACGTTTGGCCTGTTGTGTATAACCAGCCATTGCAGCGGGCGGCGTTTTGATGGTTCGGATCGGATTGTCTCGACATATGTCCGACTGAACATTTCTTTGTCCTATCTCATAAGGAGGATGGCATGGCTGATTCTATGTTCCACCAGCCCGTTATGGGTCGTCGCGCCTTTGTCGGCGGCACCCTTGCTGCGAGCTCCATGGCTTTTCTTGCCGCATGCGGCAAGAAGGGCGGCGACGCTTCCGGTTCTGAGTCCGGTTCGACGCTGAACTTCTACATCAACAACCCGGTCTGCATCGACCCCTACAATGTCCAGGAGGATCAGGGCACTCAGGTCGAGTACCAGCTCTTTGACGCTCTGACCTCTTATGACGCCGAGAAGGGCGAGATCGTTCCGCTGGCTTGCGAGTCCTTCGAGGCCAACGACGACGCCACTGAGTTCACCTTCAAGATCAAGAAGGCCAAGTTCCACAACGGCGACGACGTTACCTCCAAGTCCTTCAAGCTCGGTTGGGAGCGTCTGGTCAACACCAAGTCGGCCATCGCAACCGAGTATGGCCCTTCCGAGGTCTCCTATCACCTTTCCATGGTCGAGGGCTATGACGACCTGCTTGCCGGTAACGCTACCGAGCTCAGCGGTGTTACTTGCCCCGACGATGAGACTCTCGTCGTCAAGCTGTCTTCCGCTTACGCCGACTTCCCCTTCGTTGCCTCTCACCCGGCCCTGGCCCCGGTTCCCGAGTGCGCCGAGTCCGATGTCAAGAGCTTCTACCTTGCACCGGTCGGTAACGGCCCGTTCATGATGGACGGCAAGTGGGAGGATGGTCAGGAGATCAACCTCAAGAAGTTCGACGATTACTATGGCGACAAGGCCAAGATCGATGGCATCCACTTCCAGGTCATCAAGGACATGGAGACCGCTTACAAGGAGTTCCAGGCCGGCAACCTCGATGTCTGCGACGTTCCCGTTGCTCAGATCGACGCTGCCAAGAAGGATCGCGGCGTGTCCAAGGACGGCTACACCATGGGTGACGGCGAGCGCATGCTGCTTGGCGCCGAGCCTTCCACCTACTACCTGACCTGCAACAACACGGCCGAGCCGTTCAACAACGCCGACCTGCGTAGGGGCATCTCCCTGGCCATCAACCGTGAGGCCATCTGCAAGACCATCTTCAAGGGTACCCGTACCCCTGCCGACGGCATTGTTCCTCCGGGCATCGATGGCTACAAGGAGGGCGCATGGGAGTTCTGCGCCTACGACGTCGACAAGGCTAACGAGTACCTCGACAAGGTTGCTCCCGCTGGCGCTAACGGCGATCGTGGCATTAACGTGACTCTGTCCTACAACCAGGACGGTGGCCACAAGGAGATCATGGAGTCCATCATCGGCGACCTCGCCAAGGTTGGCGTTACCGCTGTCTCCGATACCCCCGAGTGGTCTGCCCTGCTCGAGCAGTATCAGAACTTTAACTATCAGTTCGGTCGTCTGGGTTGGATTGCTGACTACCCGATCATGGACAACTTCCTGTATCCGCTGTTCCACTCCGACTCCCTCGGTGGCGACAACCGCTCTGGTTACAACAACCCCGAGTTCGACGCCAAGGTCGATGAGGCCCGTACCACGGTTGACGACGAAGAGCGCGTCGCTAAGATGCAGGAGGCCGATGCAATGGTCGCTGCCGACTGCCCGGTCATCCCGGTGATGTTCTACACGCACACCATCGCCGGCTCCGATCGCATCAAGCACCTCTATGTCGATCCGCAGAAGCACGCCGATCTGGGTACCGCTGAGCTCGCCTAAGAGTTTGCAGCTTCCGTGAGGGTCAAGTATTTACGTAGACCTCATGGGAAACATACAGTTCTCCCTAACCTGGGGTAAACTGGCTGATGGTAATTTTGGGATGCCGGTCTGGCGATCGGCATCCCATTTAGGTTAATCCCTAGATAGGGGAGTGGTATGGGTAAGTACATCGTTAAACGTGTGCTTCAGTTCATCCCGGTGTTTTTGGGCGTTACGCTGATTTTGTTCGCCCTCCAGAATATCGTGCCGGGAGATCCGATCAAGCTGATCGGTGGAGACAAGGCTCTGTCCCCCGAGGTGGAGCTTCAGCTTCGCGTCCGCTATCACCTGGTCCAGTCGGACGAGGACGGCAACGCGATCCTTGACGAGAACGGCGACCCCGTTCAAACGTCGCTCGTGGACCGTTACTTGTATTACATGAACGGCCTGCTTCATGGTGATCTGGGCAATTCGTATCAGCGCAAGCTGCCGGTTACGGAAATCTTTGCCCAGAAGTATCCGTATACGGTCAAACTTGCCGCGTGCGCCATCGTGCTCGAGGCAATCATGGGTATCGGTGCGGGTATCATTTCGGCGGTAAAGCGTTATTCCTTCTGGGATATTTTGGTAACGCTCACCACGTCGATCCTCGTTGCCGTCCCGGCCTTCTGGCTCGGTATGTTGCTGCAACTGTTCTTTGGCGTCATTCTCAAGGACGCCACGGGCGGTGCATTCTCCATGCCGATCTCGGGTGCCGGCGGTGCCAGCTCTCAGTATCAGGATTGGATGCACTATGTGCTTCCGACCATTACGCTGGCTTCGGTTTCGACCGCTTATGCTGCCCGCATTATGCGCTCGCAGCTGCTTGACGTCATGAACCAGGATTACATTCGTACGGCAAAAGCCAAGGGTCTCTCCAATCGCGCGATCATCATCAAGCATGCGCTTAAGAATGCACTCATCCCCGTCGTTACCTATATTGGTGTCGACTTTGGCGGCATGCTTTCGGGCGCCATCCTGACCGAGACGGTCTTTAACTGGCCCGGTATCGGCTATGAGGTCTATCGCGCCATTAGCATGCGTGACTGGCCCATCGTTATGGGCGGCGTTACGCTCATCGTCGTCGTCGTCATGGTGATCAACCTGCTCGTCGACATTAGCTATGCATTCCTCGACCCGCGCATCCGCCTTGGCGGTCCGTCGGATAAGGCCTAAGGGAGGTACGTCTCATGCAGGAAACTGATTCTCAGTCTCAGGAGCAGGCTACCGCCACCAAGGCCGCATCTGCTCCCGCCAAGTCCCGCACGCTGTGGGGCGACGCTTTTAAGCGTCTTCGTAAGAACAAGCTCGCCGTTATCGGTGTCTGCTGGATCATCATCGTCGTTGTGGTTGCCCTGACCGCAGATCTGTGGGCTAAGCCCTGGCTCGGTTCGCCGACGGCTTCCGACTCGACCACCATGGCCCAGACGTCGCTGATGGCTCCGTGTGCAGAGCACCCGTTTGGCACCGACGCCCTTGGTCGTGACATTCTCGTTCGCGTTATCTACGGTGCACGTGTTTCGCTTTCCGTCGGTATTATGGCCACTGCGATCTCCACGGTGATTGGTCTGGTCATGGGTGCTCTGGCCGGTTTCTACGGCGGCATCTGGGATACGATCATCATGCGCTGTGCGGATATTTTCCTGGCGTTCCCGTACGTGCTTTTCGTTGTCGCCATGATCGCCGTTATCGGCCGTGGTCTTCAGAACGTCTTTTTCGCCATCGGCATTCTCGGCTGGCCTTCGATTGCGCGCGTCTTCCGCTCTGCAATCTTGACGGTCAAGGAAAACGATTATGTTGACGCTGCGCGCGCGATGGGTGCATCTGATGCTCGTATCGTCGTGCGTCACATCTTCCCGAACTCCGTCGCCTCCATCGTGGTCTACGCGACCATGAACATTGGTGGCGCCATCCTGACCGAGTCAGCTCTGTCCTTCCTCGGCATGGGCGTTATTCCGCCTACGCCTTCGTGGGGCTCCATGATTCAAGACGGTCAGCAGTATCTTCTGACTGCTCCCTGGATGATGATCATGCCCGGTCTGGCAATTCTCTCGACGGTGCTCGCCTTCACCCTGCTGGGTGACGGTCTGCGCGACGCCCTCGACGTCAAGATGAAGGACGCATAAGGATGAAGAAGAACAAGAACTATGTGGACCTGAAGGACCAGCCGGTTCCCGAGGGCCAGCATCTGCTCGAGGTCGATGACCTTAAGATGTATTTCCACACCGAGGATGGCGTTGTTCGCGCTGTCGACGGTGTCTCCTACACGCTCGATCGCGGCGAGACCCTGGGCGTCGTCGGTGAGTCCGGCTCCGGTAAGTCCGTGACCGCCATGACCATCATGGGTCTTATCTCGATGCCTCCGGGAAAGATCGAGGGCGGCGACGTTCGCTATCGCGGTCGTTCTATCCTCGAGATGACCGAGGAAGAGATGCAGCACATTCGCGGTAACGACATCGCGATGATCTTCCAGGATCCTATGACCTCCTTGAACCCGGTCTATAAGATCGGCAAGCAGGTGGGCGAGGGTCTTCGTCTGCACCGCGGCTACTCCAAGCAGGAGGCGCTCAAGCGTGCCACCGAGCTTTTGGACCTCGTTGGTATTCCCGAGCCCGAGAAGCGCGTCAATGAGTATCCGCACCAGTTCTCTGGCGGTATGCGTCAGCGCGTCATGATTGCCATGGCTCTTGCCTGCGATCCCGATATTTTGATTGCCGACGAGCCCACGACTGCCCTGGACGTTACCATTCAGGCTCAGATTATTGAGCTTATGCAGGAAATGCAGGAGAAGAACGGCAACGCCATCATCATGATCACCCATGATCTGGGCGTTGTCGCTGATATGGCCGACAAGATCATGGTTATGTACGCCGGCCGTCCCGTCGAGTTCGGTACTGCTGAGGAAATCTTCTACGAGAGCCGCCACCCCTACACCTGGGGCCTTATCCGCTCCATCCCGGAGCAGGCCATCGATGAGAAGAAGCCGCTTACGCCGATTCATGGCAACCCGCCTTCGCTCATGAACCTGCCCGAGGGCTGCGTGTTCTCTCCTCGCTGCCCCTATGCGACGGATAAGTGCCGCAAGCAGCGCCCCGAGCGTTTTGTTACCGAGTCTGGTCACTATTCTGCGTGCCACTACGCTGGCGACCCCGAGTTCCTCAAGAACGCTCCTGTGACGTCCCGTACGCGCAAGGATTCCAAGAAGGGAGGCGAGGCGTAATGGCAGATACCAACGAGCGTACTCCGCTGCTGAAGGTCGAGCACCTCTCTAAGGAGTTCCCCGCTGAGTCCGGCATGTTCGCCAAGCGCTTCTCCAAGCGTGTCGTCTCTGCTGTAAATGACATCTCTTTTGAGATTTATCCTGGCGAGACCTTCGGTCTGGTTGGCGAGTCTGGTTGCGGTAAGTCCACCACGGGCCGTACTATCATGCGCCTGACCAAGCCGACCGCCGGTAAGGTGTTCTTCCAGGGCAAAGACGTTGCCGAGATGAGCAAGCATGAGATCAAGGACATGCGTCGCGAGATGCAGTTTATCTTCCAAGATCCTTATGCTTCGCTCAACCCTCGTATGACCATCGGTGAGATCGTCTCCGAGCCCATGACCATTCACGGCGTGGGCACCAAGGAGGAGCGCATTGAGCGCGTCCGCGAGCTTCTCGACGTTGTCGGACTGAACCCCGAGCACATCAACCGTTATCCTCATGAGTTCTCCGGCGGTCAGCGTCAGCGTGTCGGCATCGCCCGCGCGTTCGCTTTGAAGCCCAAGCTGATCATCTGCGACGAGCCGGTTTCCGCTTTGGATGTGTCCATTCAGGCCCAGGTTCTGAACCTGCTCAAGGAACTCCAGGACAAGTTCGGTACCGCGTATCTGTTTATCGCTCATGACCTGTCCGTCGTGCAGCACATTTCCGATCGCGTTGCCGTTATGTATCTGGGCAAGATGGTCGAGGTTTCGGACTGGAAGACGCTTTACAGCGAGCCTCACCATCCGTACACGCAGTCGCTGCTGTCTGCTGTGCCGGTGCCCGATCCTGATATCCAGAAGACGCGCAAGCGCATCATCCTCGCTGGCGATCCGCCGTCGCCGCTGGATCCGCCGACCGGCTGCCGTTTCCACACGCGCTGCCCGATCGCGCAGAGTATCTGCTCTGAGAAGCTTCCCGAGTTTAAGGAAGTCGCACCGGGTCACTGCTGCGCCTGCCACTTCGCGGAGCCGTTCCCGATCAAGGAATCGCACATCGACCTGTAGTCGGTTGTTATCGTCCGGGCCCGCCCTGAAGTTACTTTTCAGAACGTCCTCGGACATGCAAGAAACCCCCGCTGCGCACTTCGTGCGGCGGGGGTTTCTTGCGTCCTGACGCTCCTATTTGGCAAGGTGTTTTTTAGAATTCATTTTGCGCTCGGCCTCGAAGGCTTGCCTGTCCCAATCGAGCGGAAGTCCCGCCTCGACCCATGCCTCGTAGGCCCTCCTTATGGGCTTGAGTT
>DBEYUK010000019.1:0-7527 GCA_048181625.1 Collinsella sp. | reverse complement strand
CTGGCAAAGCCGCACTGGGGCGACAGGTACAGGTTCTCGAGCGGCACATACTTTGCGGCCTCGTGGATACGTTCGACGATGGCATCCTCGTCCTCGAGCTCAGCGGCCTTGGTGGTCACCAGGCCCAGCACGACCTTCTTGCCGGGAGCAACATACTTGAGCGGCTCAAAGCCACCGGCGCGCGGCGTATCGAACTCAAGGTAGAACGCGTCGACGTTCTCATGTGCGAACAGGTACGGCGCAATGGGATCGTAACCACCCTCGAAGGCATACGTGGAGTGATAGTTGCCGCGGCACACGTGCGTGTTGATAACCAGATCGTCGGGCTTGCCCGCGATGGCGGCATTGTTGAGCGCCACGCCCAGCTCGCTCACCTTTTGCAGGTCAACCGGGCTCATGCCGGTCTTGGACACAAAGTCGGTATCGCAATAGATGCCCCAGGTGCAGTCATCAAATTGGATGTTGCGGCAGCCTGCTGCGTACAGGTCGGCGATCACCGTGCGATAAGCGGCCGCAATGGCGTCGGCAAGTTCCTCATCGGTCTTATAGACAGCGCGCAGGCTCTCCTGCTGGCCGTCGCAGCGATCGAGCGTGACCTCAGAGAACGTCTGGATCGGCGCCGGAATGGTCTGGCGTGCGACCTGGCCCTCCCCCTCAAGCGCCTTGACGAACTTAAAATGCTCGACGAACGGGTGGTTCTCGCCGCTAATGGGACCAGTAACCACGGCGGTGTCGGCCGTCGTCTCCTCATCATGGAACATATAACCCGTGCGTGAGGTGCGGCGCTCAATGCCGTTAAGGCCCCACATAAAATCGAGGTGCCAGTAGCTGCGGCGGAACTCGCCATCGGTGATCACCTGCAGGCCGGCGGCCTTCTGCTTGGCCACCAAATCGCGAATGGCATCGTCCTCGACGGCCTTAAGGCCGGAAGCGTCGAGTTTACCCGCGACATAGGCGGCACGGGCGTCCTTTACAGCCTGCGGGCGAAGAAAGCTGCCGACGATATCGGCGCGAAACGGCGCGTTCGGTTGAATCGAAGTGCTCATAGATATCTCCCTTTGCATTGGTTGCTTTACTGGGACAGAGTATGAGCGCTCATATGACCATCGTAAAATATACGTTTATAACAGTTTGATATAGATGTTTCCTATATCAATCTGGACTGTCATAAAGAGACTTGAACCGTGCGGAGCACAGCAGTCTAGAGATGCTGACGAATCGCGTCGATATAGGCCCGACCGTAGCGCGTAAGCGTCGTGTTCTTGCGCGTGATGATACCAATCTCCATGTACTCGTCCACGTCGAGCGGAATCGAGATAATGCCGGGGCCGTTGAGCTCGTGGCTGATCACGCCCGAGCATACCGTGTAGCCGTTGAGGCCCATGGCCAAATTGAACAACGTCGCACGGTCGCGCACGCGGATATTTTTGCGACGTTCGAACGTCGAGGTCAGCTCCTCGGAATAGTAAAACGAGTTGTAGCTGCCCTGCTCGTAGGACAGGAACGGGTAGTCTTCCAGATCCTCGAGCGTCACGCTGGAGCGGTCCGCCAGCGGATGGTCGGCGCAGACGAAGACATGCGGCGTGGCGCAGAAGAGTCCTTCGAACACGAGCTCGTTGGCCACCAGCATGCGCTCGATGACCTCGCGGTTATGCTCGGATAAGTACAGGATGCCCAGTTCGCTTTTCATATGCGCGACATCCTCGATAATCTCGTGAGTCTGCTCCTCGCGCAGGGTGAAGTCGTAACGCGCGGCATCGAACTCGCGGATCACGTCGACAAACGCGTTGACGGCAAAGGAATAATGCTGGCAGCTCACACTAAAGTGCGGCACCTGCTCGGATGCGCCCTTGTACTTGCCCTCGAGCAGGTCGGCCTGGTCGAGTACCTGGCGCGCATAGCCCAAGAAGGTCTCGCCTTCCTCGGACACAATGACGCCCTTGTTGGTGCGCTCAAAGATGTGCACACCCATCTCATTTTCGAGATCGCGAATCGACGCGGTAATCGAAGGCTGCGACACAAAGAGACGGCGCGAGGCCTCGGTAATGCTGCCGCATTCGGCAACTTTGACGACATATCTGAGCTGCTGGAGCTTCATGGCTGTCTCCTTAGCTGTTCGCGAGATTCGCGTCGGCTGCACCCTCCTGACGCATAAACGGCGGCATCTCCCCCGTCGCGGCGCAGGCGGCAATCTGATGCAGAGCCCCGGCGACCGCATCATCTGCCGCGGCGCCGATATGCCAGCGCGCGGCAGCCGTGACGGCCTCGTTGGCATTGGCGACTGCAACGGAGTTGGGAACGGCATCGATCATGGGCAGATCGTTATCGGAATCGCCAAATACGGCCACCTCGTCGGGCGTCAGGCCCAAGGCGCGCGCCAGCTCCAGTGCAGCGCAGCCCTTGTCCCAACCATCCGGAAGGATGTCGAACAGGCGCACTCGGTTGTTGGGAAACACAAGCGAGAGTTCCGGCATCTCAACGGCAACGCGCTCGCGTAGCTCCGCGAGCTCCTCACGCGAACGGGCACTCCAGATATTCGCCTTAAACACCGGCGCGCCATCGACGACGGGACGGCACGGGGCCTCTTCGCCTTTGAGCCACGCATTGCCGCCCGACTCCATAGCGCGACGCACACGCTCGGGATTGCTCGTCACGCAATAGGCATCGTTGCCCCAAAAGTCATCGCCCAGGCTGTAGACTTTTAGAAATGTATCGTCGGTCTCTTGCTCCAGATAGTCAGCCAAACGTATCAGAGCATCGTTGTCGATTGCGCGCGAAGCGACTACTTCGCCGTCGACAAACATCACCTGGCCGTTACAGAACGCACCGGTCGAAAAACACTCGGAACGGTTTTTGAACATCCAGCCCATCGCGGACGGCTGACGACCCGAAACCGGCCCAAAGTGCAGACCCGCCGCCTGCATGGCATGAATACCCTCAATGGCGTAGTCGCTGGCGCCGTCATGCCCGGCTGGAATCAGCGTATCGTCCATATCGGTCAGCACAAGTTTGATCATAGAGTCCCCCAGTCATTTTCACCGCAACCATTGTAACGGTGCGCTAGTATAGGGAACAACAGATTCGATGCGGGAGTGCCGGCGGTGCAAACCACAAGGCTGAGAGGGCATGGGGCCCAATCCTTTGAACCTGTCAGTTAATGCTGGCGTAGGGAGCATGCCGCCTTTACAGGGGCGCTGTCTATGCACAGCGCCCCTTTTCTATGCCAAGGAGGCATGTGCAGTGATTGATTCGGAACAGCTTAAGCAACATGTGATCAAGGCCGTGGATGAGATTCGCGCCACCAATCCGATGGCAGGCTCCATCACCAACACGGTGACGATCGACTTTGTCGCCAACGCACAGCTCGCCGTGGGCGGATCGGCCGCCATGGTCTATCTGCCCGACGAGGGCGAGGCGCTCGTTGCCGGCGGCGGCGCCATCTATCTCAATATGGGCACGCTCTTCCCCATCTACGAGCAAACGATTCCCCGCGCGGCCAAGGCGGCACACGACGCCGGCAAGCCCTGGGTGCTCGATCCGGTGGGCCTAGGTATCGGCAGCCTGCGCACCCAGCTGGTAAACGAGCTCAAACAGTATAAGCCCGCCATCGTGCGCGGCAACGCCTCCGAGATCATCGCGCTCGCCGGCCTGTGGGGTCTTGAGGGCGAGGCGGCCGATCTGAGCCGCGTGCGCGGTGTCGATACCACCGACACGGTAGACGCTGCCCGCGATGCCGCCGTGGCGCTCGCCCGCTACACCGGCGGCGCCGTTGTGGTCTCGGGCGAAGTCGACCTGATTACCGACGGCACAACCGTGGCCAAGTCCCACGGCGGCAGCCCGCTCATGTCCAAGATCACCGGTTGCGGCTGCTCGCAGGGCGGCGTGCTGGCCGTGTATGCCTGCGCCGCCGATCCGTTTACGGCAGCCGTCTGCGGTACCGCCGTCTACAACGTCGCCGGCACGCGTGCCGCCGCTGTCGCCGATGCCCCGGCAAGCTTTAAGGTTGCCTTTATCGATGAGCTCTACCGCGCGACCGCCCAAGACATCGCCGATAACCGACTCGAGCTCGAGGAGGCATAGGCCATGTCCGAGCGCGTAACCAATGCCGGCATGAACACGCTCGTCGCCGTGGCCATCGCCCCGTGCGGCACCGGCGATGAGCTCTCCGCCGAGGTCGCCGAGGTCGTGCGCGTCATACGCGAGAGCGGCCTTCCCAACCGCACCACCTCGATGTTCACCGAGATCGAGGGCGACTGGGACGAGGTCATGCAGGTCGTGCGCGACGCAACCTTTGTGTTGGCGAGCAAGGGCATCCGCACCGAAGTCGTGCTCAAAGCCGATATCCGGCCCGGATTTACCGACACCATGACCGGCAAGCTCGAGCGCATGGAAGCACAGATCAAAAAGCAGGAGGAAGCACGATGAGCATCCGCGACAACCTTGATATCTCGGCCTATCTGGTACTCGGCCCCGAAAATACGCTGGGACGCCCCGTGGGCGATGTGGTGGCCCAGGCGCTCGACGCCGGCTTTACCTGCATCCAGGTGCGCTCCAAGGTGGCAAGCGCCCGCGAGATCATCGCGCTGACCGGCGACGCCGCGCAGGCAATCGCACAGGCTGGCAAGACCGGTCAGGTCGCCCTGTTAATCGACGACCGTCTGGACTGTGTACTCGCCGCGCGCGAGCAGGGTATTGCCGTCGACGGCGTGCACGTGGGCCAAAGCGATATTCCCGTCGAGGTCTGTCGCAAGTTGCTGGGCCCCGACGCCATCGTGGGCCTTTCGGCCCGTTGCGAGGAGATGCTCGAGTACGTCAAGACCGCCGACATGAGCCTGGTCGACTACCTGGGCATCGGCCCGCTCCACGAGACCGAGACCAAGCGCGACTGCGGACGCGCAGCCGACGGCTCTATCATCACCAAGAGCTTTGAGGACCTGGCCGCACTCCACGCGGCAAGCCCCGTGCCTATCGTGGTGGGCGGCGGCGTCAAGACGGCCGACCTGCCGCAGCTCAAGGCCACCGGCGTCGACGGCTTCTTTGTGGTGAGTGCCGTCTGCAGCGCCGATGACCCCTACGCCGCGGCCAAGGAGCTCGTCGACACCTGGCAGCAGGCATAGGCATAGGCCGAGCAGCTTATTCGCGATCTCATATCTTCAGCAATGGAAAGCGCATCCCAGTTTGGACCTCCATTCCGGGATGCGCTTTCCACATGCGACCCTTACCCCGCCAGATACGCTTCCAACGCCGGCAAAGTCGCCTCCGCATCGCGGCGACCAATCTGGTAGATGCGCTCAAGTTCATCGGGCTCACGACACAGCGACGGCACCTTCACCGATTCGCTCGGACGCACCACAAAGATATCGCCGGCGGCCTCACGACGCGCCAAATCATCGAGCGTGGCATTGTAGACCTCATGCCGATGCTCGAGCGCTGCGACAAACTCCGGATAGTGATGGAACACGCGACGCAGCATGGGCATCACGCTGTTGGGCTGCTTCACAAAGCCCGCCGGCTGCGTGAGCACCACGATATTGCGGTCATACCCCTGCGCAAACAGCCATGCACTGGGAATAGAATCAGCAACGCCACCATCCAGATACTTATGCCCGTCAATAGCAACGGGACGCGTCGCCACAGGAATAGCAGACGACGCCCGGATCCACTCGATATCGTGCTCATCGCCATAGGGCAGGTCGTGGTAGACGGCCTTGCCCGTCTCGATATCGGTACACACGCACGTAAACCGCATGGGGCAGGCGCGATATGTCTCCAAATCGATGGGATCGCGCTCGATGGGCACCTCGTGATAGGCAAAATCGGCATTGAACATATCGCCGGTCCGCAGCCAGCTTGCTACACCCGCATAGCGCTTATCGGCACAATAGGCCTTGTTATAGCGAATGGCGCGGCCGATCTGGCGCGATTTAAAGTTGTAGCCAAACGCCGCGCCCGCCGAGACACCCACCATATGGTCGCAAGTTAAGCCGTGCTCCATCCAAACGTCGAGCACGCCCGCCGTATACATACCGCGGTAGCCGCCTCCCTCGAGTGCCAGCCCCACCGTGCGCGTCATATTTGGCTGTGCCATGCGACCATCTCCGTTCCTGCGTTTTAAACCGGGACAAGTATACCCATCAACATATATCGTCTCGGTCGCATTTTTATCGGACATCGCATCGCCGCGCTACCGTTTGTCGAATAATAGCCGCCCACAGTATGCGCACCCATATATAATTGTGTATTGTTGTTTACACTACTCAGCTGTTATCAACAGCGAACATTAGCCGACAAATTAACTCAACAACGCAGCAAGGCGGGGGCCTGGATACACGCAAAACGCCGAGCAACGACGCGTGTACACAACGAGCTCGCCCGACGCAATCCGCCCCGACCTCAGAAAGCCGCTTAGAACATGGATACTGTCAGCAATTACACCGAAACGCTCGAAAAGACCGTCCGTGACCTTCTCAAGCGGCAGGAGGATCTGATCAGGACTGCCTTTACCGACCAGCTTACTGGGCTTGGCAACCGTGGCGGCTTTGCCCGTTCCCTCGAGGAGCTCTGGGAGCAGGACGCCCCCGTTACCATGGCGTTCATCGATATCGACAATCTCAAGCACTGCAACGACGTCTTTGGGCATGACGAGGGCAACCGCTATATCTTGCAGGTAAGTCTCTATCTTAAGCTGTATATGAAGGTGGGCGAAGCGGCGTTTCGCATAGGCGGCGACGAGTTTGCCATCCTATCTACGATTGCAACCGAGGACGACCTCGCCGAACGTCTGAAACACTGCCGAACGGTTCTGCTCAAAAACAACGATTCCGAGATGCCCCGCTCGTTTAGCTACGGAGTGTCACATGCCGACCCCGCCCTGGGCGAAGCTTCCAATCGCATGACGCTCGATGCCGACCATCGCATGTACGACTACAAGCTACGTCATGCCATGCACCTCGATCGACGCAATATCACGCAAGTTCACGCCGACGACTTCGAAATAAGCGATCGTATTTTTGACGCCTTTTCGATGCTCAACGAGGGCCGTTATTTCTTTATCGAGAACTTGGACAAACATCGCACCCTTTGGTCACAAGGTGCCTTGCGCGATCTTGGCCTTCCCTCGGAGCACATAGACAACTGTCGTGATTACTGGAAAACGCGCGTCCATCCCGACGACCTTGAGGCCTACATCAGCGACATCGACCAAGTCTACAACGGCACCAAGCACCGTCGCGTCATGCAGTATCGTGTGCGCAACGCCGTCGGCGACTACGTCCTTTGCCGTGCTCGCGGGTTTCGTATCGACGGCGACGGAAATGTCCCCTCGCTCTATGTCGGCGAGCTCGTCAACCACTCACTTGCCGAGACCGTCGACGCCGCTACGGGCCTCGGAACGCAGCGTATGCTGATCAACGCTATCGATGCCTGCCGCCGCGATCGTTGCGAGACAGGGCTTATAGCGGTGCGCGTTCGTGGCACGACAAAGCTCAACGAGCTCTACGGGGCCGAGGCGGTCGACAACATGCTTGC
>DBEYUK010000018.1:0-2035 GCA_048181625.1 Collinsella sp. | reverse complement strand
GTCGATGCCGATGATGATGGCGATCAGGGCGACGCCCAGGACGGGCACGTTGGCGTAGGAGCACAGCAGGAAGCCCAGGAAGTAGAAGGGCACGAGCTGCTTGGTGAGCACCAGGCGGCCGAGCATGGCGAAGCCCATGGCAGGCAGGATGTTGGCGGCAACGCCGCAACCGTCGATGATGAAGGGCGGGATGAAGTCGAGCAGGCCCTGGATGGCGTCGGAACCCAAATAGAAGGCGCCGCCGCACAGCAGGAAGTACTCGACGCAGCCCCAGATTCCAATTCCCCAATGAACGGCGTAGATGCCTTTAAGGTTTCCCTTGAGGGCGAACTTGTCTGCCATATCGACAAACACAGGGAACAAGGCATTGGTAATGTTGCCGATCGTCAGCGCAAGGACGGCGATAGGCATGGCGAGCGCGATGGCCGTCTCGGTACCCTGACCGAGCTGAATGGCAAACGCGCAGGCGAGCACGCCGCCGACGGTTTCGTTAGGCGGCACGTAGGCGCCGATGGAAATCGAGCCCATGAACAGCAACTCCAGGCTGGCGCCAACGGCAAGGCCAGTCTGCAGGTCCCCCAGCACCAGGCCCACGAGCGGGCACAGGACGATGGGGCGGAACGCGTAGAGGGTGCCGAGCTGGTAGTCGAGACATCCAAAAGCTCCGACTAAGCCGACGAGGATTGCTTGGACAAGCATAGTTCCTCCCAATAAGGAATCTCGAACCGTCGTCACTCCCGTCGCGCGCGTTATTGATATCAATTCCGGGAGTTCGATTCCACGGCTCGAAGCGTACCTGGTGTGCTGCTAACACCCATGCCAGGCACAAATGATTTGATACCAATTATAGGTATGCAGGTTCGTCTTATTTAATACCAGTCGCTCAGCGGGGTGTTTTTTACCGTAAACGGCAGGCGCATCCCATTAGGCACGCTCTTTGTTTCGATGGCGGACAAGCGCCACCAGAAAGCCGTCGCCAAAAGCATCGGATGCCAAGTTGGCCACAATCACCAAAACGATCATCGCCGCGCCCAAGAACTCGTTCCAGCTAAAGACCTCGCCAAAGAGGAGCGCCGACCAGCAGGGAGCGAGCACGACCTCACTCATGCAGACCAAGTTGGCCGCAAACGCGTTGGTGCGCGCAATCCCCTTGGCATACAGCACACTCGCAAGGCCGCTGCAAAAAAGGCCATGCACCAGCATAAGCCCCCACTCAAAGGGTTTCACGGAGCCTAGGTCGCCGGCAAAATAGACGATCGGCAGTATCGAGATGCCGCAGGAGATGAGCGAGGACACCATGGGCGACGCATCGGGGCGAGAGTTTAAAAAGAAACACAGCCCAAAGGTGGCGCCCGAAATGACGGCAAGCAGGTTGCCGAGCATGCCCTCGGCGCTCAAATCACCTAAAAAGAAAAGTCCCATACCCGTAAAAGCAACCACCACGGAGGCAATCTTCGCAGGCGAGGGCAACGTGCGAGTTGCGAGCGATTGATACACGATAACGAAAATCATCGAGGTGTACTGCAGAACGATCGCGTTGCCGACCGTCGTGAGCTGGTTGGCAAAGTTAAACGTGGTGCCCGTCACGAAGTTGCAGACGGCCACAAGGACAATAAGACGGCTGACGCGGAGGACGGGCCTGCCAACGAGCAGGATAAAGAGCGCCATAAATATTGCCGTAACGGCACCGATCAAAAGAGCTGACTGCGAATTGGCGCGAACGAGGATGCCGATAAAACTCCACAAGAGCGCCGTGCCAAATAGATACATCGCCCCGCTCACGCCATTATCGGGTGGATTGTCAGATCGAATCACGAAGCACCTCCAGCTAGCTTTCGGTAATAAAAAACGGCGACCGCAATGGGTCGCCGTTTCCCTTGGGGGCAGATAATAGGCCGGGCCCTTACGCCAGCACGCCGAAGAACGCGCCGATGATGCCCACGACCATGGTGGCCACGATCAGCACCATGGGGTTGATCTTCTTGGACAGCAGCCAGTAGTACAGCCAGAAGGCGATCATGCCGAGCATGCCGGG
>DBEYUK010000017.1:0-49195 GCA_048181625.1 Collinsella sp. | reverse complement strand
CCGCGAACTCCGCGGCGGCGGTGGGCCCCATGCCGTCCTCCGTCGCCAGGAGGAAGAGCTCGACCTTCTCCCTGCTGTACATGCGAACCTCCAGTCCGGACCGCCCCGCGGTCCAACTTTCTGTCCGCACTCCCTTTTGCGGCTTTAGCTACATAAACAGTCCCTATTTCACCGCAACTTAGGTGGGGTTAGCGGGTGGGGTGCCAGACGTGGAGGGCGCCGGCGAGGATGTCGACCTCGATGCGCGAGGCGACAACGGGCTCGCCGTCGGCCTGGATGGGGTAGTCGGGCTCCTCAAAGGTAAGCTCGGCATGGCGACAGCGGCGCATGCGAACCGGTGGCAGCTTGGTATGGTGGCCATCTTTGGCCGAAAGGAACATGGGAAGCGCGACCGCGCGCGGAACGGGGCCGCAGGCGTAGCAGACGTCGAGTATGCCGTCGCACGGGTCGGCGTCGGGACAGATGCGATAGCCCGAGCCATAGGTGGGTCCCAGCTGGATGGCCATGATAATCGCCCGCACGCGCTCGGCGGGCGCGCCATCAAAGCTGATGGTCATGGGGTAGTTGCGATAGCGCAGGCCAAACTGCTCAAGTCCCGATAGGGTGTAGAGCGGAGCGCCGGCGAGGCCCGTCTTTTTGCGCAGCTCGGTGGTGCCCAGGCCGATGGCGGCATCGATGCCGACCGAGAGCGTCTGGTCGTAGTACTCAACGGTAGCCTCGCCGCTGCCGCTCGCAGGGCTCCACGAGCGAATGCGCCCGATGTCCTGACGCTGCAGCTCGCAGGTGAGCAGCGCGCCAAAATCCTTACCGGAGAAATCGTCGATGCCGAGCGTCTGGGCAAAATCGTTACCGGAGCCCACGGGTAGGATGGCAAGAGCGGGGCGGGTGTCCTCCTCTTGCGTCATAAGCCCGTTGACGACCTCGTGAATCACGCCGTCGCCGCCAAGGGCGATAACGGTGCGATAGCCCTGGGCCTGTGCGGCCAGCTCCTTGGCGTGTCCCATGCGCTCGGTTAGCACCAAGTCAAACTGGGATGCGCGTGCAGTCATGTCCAAAAAGCGTTGCAGGCGCTCGGCAACTTCGTGTGCCGCACCCGACTGGGCGGCTGGGTTGGCGATGATGAGCGTGCGGCCAAAATCAGTTGCGTGCATGGGGCGACTCCCGGCGTATGACGTGACGGTGCGGTCGCGCTCAGGTCGAATTGCCCCCGATTGTGGCTGCACGTCGAATACTTACGTCTACTCTATCAGGTCGTTGTGGCGCTCGATAGCATCCGCTACCGTACCGCCCTCATCCACAATAAGCGAACGGCGCTTGGGCGAGATGATGCGCTGGGCGGGGTACACGCCGCGGTGTCCGGCAGTTAGGTAGCTGATAAAGGCCACGATGACAAAGAACCCGGCTGCCGTGCCGTGGAACAGGTCGATGGCCATCATGCAGGTGGTGATGGGCACGTTGAGGCCGGCACAGAACACGCCGAGCATGCCGAGAGCCGCCAGAAAACTGGGGTCGATTCCGACGAGGCAACCAATCCAGCCGCCGAGCGCCGCACCGATGCCAAACAGGGGCGTGACCTCGCCGCCTTGGAAGCCCGCACCCAGGGTAAGCGCTGTGACGACCAACTTGATGGCTGCGTCTGCCAGGTTGGTGTTGCCGGCAAATCCGGCGCCGGAAAGCCACGTGGAAAGGCCGGCGTAGTCCCAGGCGTCGAGAAGGGCATAGGCGGCCAAAACCACGAGTGCGCCTATGAGTGCGCGAACGAGGTAATTGGTGATAAAGCGACCGTACAGGCTCTTGACGGTTCGAACTGACCAGGCAAAGAGGCGTGCCGTCAGACCGAAGATAATGGCGCTGATAACAACGATGACAACCGTCCGTGGTGTCATGTTGGGAACGCTGGCGATAACATTCGCCTCGTACTCGGTACCCAGGGCGATTGATGTAAAGTAGCCGGTAAACGAGGCGACCAGGCAGTAGATGCCCGCGGTGTAGTCGATCTTGCCGATAAAGCACATCTCCATGCCAAAGAAAGCTCCGGCAAGGGGCGAACCGAATACGGCGCCAAAGGCCGACGAGATGCCGGCGAGCATGAGGTCGTGGTGGTCATGCTTTTTGAGGTGGGCGATTCTCGAGATGTTGCTGGCGATGGTGCCGCCGATCTGCACTGCGGCCCCCTCGCGACCGGCCGATCCGCCCGTTAGGTGTGTGAGCGTGGAGCACACAAACGTGAGGACGGCCATGCGCATATGGATGAGGCGTGTGCCCAGAGCGGAGTCGATGACCAGGTTGTTGCCACGCTTGGCGGAGAGACCGTGGTTCTTGTAGACCCATGCGGTGGCCATGCCCACAACGGGAAGCAGCGCGTAAATCCACGCATGGTGCTCGCGATAGTCGGTCGCGATATTCAGCGAGGCCAAAAACGCCCAAGCGGCAACGCCCATGGCGAGCGAGACGATGACGACGAGTGCGAGCAACTTGGCGCTCGCGAGTAGGTTGCGGGCGTTGCGGCGCGTGTCGGCAGCCAAGAGATGCTCAGAGCGGGTGAGCTGATGCCTGCCTGCCGTGATGACGTCGTTCAGGGAGAAAAAACCGCCTTCGTCGAGCGGCTGGGAATGATCCTGCGCTTCGTTTGCGCTTTCGGGTTTGTCGTTATGAGCCATACGTTCCTCTTTTAGGTTGCAACGCAAGCATTATAAAACGCGGTAAACGCGACGAGCCGGTGGGTTGGTTTCCATTCTGTTTCGCGGCCTGCAACCGACAGGTGTATTTGCGGGTACAGGCCGAGTCGCGGTCGTACGTCGGGGGATTATACTGAGACAAGCATAAAGAATCGGCGCCCCTGTTGTGCGCCGTGGCATTAAGAGGTGCATATGGCAGAGAAACTCATTCCGCTGGAGGACGCGCAGTCGATTGTTCTGTCGCACGTTGCTCCGACCGATCTCGTCGAGATTCCCGTGTGGCAGGCTGCCGGTCTTCCCTTGGCCGAGGACGCGGTGGCCGATATCGACATCTCGCCGTTTGCCAACAGCGCCATGGACGGGTATGCCGTGCGCTCGGCGGACTTGGCGCAGGCATCTGGCGAGGCGCCGGTGACGCTCGACGTTATCGGACACGAGGCCGCGGGCCATGTCTTTGAGGGCACAATCGGCGCGGGCGAGATCGTCCGCATCATGACGGGCGCGCCGGTACCCGAAGGTGCCGATGCCGTGGTGAAGTACGAGATCGTCGACGTACTCGATGGCGACGGCAACGAGGGCTCGCACGTTCGCTTCTCGGCGCCTGCCAAGGTAGGGGAGAACGTTCGCTCTGCCGCCGAGGAGGCCCATGCCGGCGATGTTGTGATGCATGCCGGCGAGGTCGTGGCTCCGGCGGGCGCCGGCTTGCTGGCAAGCGCCGGATACGCGAGCGTGAAGGTGCACGCTGCCCCACGTGTGGGCATCATCTCGTTGGGCACGGAGCTGGTCGCACCGAGTAAGGTACCGGCGCGCGGTCAGATTCGCGATTCCAACTCCTCGGCGCTGATGGCCGAGGCGCTCGATGCCGGCGCCGAGCCCGTGTTCTACGGTATTGCGCCCGACGATGAGCAGGCGATTGCCGAGCTGGTGCATCGCGCCGTGCAGGAGTGCGATTTTGTCATTACAAGTGGTGGCGCCTCGGCGGGCGATTACGACTACGTGACGGCGCTCGTCCGGCGCGAGGGCGTGGTGCTGTTCGATCGCATCTCGATGCGTCCGGGCAAGGCCATCACGTTTGGCTTGCTCGGGGGCAAGCCCTACCTAGGGCTTTCGGGCAACCCGGCCGCGGCGTATGTGGGCTTTGAGATGCTCGCCCGCCCGGCGATCCGCAAGATGCGCGGCTTTGCCGAGGGTGCGCGTCCCGTGCAACAGGCGACGCTCACACACGGCGTGAAAAAGCGACAGCATCGCCGCTTCTTCGATCGCGCCACGGTTTTGCGCGACCCCGAGACCGGTGAGTTGTTGGTGACCGAGGCCAAGACGCAGAATTCGGCGCTGCTCGGCACAATGCAGCGGGCCAACTGCCTGCTGCGTATTGACGAAGGTCCGTGCGAGCTCAAGGCGGGCGACGTGGTGGATGTCGTGCGTGTCGACCTGCCTGAGGGCACGGTGCTATAGGAGGAATGTTATGGAGCTGAAGATTTCGATTGTGACGTGCTCGGATACGCGCGATCTTGCCCAGGACGAGGCTGGAGCCGCACTCGAGGAACTTATCGAGGCACAGGGCTGGACGGTCTCCTCACACGTGGTCGTACGCGACGACGTCAGCGAGATCGGTGATGCCATTGTGGAAGCCGCCGATGAGTGCCACGCCAATGTCGTGCTCACCTGCGGCGGCACGGGGTTTTCGATGCGCGATGTTACGCCCGAGGCGACGCGTTCCGTCTGCGACCGCGATGTGCCGGGTATTGCAGAGGCAATCCGCGCGTATTCGATGACCAAGACGCGCCGCGCCATGCTCTCGCGTGCTATTTGCATGCAACGAGGTCATACACTTGTCGTAAACTTTCCCGGTTCTACGAAGGCCGCCCGCGAAAGCTGGGAGGCCATAGCGGACCAGCTGGAGCATGCGGCTCAGATGACAGCGGGCGGCGGACATACCAACTAGGTGGTTTACCTGCGGCGGGGCGACCTGAACGGCTGCTCCGCTTTTGTTTTCCGCCGAAGCGACGCCGAGGTGCACGGTAACTTGAAACTATATTCTCTGACGAGAATAATTTCTCACTATCATTATTCTCGCAGAAGTATAATCTGATTGCAGATTAAAGCCCGCGGTGCGGTACCCGGGCACAAGGTCCGAAAGGGTTGAATATGTTCGATATGGTTTCTCGCCGCGGTTTTGTCTCGCTTTCTGCTGCCGCTGCCGCCGGCCTTGGCCTTGCTGGCTGCTCGGGCAACAAGACGTCCGAGCTCGCTGGTTCCGATACCGGCTCCGCCAAGTCTTCCTCTAAGAAGAAAGCTGTCGAGCTGCAGGTCTTTGCCGCCAACTCGCTCGAGAAGGCCCTGCCCGAGGTTCAGGAGCTCTACACCGAGCAGACCGGCACCACCTTTGCCGACACGCAGTTTAAGGCGTCTGGCGACCTTGTCGAGCAGATGCGCGCCGGTGCCGCCGTCGACGTGCTCATCACGGCTTCCAAGGGCACCATGGACGACGCCGAGGCCGCCGAGCTCGTCGACGCCGACACGCGTGAGGACATGTTCGTCAACGACCTTGTGATCATTCGCGCCGAGGGCTCCGACACCAAGGTCGAGGCCATCGCCGACGTCGCGAATCTGGACGGCAAGATCGCCATCGGCGACGCCAAGACCGTCCCTGCCGGAAAGTACGCCAACCAGGCGTTGGCCTCCGTGGGCCTCTACACCGGCACCGAGGGCGACGACGGTGAGTATGCTCCCGAGATTGCCGACAAGGTCGCTCTGGCCGATAAGGTGGGCACCGCCGCCGCCTATGTGTCCACAGGCGACTGCGTGGCCGGTTTTGTCTACAGTTCTGACATCTACCGCTACGACGGCATCGAGGAGGCCTTCGTGTGCCCCGAGGACTCGCACAAGCCCATCGTGTACCCGGGTGCCGTTGCCGAGAGCTCCGAGCACGCCGACGAGGCCAAGGCGTTCATCGACTTCTGCCTGACCAACAAGAAGGCTCAGAAGATTTGGGCCAAGTACGGCTTTGAGCTTTCCGCGTAGTGCGGCTTGGCGCGATAATTCCATCGTTTTGTGTTTCACTCCGTCCTTGTATTCGCTTGGAGCTTTTCGTGCTTAATAGATTCCGCATGCTTGTCGCCTGTGCTTTGACCTTCGCGCTTTGCTGGGTGCCGGGATTTGCGTTTGCTGGGGACGCTGAGGACGGGGCCCAGGCTGCTGCGACCGCTCATGGGCTTTCCTATGGGATCGAGGGTTTTGAGCGGTTGGCCAAGGGGACCGCTCGTGCCATGGAGGGCCAGCCTGAGGGCTACCGGTTTCCCGTTGACGAGGACGTGGACCTTGTGGTGGCGCCTGCTGCCGATCGCGTTGTGGTGTGGATATCGCCCAAGGCGGTCGAGAAGTATGGATTGGATCCGCAGGACAACGAGTGCGTATCGGGTCTCAAGGCCCTCGTCTGTAAGCTCGACAGCGCAAACTGCATGGGAGGTGCGCAGCTGGGGGACGTGGATCTTCCTTGGTATGTCACGGCGGAAACAACGTTTGATGTCGGCGGGTATACCTATGGCTTTGACGAGCGCGGTGCGGATGGGGACCGCTATGTGGTGATTGCATCAGCCTCGGGTGATGCCAAGGGCGGCGCGCGTTGGCTTGATAGCGCTCAAATGGTAGAAGCATCGTCTGTCGTATTGCGGGATGAGCAGGGGCCCTGGACCTCTCTGACCTCCTTTTTGTGCGACATCGACTATCGCCCGTTTTGGGTGTCCATAAAAACGAGCGGCCTTGCCCTGCTGATCTCCTTTGCGCTGGGCCTGTTCGCCGCGTGGAAGACTATGGGTACCTCGAGCCGCATCAAGGGCCTGCTCGACTCGGTCTTTACCATCCCTATGGTGCTGCCGCCCACGGTCTGCGGCTTTTTGTTGCTTATGCTGTTTGGTCGCTCGACCAGTGTTGGACAGTGGCTTATCGCGCACGGCATCTCAATCGTCTTTACGTGGCCCGCGGCGGTGATATCTGCCGTGGTGGTGTCGTTCCCGCTCGTCTATCGTACGGCACTCGGAGCCTTCGAGAGCCTCGACACACAGATGCTCGATGCGGCGCGCACGCTGGGATGGTCCGAGCGTCGCATCTTTACCAAGCTTATGATGCCGCTTGGCTGGCCTTCTATTGCCGCCGGCACGGTGCTCGCCTTTGCCCGCGCGATGGGCGAGTTTGGCTGCACGCTGTTCTTTGCGGGCAACTACGCCGGTATTACGCAGACCATTCCCATCGCCATCTACTTTGAGTGGATGGGCGGCAACACATCGGTAGCCCTCTTTTGGGTCGTGGTCGTAATTGCGTTCAGCTTCCTGGTCATCCTATTCATCAATATGTACACGGCGTATTCGCAAAAGTATCGCGAGCGCGGCCTGTCCCGCGCGGAGCGCAAGCAGGCCAAGCAGCTGGGCGGCCAGACCGATTCGCTCGACCCAGTCGGCGGCGATGCCTTGCGTATCGATCGCGAGGCGCTGGCCGAGCTTATGCGCGATGACACGGTCGCAAAGGGAGGTCGATAAGCCATGTCGCTCGTTCTGGATATCAAAAAGCACTACCCCGGGTTTATGCTCGACATGCAGCTTGAGGCCGGCGAGGAGCGTGTGGCGCTGCTCGGTGCCTCCGGATGTGGCAAGAGCTGCACACTGCGTTGCATTGCCGGTGTGGAGACGCCCGACGAGGGCAAGATCGTCGTCAACGGCGCGACCTTTTTTGATTCGGCCGCGGGCATCAACCTGTCGCCCCAGGAGCGAAAATGCGCCCTGCTGTTCCAAAACTATCAGCTGTTTCCCAATATGACGGTGGCCGATAACGTATGTGCCGGCGTAAAGGACGCGGGCGACGCCGCGGCGCGCAAAAAGCTTGCCGAGTGCTATTTGGGCATTTTCGGCCTGGCCGATTTTGCCGACCGCTATCCCGCGCGACTCTCGGGCGGTCAGCAGCAACGTGTGGCGCTTGCGCGCATGGTGGCGGCGCATCCGGGCATTTTTATGTTCGACGAGCCCATGAGCGCGCTCGATTCCTATCTTAAGAGCGCACTCGAGCAGAACATGCTCGACCTGTTCGATGTGTGCAACCGCACCGTGCTCTACGTGAGCCACGACATCGACGAAGCATGCCGCCTCTGCCAGCGCATCTGCGTGATGCACGACGGGCATGTTGAGGAGACCGGCTCCGTCGAGGACGTGGTCCGCCGTCCGCAGACGCTGGCGGCACTGCGTCTGACGGGCTGCAAGAACACAAGCCGGGCGCGCAAGATTGGGCCTCAGGAAGTTGAAGCCCTGGACTGGGGCATGACCTTTAACGTGGGCCATGAGGTTCCCGATAACGTGACGTACCTCGGTATTCGTGCGAGCTACTTCCATGTTGACAATCGCGCGGAGCGCGGTCGCAACAGCTACGATTTGCACGTGGCCCGTGTGAGCGATTCGCGCTTTGAGCGGCTGGTGCTGCTGGAGGTGCCGCGTGTTGATGCGCCCACGCGTCTGCAGTGGAAGGTGAATAAGGTGAGTGGACCCGTGGAAGAGCTGCCGCAGGCGGGTGAGACTCTGCGCATGCATTTTGATGCAAGCAGGATTCATCTCGTTTGCCGATAATGCGGGGGCGATGCGGTCGAGGAGGTAGTCCTCGACCGCTTTGTTTTCACTTCGCCGTTCGCCGATTTCTACATGACTAAACCTTATCAGTCTGATAATTAATTATCAGACAGTGAGATGCTCACATCCCGACGCTGTCGTACGCATGTCGGCGGTGTTCGTCTGGACGACAACCGTTGATATAGTTACCTTCGACGAGAAAAGGAGGGCGCGCTGATGCCGCAGAAGACATATTCGCGTCGCGTTGCGGCGCGCGCCCTGTATATGGCTCGGAGCCGCATATGAGCAGGTATGTTCACGGCTCCGGGAGAGACGACGCACAACTAAATAATCAGCTGCAAAGCAGGTTCCCCAAAATTCCGGGTTTAGGCACGGCTGGGTTTTCGCCGCCCACCGTGCAGAAATACCGTAGCTATTCATTTTTGGTTCGAGAGGGGAACCGTCATGGCTGAAGAATTCGATTTCCATCCGATGTGGGAAAGCCTCGGCATGAATCTTGCCGACCACGACATGCTGCTGGGCGCCGTGGGCCAGATGTACGGCGATATGTTCCTGACACAGAGCAATCGCCCCAAGTCTACGTCCTACCTGGATTTTGTCGCCACCAACATCCACAGCGGCCGTATTAAGGAGATGCTCGACAAGAAGGAGGCCGGCGAGGCCACCAAGATCGTCGGTTCGTTCTGCGTCTACGTGCCCGAAGAGATCGTGCTTGCCTGCGATGGCATCCCCGTGGGCCTGTGCTCGGGTGCCGACTGGGCAACGGACAAGGTTGAGGAGCACTTGCCGCGCAACACCTGTCCGCTCATCAAGAGCTTTGCCGGCTTTAAGCTGGGCGAGGTCTGCCCCTACATTGAGTCGAGTGACCTGGTCGTGGGTGAGAACACCTGCGACGGCAAGAAAAAGGCCTACGAGTTCTTTGCCACGCAAAAGAACATGTACGTCATGGATATTCCCAACGTACACGACGAGTCGACGCTCGTGACCTGGAAGGCCGAGGTCAAGAAGCTCGCCGCCAAGATCGAGGAAGAGTGCGGCGTCAAGATCACGCCCGAGCGTCTGAAGGCCGCCATCCACGCCGTCAATGAGAAGCGTCGCGCCCTGCAGCGCCTCGCTGCCACGCGCGCTGCCGACCCGGCGCCCATCAGCGGTCTCGACAGCCTGCTGACCGTTCAGGCCGCCTTTATGGACGACACGCCGCGTCTGACCGGAGCCATCAACGAGATGGCCGCCGAGTGCGAGCAGCGTGTCGAGGCCGGCGAGGGTGTGGCGCCCAAGGGCACCAAGCGCATCCTGTACACCGGTACGCCCATGGCCGTCCCCAACTGGAAACTGTTCAACCTTATCGAGAAGGCCGGCGGCGTCGTGGTAGGCGAGGAGTCCTGCACGGGCTCGCGCTACTACAAGGACCTGGTCGACGAGTCCGGCGAGACGGTCGACGAGATGCTCGATGCCATCGCCAAGCGCTACTTTAAGATCAACTGTGCCGTCTTTACGCCCAACGACCAGCGTATGAAGGACATTGTCCAGATGGCCAAGGACCTGCATGCCGACGGCATCGTGGATGTGGCGCTGCAGTTCTGCACGCTCTACGAAATGGAGTCGTTTGCCGTGGAGAAGGCCGCCGAGGAGGCAGGCATTCCGTTTATGCACATCACGACCGACTACGCCGGCGAGGACGCCGGTCAGCTCCAGACCCGCATCGAGGCCTTCCTCGAGACGATTTAGCCGCACCTGCGCTAAGCCGTGCCGCCGGGTGTTCCTATCCGCGCGATAGGGATTTCTCTGTTGCCATGCCGGTCGGTGTCCGGATGCACCGCAGGGCGCCGATCGGCTTCGCATAGCTGCCGGGGCGGGGATTTCCGCCGTCCCGGCAGATTCTATCTGTTTGTTCAGACACGAAAGGAACTCAATGAACAACGACCTTTTCAAGGCGGGCGTTTCCCGTCGCGGTTTTCTGACCGGCTCCGCTGCCCTGTGCGCCATGGCGGGCCTCGGCCTCACCGGCTGCGGCGGTTCGGGCGCCGAGAGCGGTAGCGCCGCTGCCTCCGGCCAGGATGTGGAGTATCGCGACGAGCTGCAGATCGCGCTCCCGGCGAGCCCGGACGGTCTCGATCCGCACACCACGTCGTCGCTTGTGACCATGGACATCATCTGCAACGTCGTCGAGCCGCTCTTTGGCCTCGATAGCGACTACGAGCCCCAGCCCGTGCTGGCCAAGGACTATAAGGTCTCCGACGATGGCCTGACCTACACCATCAAGCTGCGCGAGGGCGTCACCTTCCACAACGGCAAGGAGTTTGGCTCCGAGGACGTCGTGGCCTCGATGAACCGCTGGCTCACCGTCAACGACCGCGCCGCGAGCCTGCTGCCCGGCGCCACCTTCGCCGCTTCGGGCGACCACGAGGTCACCTGCACGCTGACCGAGCCCGCCATCGACTTTCTGATCATCCTGGGCAACCACTCCCAGTATCCAGGTATCTTCCCCTCCGAGGTCATCGAGGCCGCGGGCGATACCGGCGTGACCGAGTACGTGGGTACCGGTGCCTACAAGTTTGTGGAGTGGAAGCAGGACCAGTACGTCCATCTCACCCGCTACGAAGACTATGTCGCCGCTCACGGCAAGGCTTCGGGCTACACCGGCAAGGTCTCCGCGCCCACCAAGGACATCTACTATCAGTTCGTGACCGAGGCCTCCACGCGCGTGAGCGGGTTTGAGACCGGCGAGTACGATATCGCTGGCGAGATCCCCACCGAGAACTACCACGACTTCGACGGCAACGACGACGTCAAGCTCTACACCCATAACGCCGGCGTTCTGACCGCCTTCCTCAACATGAACGAGGGCGTCTTCGCCGACGAGGAGATCCGCAAGTGCGCCCTCATGGCTATCGACTGCGAGGCGGCCGCTCTTGCCGCCTATGGCGAGAAGGAGCTCTTCAACATCGATCCCAACCTTGGCAACCCCGAGAACGCTCAGTGGGCGACCGACGCGGGCAAGAAGTACTTCAACCAGGCCGACGCCAAGGCCGCCAAGAAGGCCCTGGCCAAGACCTCCTATGCCGGTGAGACGGTCAAGCTGCTGACCACCCCCGACTACAAGGATATGTACAACGCCACCGTCGCGCTGCAGGAGCAGCTCGAGAAGGCCGGCTTCACCGCCGAGGTCGACAGCTACGAGTTCGCGACCTTCATGGACATCCGCTCTGGCAAGCCCGAGCAGTGGGACCTCTTTGTGGCCTCCACCAACTACAAGCCCATCCCGGCCCAGTCCCTCTCGGTCTCCAAGGCCTTCTATGGCCTGTCCGACGAGAAGGCGCTCAAGCTTGTGGCCGAGACCCGCACCGCCAAGGACACCGACGCCGCGGCCAAGAAGTGGGCCGAGGCTCAGGAGCGCCTCTACGAGATCGCCGTCATCGAGCCGCTTTGCCACTACGCTTCCATTACGGGCACCCAGGCAGACGTCGAGGACGTCGAGGTGCTCGACGGCGCCATCGTTTGGAATGCCAAGCGTCCGGAGTAATGCAATAGATGGTGTGGCGGCTGGAGGGGTCTGGTCCCCTGTGGCCGCCACGCCCTGTCCACGTTCAGAGGGGAAATAGACGCCTCGCATGTTGAAGTACACGCTCAAACGTATAGGCGCGATGGTTCCGGTGATGCTCATCATCTCGGTCGTCGTGTTTTTGATTATCTATCTCACACCGGGTGACCCGGCCTCTTCGATGCTCGGCATGGAGGCTTCGGCCGACCAGATCGAGCGCGTCAACGATAGTCTGGGACTCAACGAGCCGCTGCCGCAGCGCTACGTTGAGTGGATGGGCGGCGTGCTTACCGGCGACCTGGGCGATTCGTATTTTATGCGCCAGCCCGTCACGCAGGCGATCGTCGAGCACTTTGGCCCGACGCTATCGCTCGCGCTTCTGGCACAGTTCATCGCGCTGTTGATTGCACTGCCCTGCGGCGTCGTCGCTGCCCTCAAACATGGGTCGCGCACCGACGCGGTCTTGCGTGTCGTTGCTCTTTTGGGCGTGGCGATACCCGGCTTTTTGATGGCGCTCATGCTTATGTGGCTGTTTGCCGTCACGTTGCGTGTGTTCCCGGTGGCCGGCTATGCGCCGCTATCGAAGGGTTGGTTCAGCCATTTACGCTATCTCGCGTTGCCGGCCATATCACTTGGATGCGTGCAGGCGGCCCTGCTCATGCGCATGACCCGTTCGAGCGTGATCGAGGCCATGCAGCTTGACTGCGTCAAGACGGCGCGTGCCAAGGGCGTCTCCGAGGTTCGCGTTGTGCTGGCCCATGCCCTGCGCAACGCAGCGCTGCCGATTCTCACCTCGGTCGGCTATTCTTTTGGCGCCCTGATTACGGGTGCCGTGGTGACTGAGGCCATTTTTAATATCCCCGGTTTGGGCCAGCTGGTCACGAGCTCTATCGAGCGTCGCGACTATCCGGTGATTCAGGGCGTGCTGCTGGTCATTGCCTTGTTGAATTCGGTGATCAATCTGGCCGTCGACCTTGCCTACGGCGCTTTTGACCCGCGCGCTCGCAAATGGGGCGATGCATGATGGCAAACGTTAAGAAGGCTCTTGCCAACAAGGGATTTGTGGTCGGCGGCTGCATTTTCCTGGCGATTGCGCTGATCGCGCTCGTCGGTCCGCTGGTGTGGACGGTTAATCCCAATGCGCAGGAGATGGCGTTGCGTCTTTCGGCACCTTCGCCCGCGCATCCCTTTGGCTGCGATGACTTTGGCCGCGACCTGCTTGCCCGCGTCATCGCGGGCGCGCGCGTGTCGCTTGGTGTTGGCATTGCCGTCACGCTCGCGACGAGTGTGCTTGGCTTGGTGATCGGCGCCTATGCGTGCTACAACGAGAGGCTTGATCATATTCTCATGCGCATCTGCGACGGCCTTATGTCCATTCCGGGCGTGCTGCTGGCCATCGCGCTCATGGCGATGATGGGGGCGAGCGTGTGGAACGTCATCATCGCGCTCTCCATCGTCTATACGCCCAGCATGGCGCGCATCGTGCGGTCGCGCGCGATGGTGGTCAAGGAGGAGCCCTTTGTAGAAGCCCTGTGCGTGCAGGGTGCCTCGACCGCGCGCATCGTGTGGCTGCATATCGTGCCCAACGTTATGGCACCCTTCCTGGTGCAGGCGACCTTCGTCTTTGCCGAGGCCGTGCTCTCGGAGGCCGCCCTCTCGTTTCTGGGCCTGGGTATCAAGGCGCCCGATGCCAGCTGGGGAAACATCCTGCAGGCGGGCAAGAACGTGATGCGCAAAGCCTGGTGGATGATCTTCTTCCCGGCTATCGCCATCATCGCGAGCGTGCTTTCGCTGAACCTTGCCGGCGACGGCCTGCGCGACGCCCTCGACCCCAAGACCAAGGAGGACTAGCCCGTGAGCGAACATCTTTTGGACGTGCGCGACCTGTGCATCTCGTTTGTGGGCCGCGATGGCAACGCGTTGGAAGCCGTCAACAAACTCAACCTACATATCGATGCCGGCGAGATCGTTGGTGTTGTCGGCGAGTCCGGCTGCGGTAAGTCGGTGTTTGCCCAGAGTGTCATGCGCCTATTGGAGCATGAACAGAAGATGGCCTATGAGGGCCAGATTGTGTTTGATGGCGAGGACCTGCTCGCGCGCCCGCTCAAGCGCATGCGCGAGGTGCGCGGCTGCGATATTGCCATGATCTTCCAGGACCCGTTGTCCTCACTCAACCCCGTCATGACGGTCGGGGCCCAGGTCGTCGAGGCCGTGCGAGCCCACCGTAAGGTGAGCCGACGCGAAGCCCGCGCCGAGGCCCTGCAGCTGCTGGAGCGCGTGGGCATCCGCGACGCCGACCGCCGCTTCGACATGTATCCGGGCGATTTTAGCGGCGGCATGCGTCAGCGCGTGATGATCGCCATGGCGCTCGCCGGGCACCCGCGCCTGCTGATTGCCGATGAGCCCACCACGGCACTCGACACGACGACTCAAAAACAGATTTTGGATCTTCTGCGCGACCTCAACAGTTCCGAGGGCATGGCGGTGCTTTTTATCAGCCATGATTTGGGTGTCGTCACAAGCATCTGCTCGCGCGTGCACGTCATGTATCTGGGCCAAATCGTAGAAGAGATCGACGCCTGCGGCCTTATGGAGAGCCCGAGCCACCCGTATGCCCAGGGGCTCATCGCGAGCATTCCGCCGCTCGAAGGCGAGCGAGTTGACACGCTGGCGGATATTCCGGGCACAGTGCCGCCGCTTACGGCAATACCCTGTGGATGCCGCTTTGCGCCTCGTTGCGCCCGGGCGGACGAGCGTTGCCGCGCGCAGGAGCCTCCGCTGGTTGCCGTGAATGCGTGCGACCGGTCTAAATGCTGGCTTGTCGAGAAAGGGGAGTGCCATGGCTGTTGATAGCGAAGGCCTGCTTAGGGTCTCACATCTGACTAAAGCGTATCCCATGCCGGGCTCAGGTTTTAAGCGTCAGGCCTTTACCGCCGTGGACGATCTGTCGTTTGAGATCGCGCCGGGAGAGGTCTATGGCCTGGTTGGCGAATCCGGATCGGGCAAGTCGACGACTGGACGCCTGATCTGTGGTCTCGAGCGTGCGGATTCCGGCTCGATTGTCTATTGCGGGCACGACCTCGCCACGATGTCGGAGCGCGAACGCAAGCCGTTTCGCCGCGAAATCCAGCTGGTATTCCAGGATAGCTCTACGGCTTTTGACCCGCGCAACCGTGTCGGCCGCATTTTGGAGGAGCCGCTGATTATCGCCGGCGTGCGCGATGCGGATGAGCGCCATGAGCGCGCGCTCTCGGCCCTGGCCTCGGTCGGTCTTCTGGCAGAGCATTATGACCGCTATCCGCATGACCTTTCGGGGGGACAGCGTCAGCGATTCAATCTGGCACGGGCGCTTATTTGCGAGCCGCGCCTTGTGGTATGCGACGAGCCGGTCTCGGCGCTTGACGTGTCCGTTCAGGCTCAAGTGCTCAACTTGCTTCGCGACCTGCAGCGCACGACGGGCGTGGCGCTGCTGTTTATCACGCATGATATGCGTGTGGTTCGGCATATGTCCGACCGGATTGGCGTGCTCTACCACGGTCGTCTTGTCGAGGAGGGCACGGCCGAGGACGTGATCGCGCACCCGAGCGATCCGTATACGCAGGAGCTTATCGACGCCATTCCCTAGAGGATGCTTCCTTTTGGGTATGGCGTGGGTTTGTTGTTTAATTGTCGGTATATCGGTGCAAGAGAGGGGAACTACTATGGCCGATATCGAAGAACAGCCGTTGCCGCGCACGTTTGAGGAGTTCAACGAACAGCGCAAGGCGTCGTTTATTCGCGTCAAGGATTATAAGCAGGCGGGTAATCGCCTGGTCGGCTTTTTGTGCAGCTATACGCCGCTCGAGATTATCGATGCCGCGGGCGCTGCAAGTGTGGCCTTGTGCGGCACATCCGACGAGGTGATTCCCGAGGCCGAGAAGGTGCTGCCGGCAAACCTGTGCCCGCTCATCAAGTCGACGTACGGCTTTGCCTACTCGCAAAAGTGCCCGTTTACGTACTTTAGCGACATGATCATCGGCGAGACCACCTGCGACGGCAAGAAGAAGATGTATGAGCTACTCAACGAGCTCAAGCGCACGCACATTCTGCATCTTCCGCAGGGTCGCGATCGCGCCTACGAGCGCGAAGGCTGGTACGAGGAGTGCCGCCTGCTCAAGGAGGAGCTTGAGAACTTCTACGGCATCACGATCACCGATGACGACCTGCGCGCCGCCGTGCGCCGTCGCAACCGCTTGCGTGCGGCCCAGCTCGAGATGTTTGCGCTGCAGGCCAACCAGCCGGCGGCCATGAGCGGCGTCGACCTGATGAGCACCATGTTTGCCGGTACGTTTAGTTTTGATATCGAGGCCTATACGCAGCAGCTGGAGCAAAAGGTCGCCAAGCTGCGCGAGGCCTACGACGCGGGCGAGCGCCCGGTTGCGTCGGATGCCAAGCGCATTCTGATCACCGGCTGCCCGGTGGGCGGCGTGATCAACAAGATCGGCCGTACTATCGAGTCCAACGGCGGTGTGGTCGTGTGCATGGACGACTGTTCGGGCGAGCGCACGGCGGCCATGATGATCGACCCGGAGGCTCCTGACATCCTGCGCGCCATCGCCGACCGCTACCTGGATATCAACTGCTCGGTCATGACGCCCAACGACGGTCGTATGGAAAACACGCTGGCCATGTGCGAGAAGTATCACGTCGATGGCGTAGTGGAGAGCGTGCTCCAGGCCTGCCATACCTTTAACGTGGAGAGTGCCCGCATGCAGGAGGCTGTCGAGGGTGCGGGTATTCCGTACATGAAGATTGAGACCGATTACAGCAACGGCGACATGGGCCAGATCGAGACGCGCATCGCCGCCTTTATCGAAACCCTCTAGCTTTCTCAGCCACTGGATCTTGCCCCTCAAACCGTCGCTTGCGTACCCAAAGTACGCTGCGCTCCTCTTTCGGGGCAATCTCCGGCACCTGAGAAACCACGAACTAAGGCGCCTGAACGCGCCGCTACCTTTGATGTTTAGATTGGGAGAGAGCCATGATAGGGATCGGGATCGATATCGGGTCTACGGCGGCTAAGGCTGCTGTGGTCGATGGGGAGGGTTCGGTGGCGTGGACGTGCGTGCAGCCAACCGGGTTCTCCTCGGTCGATGCGGCCGAGCGTTTGCGCGGCGAGCTTGCCGCGGCTGGCTATGACGTGGCTGCCGACGACGTGCGCGTGATCGCGACCGGCTACGGCCGTGTCGCCGTGCCCTATGCGCACAAGGTCGTGACCGAGATCACCTGCCACGGTACCGGTGCCGTGCGCCTGTTTGGCGATCACGGCACGGTGATTGACGTGGGCGGCCAGGACACCAAGGTCATTCAGCTTAAAAGTGGCCGCGTGGCCAAGTTCGCCATGAACGACAAGTGCGCTGCCGGTACGGGGCGCTTTTTGGAGATCATGGCCGACCGTCTTGGTATTTCCCAACAGCAGATGGCCGACCTTGCGCGTTCCGGTGAGCCCACCAAGATCAGCAGCATGTGCACGGTGTTTGCCGAAAGCGAGGTCATCAGCCTGATCGGTCGCGGTGAGCCGCGCGAGAACATTGCGCGTGGCGTGATCGACAGCGTGGTCTCGCGCGTGGCGACCATGGCCGGGCAGGCCGCGGGCGCCCCGTACTACCTGACCGGTGGCCTGTGCGAGAACGCCTTCGTGGTGGAGCGGTTGGGCGAGCTACTGGGATCGCCGGTGACCACCTCGCCCCAGGCTCGCTTTGCCGGAGCGATCGGCGCGGCTGTCCGCGCCGCCGCCTTGGCCTAGGGGTGTACCGCGACATGCGCATCCTCAATATCACGGCACAAAAACCAGATAGCACCGGCAGCGGCACCTACCTTGCCGCGCTTGTGCGCGAGCAGATCGAGACGGGGCATCGCGCCGCCGTGCTTTGCGGTGCGGCGCCGGGTGATACCCAAGGCGAGCTGGACCGGCGTGCTGCCGTGTTTGCCGTACCGTTCGAGTCGCCCGAGCTGCCGTTTCCCATCTGCGGTATGTCCGATGTCATGCCCTATCCCTCTACGCGCTATCGTGATCTGACACCTTCGATGCTCAAGGCATTTGAGCGGGCATTTGCTAATGCAATCGATCGGGCGGTGACTGAGTTTCGGCCCGATCTGGTGCTCTGCCATCACCTGTATCTGGTGACCGCATTGGCGCGCGAGTGCGTCCGGGGCGTGCCGGTTGTTGCCGTGTGCCATTCGACCGATCTGCGCCAGCTGCGTTCGCATGCGCTCGAGCGCGATCGCATCGTAAGTGCGGTTCGTCGGCTCGATGCCGTCTTTGCGCTCCATGCTGAGCAGGCTGAGCAGATTGGCCTGGTGTGCGGCGTCGATTCCGATCGCATCCACGTGATTGGGACGGGCTACGACCATCGCGTCTTCTGCCGCGACGCAAGCGTGGCGAGGCGGCCGGGATCGCTTGTGTACGTGGGCAAGATTTGCTTTAAAAAGGGTGTCGAGTCGCTGGTTCGAGTCGTGTCATTGTCGATTGACGATGACGTCCGCCCATCTGGCTTGGTACTTGTGGGTGGTCGCGGGGACGATGCCGAGTACGCGCGTATCGAGCGCTTGGCCGCGGCCTCGGATGTGCCGGTGAAGCTGGCGGGGCGCCTGGATAGCGATGGACTCGTGCATGCCTACCGCAGTTCCGACGTCTTTGTGCTGCCTTCGTTTTACGAGGGTCTGGCGCTCGTGACGATCGAGGCCCTCGCGTGCGGCTGCAAAGTTGTGGCGACCGATTTGCCCGGCGTTCGTCCCTGGATGGAGGCGATGCTTCCCGGTGCTCCCGTGACGTGGGTGGCGTCGCCGCGTATGACGGATGTCGACACGCCCGTGGCGGCCGACCTTCCGTTGTTTGAGCGCGCACTGGCAGATGCTATCGCGCAGGCGCTTACGGCGCCGCCTTCGACGTTCGAGCCGTCGGCGGTCTCTTGGGAAGCGTGCCTGGGGCGTATACTAAAAGTCGTTGATTTGTTGGAAGGGGGTTCGTATGGCTGACGATCAGATTAAGCTCACGTCTATGACTGCCGCGAGCGGTTGAGCCGCTAAGCTGGCTCCCGGAGCCCTCGCCCAGGTTCTGGGCGACTTGCCCAATGTGCATAACGACAATCTGCTCGTGGGGTTCGATACCTCCGACGATGCGAGCGTCTTCCGCGTAGGGGAGAACCTGGGGCTCGTGCAGTCCATCGACTTCTTCCCACCGATGGTCGACGACCCGTTTCTGTTTGGCCAGATTGCCGCGGCAAACTCACTGTCCGACATCTACGCCATGGGCGGGCGGCCGAGCCATGCCATGAACCTGCTGTGCATTCCCAGTTGCTTGGGCGTTGAGGTCGCCGGCGAAATTCTGGCGGGCGGCGCCGACAAGTGCGTCGAGGCCGGCTGCTCCATCGCGGGCGGCCACACCATCAACGACGACGAGCCCAAGTACGGCCTGTCCGTGAGCGGGTTTGTCGCGCTTGACCGTATGCTCGCCAACAGCGGCGCGCGCGTGGGCGATGCGTTGCTGCTGACCAAGGCGGTTGGCTCGGGCATCATCACCACGGCCATTAAGGGCGAGCTCATCGAGCAGGACGAGGCCGCAGCCATGTTTGACTCGATGCGCACCCTCAACGAGGCTCCGATTCGTCTGGCCGAGGGACTTGAGCTTCACGGCTGCACCGACTTCACGGGCTTTGGCCTGATCGGGCATGCGTGCGAGATGGCCGAGGGCTCGGGCGTGCAGATTGAGCTTGCGTCGGGGGCGGTGCCGCTCTTTGACCAGGTGCTCGACATGGCGCGTTTGGGCATTATCCCCGCGGGCTCCTACCGCAACCAGGACTTCTTTGGCCCGCGCGTGACGGCCGACGAGGACCTTGAGCCGGGCATGCTCGACGCGCTGTACGACCCGCAGACGTCTGGTGGCCTGCTTATCGCGGCACCTGCTGCCGATGTGGATGAGCTTGCGCGCCGTCTGCATGCCGAAGGACGTATTGCCGCCGTTGTCGGTCGCGTGTGCGAGTCGGTGCCAGGCGGTCCTGCCGTCCACGTTGTTCGCTAGCCCGCACGTTTATGTAACTGTTTACCGTTCTCTAGAACGGTTCTTTCGAAAGGAAAAGCTATGTCTACCAAAATTGAAGTCAATGCCATGGGCGATGCCTGCCCGCTGCCCGTCGTCAAGACGCTCAAAGCCCTGAAGCAGCTCGATGGCGAGGGCGCCGTCGTGACCTCGGTCGATAATGAGACCGCCGTCAAGAACATTTCCAAGATGGCGCAGGAGAAAGGCTGCACGGCCTCGGTCGAGAAGGTTTCTGACGCCGAGTGGCACGTGACCGTGGCGACCTCTGGCGCCGTTGCCGTGGCCGATCCCGAGCAGGATGGCGCTGCCTTCTGTGATGCCAGCGCCGGCAAGGGCAAGCTCGTCATTTCCGTCTACACCGACTGCATGGGCCGTGGCGACGACGAGCTGGGCCACAAGCTCATGAAGGCGTTTATCTTTGCCGTGACGCAGCAGGAGGAGCTGCCCGCGACCATGCTGTTCTACAACGGCGGCGCCAAGCTCACCGTCGAGGGCTCGCCGGTGCTCGACGACCTGAAGGGTCTGGCCGAGCAGGGTGTCGAGATTCTCACCTGCGGTACCTGCCTCGATCACTATGGCATTAAGGACCAGCTCGCGGTGGGCGAGGTCACGAATATGTACGTGATTGTGGAGAAGATGGAGCAGGCCGTGCGCGTCGTGCGCCCGTAGCGTATTGGTTGGAGTTGCCATGAGGGAGAAGCGCCCGGCGCTTGTCATCACGTTTCCCACCACGGCGGCCGCCATGGGCTGCGAGTCCCTGTGCATTGAGCGCGGTCTTCCCGGGCGAACGATTCCCGTACCCGGGGAGGTCGCTGCCGGCTGCGGTCTGGCGTGGAAGGCGTTGCCTGCCGATGAGGAACTGCTGCGCGGCGAACTCGCCGCGGCGGGCGTTCCCACCGAGGACTTTACGGTGATTGATATGTGGGAGGTCGTGCGATGATCTACCTGGATAACGCGGCGACGACCATGCACAAGCCGCAGACGGTCATCGATGCCGTGACGCAGGCGATGTGCTCGCTCGGCAATGCCGGACGCGGCGCCACGTCGGGTGCCCTCGATGCCGCTCGTACGATTCACGGTTGCCGCGCCAAGCTCGCGCGCCTTTTGGGTTGCCCGAGGGCGGACCATGTGTGCTTTACGCCCAACTCTACGGCGGCGCTCAACACCGCCATCAACGGGGTGGTGTGCCCCGGCGACCGTGTGGTCACGACGGTGCTCGAGCACAACTCCGTGCTACGTCCGCTTAACCGCCTGGCGGTAGAGCGGGGCGTGACCGTTGAGCATGCGGGCTGCGATGCGAGCGGCGCGCTCGACTACGACGAGCTCGAGCGGCTGGTGACGCCTGACACGCGTGCCGTAGTGGTGACGCACGCCTCCAATGTGACCGGCAATGAGGTCGACATTGCGCGCGTGGCCGCCATGGCCCATGCGGCCGGCGCGCTGGTGATCGTCGATGCCTCGCAGTCTGCCGGCACGGCGCATATCGATATGCAGGCCATGGGGCTCGACGTGGTGTGCTTTACTGGCCACAAGGGACTCATGGGTCCGCAGGGGACCGGCGGGCTGGCCGTGGCGGAGGGCATTGACGTGTGGCCGTGGGCCATGGGCGGCACGGGCGTGCACAGCTTCGATGCGCTGCAGCCGCTTGAGTGGCCCACGCGTCTTGAGGCGGGCACGCTCAACGGCCACGGCATCGCGGGCCTTTCTGCCGGCCTCGACTTTATCGAGGCGCAAGGCGGGGTCGAGGCGATCGCGGCGCATGAGCGAGCGCTGGCTGATCGCTTTCTCGCTGGCGTGCGCGAGATTCCGGGGATTAAGCTCTACGGTGCGTTTGACCAGCCCGTGCGCTCGGCGATCGTCTCACTCAACGTGGGTGATATCGACTCTGCCGAGATCTCGGACGCGCTCATGCAAGGGTGGGGGATTGCGACGCGCCCCGGCGCCCATTGCGCTCCGCTCATGCACCGCGCGCTCGGGACCGAGCGCCAGGGTGTCGTTCGCTTCTCGTTTGGGTATTTCAACACGGACGAGGAAGTCGATACCGCGATTGACGCTTTGCGCGATTTAGCCTGCTAAAGCTGCTAGACCGTTTATACTTGCGGGATGGGTGTTTTTGCCCGTCCCGTTTTTGTTTCGACCCGAAAGGTGTGCCTATGGCCTCATCCGCACCGCGCGGTCTGCGCTTCGACCATGTCGTTACCGTCGGCATTGCGCTGTTCTCGATGCTCTTTGGCGCCGGTAACCTCATCATTCCGCCATTGCTGGCACTTCAGGCCGGCACGGCCACGCCGCTTGCCATGATCGGCTTTTTGATTGCCGCTATCGGTCTGCCTGTTATGGGATTTATCGCCGTCGCGCTCGCCGGCACGGCCCGCGAGCTGGCTGGGCGCGTGCATCCTAAGTTTGGCGAATTCTTCGTTGCGGCGGTGTATTTGGCCATCGGCCCGTGCCTGGCCATTCCGCGCACAAGCTCTACGGCCTTCGAGATGCTGGTGCCGCTACTGCCCGAGGGCGTTTCGCTCGGCACGGCTCGCCTGGTGTTTGCCGTTGGCTTCTTTGTCGTCGCGTTTGCGCTCACGCTGCGTCCGGGCGTTATCACGCGCGTGCTCGGGCGCATTACGGGCCCCGCGCTCATTGCGCTCATCGTGCTGGTCGTGGGTGCTGCCGTGATCTCGCCGCTGGGACCGGCTGCCGCGCCGCAGACTCCCTACAATGCCGGTGCTACCGTGCAGGGCTTTTTGACCGGTTATCAGACCATGGATCTGCTTGCGTCGCTCGCCTTCGGCATCATCATCGCCGAGACCATCCACGAGTTGGGTGTTACCGATGACAAGCGCGTGGCCTTTGAGATTTCGCGCTCCGGTGTGATCGCCGGCGTGCTCATGGCCGTCATCTACTGCGGTTTGGCCCTTGCCGGTATGCAGCTCGGCACCGTGATGTCCGACGCCACCAACGGCGCCGCCATTCTCGCCCGCTCGGCCTCCATGCACTTTGGGCTTGCCGGCACGGTCGTGGTCTTCGCCATCTTCTTCCTCGCCTGCATGAACGTGTGCATCGGCCTCATCAGCTGCTGCGCGCGTTACTTCTGCGAAACGTATGTGGTTAAAGGGGGAGCGGAGGCCTCCGAGGAGGCCATGCGCCGTCCCTTTGCGATTCTCGCCTTTGTGTTCGCAGCGTTTTCGTGCGTGCTCTCCAACGTGGGCCTCGACGTGATCCTCATGTTCTCGGTGCCCATGCTCAACGCCTTGTATCCCGTCGCCATCGTGCTGGTCCTCATGGGTTTGGTACACGGCTTTTGCGACGCTCATCCGCAGGTGTGGGTCTGGGTCGGCGGCGTGGTTGCCGTGCAGAGCGTGATCACCTCGGTCCGCGATGCGTTCTTTGCGGGCGCGTGGCTGCCGTTTGATGCGCTACCCCTGGCAGACATCGGTGCCGCGTGGGCGCCGGTTGCCGTGGTGGCGTTTGTGATCGGTCTGCTCCACAGCAAGTTTGTCGCACATTCGAGGAGCTAGGGTTTCTGCGCTTGCACAGGCGGGGAGTCTCCCCTATAATTTCCTTCGCTTTGGGACACGCAAGGTTTAGACCTTAGCTGCTCAACACCTTCGGGACGTGGCGCAGTTTGGTAGCGCGCCTGCTTTGGGAGCAGGATGTCGCAGGTTCAAATCCTGTCGTCCCGACCATATCTTGCGGGCGTAGTTCAATGGTAGAACCCCAGCCTTCCAAGCTGATGACGCGGGTTCGATTCCCGTCGCCCGCTCCATAGGATAGTTTTAACGGCTTTGGCTCTATTTGGTGCCAGAGCCGTTTTCATATACATGCCGGGGACCCCACATCCCCTCCTAAGTTGCGGTGAAATAGTTCCTGGATTAGCCGCAAAAGCTGTTATCCAGGAACTATTTCACCGCAACTTATTGAGACCGAGCGGGCTGGGTCGATGATGGGTTCTGTTGTCGAGAAGATGAGGGCAGCCGGTCAGGAGTCTGCGTAGGGCTTTGTGGTTGGTATGCCGTAGCCGCGCATCATGGAGCCGAACGCTTTGACATCGTAGGTGTCTGAGAGCTTGAAATGAATGACGTTGTGGCCCATGGCACGCAGGTTCGCGTCGCGCATGAGGGCAGCTCGATAGGTTTTTGCCGCAGTATGTTCCGGATCATTTTGGGCATCGTCCTCAAACTTGCCTAGTCCATGCAGCTCAGCCAGCTTCCAAGAGCCGTCTGGCATCTGCCAGCCGTAATCTGCCAAATAATAGCCGGCGTTTCCCGGTCGAGTGATTTCAACCTGAAGTTCGGGAGCGGCAACTCCCGCCAGAATCATTGCCGCCCGTGCCTCGGATTCTCCACCGTTATCCGATCTGCCATCCATGTGTTCAAAAACGTCAAATGCGCGCGCGATGCCGTGCAGTCCGCGGCAGTTCGCTTGTGCATATGCACGCAATTCTTCACGCTCGACACCGTACTCACGAGCCAACCCGTCGACATAGCCTAGTGCATATCGAAAAGCGCTCGTTCGGGCGATGTCGACCACCGTGCGATATGGATCCGTTAACGTAAACGGGCCGAGCTGCCATACGTCGCCCGGCCGCCAGCGTCGGTATTCAACGAATTCGTACATATCGCGTCTGGTGGAACGCGGCAGCAGCACTTGCACCTTGTCGAGAAGCGAATATGCAGAACCGACGCCATAGAGCAGTGCCGCCGTTGCACCACAAAACACGGCATCCGGTTCAACGACCGCAATAGCGGATGCCAATTGAAAGATGCGATCTTCGACGCCGAGGTCATTCCAATACGCGGGGTCAGCGTAGACATGGTTATAGAGTCGAATAATCATCTCTTTTTGCATGAGCGCGTAGGCACAGCGTTCATCCCATTTTTTGGTAGCTACAAACAGATGCCCGCCATGATGGGCCTCGAATAACCGGAAGAATAGCTCTGCTTGCGGTTTGGAACAGCGTTTATCATGACTCATTTTCGACCCCATGGTCTCGAGGGGGAGTGAATGACACTACGCTATCCCATATTTGGTCGGCCAGACCTTGCCATGAACTGACCAAAAGCTTGACGGGGCAGGTCAGAGTCATGAGTCAGAGCCAAACATATCGGCAAACGGTTGATTAGTGCCCCTCGGCGGCACTAAAAACCACCCTTACAGAAAGTTGCGGTGAAATAGTTCCTGGAAAGATCGAATTAGCCTAAATCCAGGAACTATTTCACCGCAAATTAGGAGGGGATGGGGTTAGCTGCGGGGGCGGTGACGGAGCTTGTCGATGGTGGAGTCGGTGCTGCGGCTGCGGGATTCGCCGGCGCGGTCGCGGGCGTCGGCAGCGGTTTGGCGCTTGCGGCGGTAATCGATCATGCCTTGGATGATGGGCTTGCCAAAGCTCACGACATCATCGTTGTAGATGGCGGTTCGGGCTGCGAGGAGGCAGTCGGTAAAGTCCATATGGGTCTTGCCAAAGAGTTTGACGGCAAGGGCGACAACGGTGGGCTCGTCGACCATGACGTCATCGAGCAGCCTTCTCATGGCCGTAGCAATCTCAACGCGGGGAACCTTATAGACGTCGCGCAGCGTGACCACGACGCGTGTGATGATCTCGGGGTAGACGCGAGCGGTGCGCGTGGCGATGACCTTGGCGGCGCGCGGTGACAGGACCTCGTCGTCGTTAAGCAGGTAGCGCAGGATGACGGTCTCGTCGATGATGGTGCTACTCATGGATATCTACTTCCTCGGGACCCAAAACCGACTCATCACTTTCTGTGGCTAGGTATTCAATCCAGGCATTGCGCTCCTCGGCGCGGCGATTGGGGTCACCATATGCTTTGAGCGATCCATAGGCGGCGGTGCCGTCCTTTGAGCGCACGGCGACCGGCTGAAAGGGGAGCTTGCGCATCAAAATGCTTTGCGCGACAAATAAGCGGACAGCCTCGGCGAGCGATGTGCCCATGGCATCGTAGAGATGCTCGGCATGCTGCTTGTCTTCCTCGCGAATGCGCACCTGCAGGATGGCTCTTTTTTGAGTCGATGACATCACTGGCCCCTTTAATGAGCGTGCAATATAGTCGGTCAAATGCGGCATGTGCCGATACTTGAGCATCTTATAACGATTACTTTATTTCACTCAAGTTGATAACCATAAACACGAATACAAGCGTAGTACATCCAAAATGAGAGCGCATAAAAATCTCTGAGGCGTACGCATGTAATACACTCACCTTTATAGCTTCTAGAGAATAATTCCAACCTGCCAAAACCCCTGCAATACACCCGTATTGCAGGGCCTATGCTCAAGTTTGCCCCCTGCAACTGCGTATATTTAACCTGTATATCGTTGGAGAAACTCTACCGAGTGCCTGTTTCGCCGCATGCGCTCGATACGCCGATGCCAGGCCACGGGCGGCTTGGGGCAACGTCGACAGGGTCTCTCCGGCATGGGATTCAGGAGGGAGTGAACAACATGGGCAATAAACGAGTCGTGGCTGATTCTTCACGCTGCATTGGGTGTCAAACCTGTATGGCGGCGTGCATCGAGGCACACGATATTCCCGGCAACATCGCCGCGCCGCGCCTGCGCGTGACGCGTACGTACGAGATCTCCGCACCGGTGGCTTGCCATCATTGCGAGGATGCCCCGTGCGCGAAGGCCTGTCCTACGGGCGCCTTGTTCTTTGATCCAAAGAACCATCGCATCGGCGTCAACGAGGACAACTGCATCGGCTGCAAGAGCTGCGTCATGGCCTGCCCCTTTGGCGCCGTGAGCGTGGCTACCACGCAGGTCCCCGTCTTGATGGGCGACGTGCGTGTGGGTTCGCAGACCAAGAGCTTCGTGCTCAAGTGCGACCTGTGCGTGGACCGTCCCGGCGGTCCGGCGTGTGCCGAGGCGTGCCCGACCAAGGGCCTCACCCTGGTAGACGAGGAGCGCCTGGCAGAACTGACTGCCGAGCGTGCCCGCGCCACCATCGAAAACGAGGCGTAAGCGTCGGGCGACAGGCCCAATGATTGTCAAATAAGTACCGAGTAATCGGTAGCAGAGAAAGGAAGGAGGGTGTCATGGAGAAGCATAAAGTGATTTGCCCGTACTGCGGCGCCGGTTGCCAGTTTAACCTCTTGGTCCAAAACGGCCAGGTCGTGGGTACCGAACCGCTCAACGGCATCACCAACCAGAGCGAGCTGTGCCTTAAGGGCATGAGCGGCTACGACTTTATCAACGACACCAAGATCTTGACTCCTCGCGTACTGCACCCGATGATCCGCCGCACTAAGGGCGCGGATCTTGAGCGCGTAAGCTGGGACGAGGCAGTGGATTTCACCGCATCTAAGATGCAGGCCATAATTGACGAATATGGTCCTAACGCTGTCATGACCACCGGCTCTTCGCGAGGCGGCGGCAATGAGGCGAACTACGTCATGCAGAAGTTTACGCGTGCGTGCATCGGCACCCACAGCGTGGACAACTGCGCCCGTACTTGACACGGCCCTACTGTCCTCGGTCTGATGGACACGGTTGGTTCAGGTTGCATGTCATGCTCCATCCCCGGTATGGAGGATGCGGGCTGCATTTTCCTCTTCGGCTATAACCCTGCCGATTCGCACCCCATCGTCGCAAGGCGTATCGTGCGAGCCAAAGAAAAGGGTTGCAAGATCATCGTCGCCGACCCGCGCCATATCGAAACCGCGCGTATCGCCGATCTCTACCTTCCGATCAAGAACGGTTGCAACGTTGCGTTCCTCAACGCCTTTGCCGACTGTCTGGTCAACGATGGCCTCTACGACAAGGAATTCGTCGCCGAGCACACGAACGGCTTTGACGAGTGGTGGGAGACCATCAAGAACTACACTCCCGAATCCGTACAGGACATCACGGGTGTCGAGCCCGCGCTGATCCACCAAGCTGCCGAGATGTACGCCACGGCGAAGCCCTCTGCCATCATTGGCTGGGGCATGGGCGTATGCCAGCAGAAGCAGAACCTGAAGACGGTGCACACCATCGCCTCCATCGCCTGCGTTGCCGGCCAGATCGGCAAACCCAATTCCGGCCTCGCGCCCGTGCGTGGCCAGAATAACGTCCAGGGCTCCTGCGATATGGGCATGCTGCCCAACCTGTACCCTGGCTACCAGAAGGTCACCGACCCGGCAGTGCGTGCCAAGTTTGCCAAGGCTTGGGGCGTGCCCGAGGAAAAGCTCCCGCTCGAGGAGGGCTACAAGCTCACCGACCTGGGCCACCTGGTCGACGAGGGCAAGGTACACTGCTTCTACAACTACGGCGAGGACCCGGTGCAGACCGAGCCCGATTCGGCCGGAATGCGCAAGACGCTCTCCGAGCTGGATCTGTTCATTTGCCAGGACATCTTTATGACGCAGACGACCATGCTCGCCGACGTCATCCTGCCCGCTACCTCTTGGGGCGAGCACGAGGGTGTCTTTACCGCATCCGACCGTAGCTTCCAGCACTTTGACGCGGCCGTTCCGCCCAAGGGCGAGTGCCGCCACGACTGGGAGATCTTCGCGGACCTGTCCACGCGCATGGGCTACCCCATGCACTACGACAACACCGAGCAGATCTGGAACGAGTGCATTAGCCTGTGCCCCAACTTTGTGGGCGCAACCTACGAGAAGATGGCTCCCGAGGGCGGCTACGCCCAGTGGCCCGTCAAGAGCACCGATGTGAATGACCACGGTACGCCCGACATGTTCGCTGGCGGCAAGTTCACCACCAAGGACGGCCGCGCCAACCTGATGGCGCACGACTGGGAGGCGCCCTCCGAGCTTCCCGACGATGAGTACCCGCTCATCCTGTGCACCGTCCGCGAGGTCGGCCACTACAGTTGCCGTTCGATGACCGGCAACTGCAAGACGCTGGCGCTGCTCGCCGACGAGCCTGGCTTTGTCCGCATGAATCCCGCGGACGCCCAGGCGCGTGGTATCAAGAACGGCGACATCGTCTCGATTCACAGCCGCCGCGGCCAGGTATACAGCCGCGCCGACGTGAGCGACCGTATCAACAAGGGCACGGTCTATATGACCTACCAGTGGTGGATCGGCAAGTGCAACGAGCTGACCATGCACAAGGTCGACCCGGTCTCGCATACGCCCGAGGACAAGTTCTCCGCCTGCCAGGTCGACGCCATTGCCGACCAGGTCTGGGCAGAGGGCGAGGTCGAGCGTCAGTACACCGAGCTCAAGCAGGCTCTGGTGGACGCCGCCGCTCCCCAGGACGTTGAGCCTGGCGCTGCCAAGTTCGACGACGAGACGCACGTGAATCAAATCGTGTAGTCCCGTTCTCGTTGGCTTTTTGGGCCGGGCGTCCCGTACGTTCGGGAGCCCGGCCCGTTATTTTGAAAGGAAGTGGGGATGAACCGCTTCATCGACATCAACCCGGAGAGGTGCATCGGCTGCGGAACATGCCAGTCCGCCTGTGCCGACGCCCACCGGATGCAGGGTCTTCAGGATACGCCGCGCCTGGCGCTCGTGAAGACCGGCGGCATTTCGGCCGCCCTTGCCTGCCACCATTGCGAGGGTGCCCCCTGCGCCGAGGTTTGCCCGGTGAATGCTATCGAGCACGATGGCGATCGCATCCACGTCAAGGAGCAGGAGTGCATCGGGTGCAGGCTGTGCGCCATCGCGTGCCCCTTCGGAGCCATCCATCCCGATGGCACGTCTATCGCCGGTGTCGCAGGCATGTGCGACCCGACGCCTTCGTATCCTAAGTCCCTGAGCAGCCTGCTTACGTGGGCTCCCGGCCAGTACACCTGCGCTGTCAAGTGCGACCTGTGCGCCTTCGATCCGGACGGCCCGCATTGTGTGGCGGCGTGCCCCACCAAGGCGCTGACCGTCATGGGCGGCGCGGCCGATCGCGAGCTCGACGAGGCCAAGCGCCTGCGCTCGATCGAAAACGGTCCGGTCGTCGACGTTACCGCTGTGGCCCAGGGCCTGTCCGAGAAAGCAGAAGGGAGCGTAAACAATGGATAGCATGACGCTGTTTATCGCATCGCTTGCCGTCTCTTGCATCGGTGCGCTCGCCTCGGTTCTGCTGATCAAGGCCGATAACGCCGCCAAGACCGCCGGCTGCCTTATCGGCGCCGTCGCCGCGGTGCTTTCGTTTGTGGCCGGTATCCAGGCCGTGCTGGGCGATGTCACGTCGGTCGACACCATCGTGTTCTTCCCGTTTGCCCATTTCCAGCTGCTGCTCAATCAGCTGTCCGGCCTGTTCGTGGCGCTCATCTCGGTGCTCGCGTTTGCCGGTTCGATCTACGGTCTCAACTACTTTGATGAGTACCCGGGCAAAAAGGGCCGCGCCGGCTTCTTCTTTAACACCTTCGTGGCGTCCATGATGCTCGTCATCACCGCCGACAACGTGTTTTGGTTCCTGGTCGCCTTTGAGCTCATGTCGCTGACCTCGTACTTCCTGGTCGTGATCGAGGAGAACGAGAACTCCATCCATGGCGGTTGGCTCTACTTTGTGATCGCGCACGTGGGCTTTGTGCTCATCATGGCGAGCTTCCTCACCATGACCAACTTCGCCGGCGGCTCGTTTGCCTTTGCGGATTTCCGCGCCACGCAGTTTAGCCCCGCGGTCGCATCCGTTTGCTTCGTGCTCGCCTTCTTTGGCTTTGGCGCCAAGGCCGGTATCATCCCGCTGCACGGCTGGCTGCCCAAGGCGCATCCCGAGGCGCCGTCCAACGTGTCGGCCCTCATGTCCGGCGGCATGATCAAGATCGGTATCTTCGGTATCCTCAAGGTGGGTCTCGACCTGCTCTCCGCCTCGGGCGTTCAGGTCTGGTGGGGCCTTATGGTCATGGTCTTCGGTGCGATCTCGTCGGTCCTCGGCGTGGCCTTCGCCCTGCAGGAGCATGACATCAAGCGCCTGCTGGCCTATCACTCCGTCGAGAACATCGGCATCATTCTGCTCGGCGTCGGCGCCTCCATGGCCGCCATGGCGCTCAACTCTGTCGGCATCGCCGTCCTGGCTTTGATGGCCGCCCTCTACCACACGTTTAACCACGCGATGTTTAAGGGCGAGCTGTTCTTGGGCGCCGGTGCGCTGCTGTACTCCACGGGTACGCGCAATATGGAGAAGATGGGCGGCCTGTTCCGTCGTATGCCGGCAACGGCCATCTGCTTCCTCGTTGGCGCGCTTGCCATCTCGGCCATCCCGCCCTTCAACGGCTTTGTGTCCGAGTGGTTTACCTACCAGTCGCTGTTTAACGCCGCCATGCAGGGCGACAAGGCCGTCATGATCGTGGCCGTGTTCGCTGCCGTCGCGCTTGCCATTACCGGCGCGCTGGCTGTCACGTGCTTCGTCAAGGCCTATGGCGTCTCCTTTGCCTCCGCGCCCCGCTCCGAGGCCGCGGCCAATGCCAAGGAGGTTCCCGCCCCCATGGTGTTTGCGCAGGGCTTGCTCGCGGCCATCTGCGTCGTGCTGGGCATTGGCGCTCCCGTGATCGCGCCCGTGCTGGTCGATGTCGCCGCGTCCGTGCTGCATCCGTACGGTGGCGTGTTTGCCGCCGAGGGCATGGAGCTCATGAACCAGTACTCCGGCGCTGCCACCTCCACGCCCGCGATCGCCATTGCGCTCGTGGTGCTCGTCGGCCTTGCCTGCGGTTATCGCAAGCTCAAGACCGTCGGCAAGGTGCAGAAGTCCCAGCCGTGGGCATGCGGCTATGCTCCCAACGAGCATATGCCCGTCGTGGCCACGACCTTTGCCTCCGAGGTGTCCTGGTTTATGCAGCCGCTCTACACGCTGCGTGACCGCTGCACGGCCGTCTGCTGGTCCATCGCGCACTTCTTCCAGAAGCTCACCGGTGTGGCCGAGGCTGTGGAGCCCGTACCCGACAAGGTTCTCGTCGATGCCCCGTATAAGGGTGTCGAGAAGCTCGCCGACCTCGCGACTAAGCTCGAGGGCGGCAACTACAGCATCTATATCTGCTACATCGTCGCGGCACTCGTGGTGTTCCTCGTGCTCGCCGTGCAAATGGGTTAAGGAGGGGAGAGCATGAACAACATCGTACTTGCCGTTCTGCAGGGCGTGGTCGTTATGGCCGTCGCGCCGTTCTTCTCCGGTCTCGGTCGCGTTATCCGCGCCAAGATGCACAACCGTCGCGGCCCCAGCATCATGCAGGACTACCGCGACCTGGCCAAGCTCTTTGCGCGCCCCGAGTCCCAGAGCGAGGACGCGAGCTTTGCGCTGCGTATAATGCCGCCGCTGTTCTTCGCCGTCGCCTTTATGCTCGCGATGGGTCTGCCGCTCTTTACGGCACAAAGCCCCATCCCGGTCTTTGGTGACGCCATCACCATCATGTACAGCCTGGCGCTCGCCCGCTTCTTCTTCGCCCTCTGCGGTGTGGATTCGTCCAACGCCTACGCCGGTATCGGCGGCGTCCGCGAGCTGCTTATGAGCGTGCTCATCGAGCCGTCCATGCTGCTGGCGCTGTTTGCCGCCGCCCTGGTGTGCGGCTCCACCGACATCGCCACCATGGGTCAGCACATCATGACGGGTGCCATCGAAGCACCGGTCGCCGTGATCCTTGCCGGCATTGCCTTTGCGATCGCCTGCTACATGGAACTCGGCAAGCTGCCGTTTGACCAGGCCGAGGCCGAGCAGGAGCTTCAGGAGGGTCCGCTCGCCGAGCTTTCCGGCCCGTCGCTCGCCATGGCCAAGCTCGCCATGTCCATGAAGCAGGTCCTGGTCGTCGCCTGGTTCTGCGCGATTTTTGTCCCCTGGGGCGAGCCCGCGACCGTGGGCGCCGCCGCTGTTCTGGGCGCCGTCATCTTCCTAGTGAAGTGCCTGATTGACTTTGGCGTGTGCGGCGTGATCGAGAACTCCTGCTCGCGTTCGCGTTTTAAGGTGCTTGGCAATCAGACCTGGGCCGTCGTGGGCATCGCCGTTCTGGCGTTTGTCTTCGTGGTCGTCGGCGTGTAGGAGAAGGGAGAAACAATGTCATTTGCAGTCAGTCTGTCCCTTCTCGGCTTGGTCGCTATCGCGGCCCCGATGGTGGCCTCGGTGCTCGTCGCCCTGTTCCCCCGTCCGTACGCCAAGTGGTTCAGCGTTTTGGGTGCCGCCGTCTCGACGGTCTGCACCATCGCCCTCGCCGCGAATTTCGCCGGCGCCGGCATGCCCGACACGCAGGTCCCCCTGATCTCGTTTGGGCAGACCCTCGTCATGGGATTCACCTTCGATCGCATGAGCACGCTGCTCGCGCCCGCCTTTGTGGGTATCGGCCTGCTTGTCGTGATCTATTCGATTCCCTATATGAGCGAGAATAACCGTGAGCATCCCGACGCACCGCGTCGTCGCTTCTACGCGTACCTCGCGACCTTCATTGGCGCCATGGCCGGCCTCGTGTACAGCTCGACCCTTTTGGGCCAGCTCGTGTTCTTTGAGATCACGGGTGCGTGCTCTTGGGGCCTCATTAGCTACTACATGACGCCTACGGCCAAGAAGGCCGGCATGAAGGCCCTGATCATTACGCATATCGGTGCGCTTGGCCTGTATCTGGGCGCCGCCATCGTGTTTGCCCACACCGGCACCTTCGCCATTACCGCGATTGCCGGCCTCGACGCCAAGCTCAAGGCTATCGTCCTTTTACTCGTGCTGTTTGCGGCCTGGGCCAAGTCCGCACAGGTTCCCATGTACATGTGGCTGCCTTCGGCCATGGAGGCGCCGACGCCTGTTTCGGCCTACCTGCATGGCGCCTCGATGGTCAAGGTCGGCGTGTGCGTGTTCGCGCGTGCACTCGTCTCTGCCGGCGAGATTCCCGAGATCGTGGGCTGGGTCGCCATTATCGACGCCATGGTCACCATGCTCTTTGGTTTCCTTATGTACCTGCCGCAAAAGGACATGAAGCGCCTGCTGGCCTTCTCCACGATCGCCCAGCTCTCCTATGTGTTCTTTGGTCTGGGTCTTTCGGTCTTTGGCAGCCAGCTGGCCTTTGATGGCGCCGTGTGCCACATCTTTAACCACGCCTTCGCCAAGACGCTGTTCTTCCTGATCGCCGGTTCGTTCTCCTTTACCCTCGGCACGCGTATGCTGCCCAAGCTTCGCGGCATCGTAAAGAAGTACCCGATCTCGGGCGTGGGCTTTGGTGTCGCGGCGCTCGCCATTGCCGGCGTGCCGCCCATGAACACGTTCTTCTCGAAGTTCCAGATCATCGCCGGCGGCTTTTCCGTGGGTGCCGGCAACGTCGCGATCCTGGTGCTCGTGTGCATCATGGTCGCCGAGACCGTCGCCACCTTCGCCTGGTTCCTCAAGTGGATGGGCTATTGCCTGCCCGGCGAGCCGAGCGACGAGGTCGCTGCGGGAGCCCCGCTTCCCCGCGCGATGGCATTCGTGTTCATCGTGCTCATCATCATGGTTATCGTCAGCGGCCCGCTTTCGGCCAGCTGGATCGGTTAGGAGGTAGAACGACATGGGTTATTCGATCGTCAACATCCTTGGCGGCCTTCTGATCGTCACGTCCACCATGGTGGTCGTCTCCAAGAACATCAAGCATGCCATCAGCTGGTATGCAGTGCAGTCGCTGGTGCTCGTGGGACTGCTCGCCACGCTCGGTGCCACTACCGGTGCGCAGGAGCTGCTTATGTGGGCCGGATCTGCCTTTATCACCAAGGTCGTCCTGGTCCCTTATATCCTTAACCGCGCATATAAGAAGATGGGCGAGCCGAGCGACGCATCGCTCAAGGCCGGCCTTAAGCCCGCGTGGGCCATCTGCATCATCGCCGTCGAGGTCGCGATCTGCTTTGCCGTCGTGACGCAGATCAGCCTGCCCACGGCCGAGGTCGCAACTCCTGCGCTCGCCATTAGCTTCGCTCACTTCTTTGTGGGCCTCACCTGCATCATCTCGCAGCGCAACATCATGAAGCAGATCTTTGGATACTGCCTTATGGAAAACGGCAGCCACGTGACGCTCGCGCTTTTGGCCCCCACCGCTCCCGAGATCATCGAGATCGGTATCGCCACCGACGCCATCTTTGCCGTCATCATCATGTCCATCGTCGTGCGTCGCATTTGGGACGACTCCCACTCGCTCGATGCGCGCGACCTGTCCGAGCTGAGGGGGTAGTCCATGGAAACGTTGATTTTCGCCCTGCTCGCGACTCCTTTGGTGTTCTCGCTGGTCATGGCGTTTTTGCCTAAGAACACGTCCTATAACGTGTTTGCCGGTATCAACCTGGTCTCCGTCGCAGCCGTCCTGGTGCTGTCGATTATGACGGCCGGTGACGTCCTTACGAGCGGCGAAACCGCGAGCGCTCTTGGCCTGTGGTTCCACCTCGATTCGCTGGGCGCCATCTTTGTGCTGCTCATCGGCTTTATCGGTTTTCTTACGGGGCTGTTCTCGCTGCCCTATGTAAAGGCCGATATCGAGGAGGGCTCCATGCCCGCCGAGCGCGCCAAGCAGTATTTTGCGCTGTTTAGCCTTTTTGTGTTCACCATGCTGCTCGCGTGCCTGTCCAACAACATGATCCTCACGTGGGCCGCCGTGGAGGCAACCACGCTTTCCACCGTGTTCCTCGTGGGTATCTACAAGAACAAGACGGCCCTCGAGGCTTCTTGGAAGTATGCGATGGTCTGCACCGCCGGCGTGGCCTTTGGCCTGTTCGGTACACTGCTGATCTACGCCAACGCCGCCGACGTGATTCCCAACGCCCACGAGGCCGCGTTCCTGTCGTGCGTGCTGCCGTATGCCGATCAGTTCGACCCGACGCTCATGCGCCTTGCCTTTGCGTTTATCGTGATCGGATTTGGCACCAAGGCTGGCCTGTTCCCCATGCACACTTGGCTGCCCGATGCCCACTCCCAGGCCCCGAGCCCTGTCTCGGCCCTGCTTTCGGGCGTGCTGCTTAAGTGCGCCATGCTCGTGATCATGCGCTTCTACGGCTTTACTATCCAGGCCGTGGGCGCCGAGTATCCGCAGCTTTTGCTGCTGATCGTCGGCACGCTGTCCATTTTGGTGGCGGCACTTTCGATGTTTCGCCAGGACGACCTCAAGCGCCGCTTTGCGTACTCGTCTGTGGAGAACGTGGGCGTTATCGCCTTGTGCCTGGGTATCGGTGGCCCGCTGGGTATCGCCGCAGCTCTGCTGCACTGCGTGTTCCACGGCTTTACCAAGACGCTTGCCTTCTGCGTGTCCGGCAACATCCAGCACGCCTTTGGCACGCGTAGCCTGGCTAAGATTCAGGGCGTCGTCGAGGTTGCTCCCGCAACCGCCGCGCTCGCCGTCCTGGCGCTGCTCGGTCTTGGTGCCTTCCCGCCCTTTGGCATGTTTATCTCCGAGTTCCTGACGTTTGTCGCCGGCGTTACCGCCGGTCCCATGTGGCTGGTTGTCGTGGTCGCCCTCGGTCTTACCGTGGCCATCTCCGCGCTCACCCGCATCGCACTCAAGTCGGTATTCGGCCATGCGCCCCAGGGCATGGGAAAGCATGAGGCCCCGGCGCTCATGCTTATCCCCGAAATCATCCTGGCTGTCATGATCTTGTGGTTTGGCATCGCCACCCCGCTGCCTCTCGTGCACGGTGTGGAGACCGCGACCGGCATCGTGCTCGAGCAGAGCACCGAGGAACTTCACGCGACGCCGATGTACCGCGCTGTGTTCGGTACCGAGACCGCTCAGAGCGAGGTGGAGTAACGAATGATTGAAACTGAGAACAAGGTGTATGCCCGTCGCTGCGAGAGCCATGTCGAGGCCCTGCGCCGCGCCGTTCCGGGCTGCATCGAGAAGGTTGAGTGGCAGTGCGAGGACCAGCTGACGATTACCGTCAAGCAGGACAAGCTGCCCGAGGCCGTCCACTACCTGTACTACGAGCGCTACGGCTGGATTCCCGTGATCATCGGCAACGATGAGCGCTCCCTGTGCGGCCGTTACGCCGTGTACTACGTCATCTCCATGGAGGGGGAGGACCCCGGCTGGGTGACCGTGCGCACCGAGGTCGATCCCGCCAAGATGACGTTCCCGTCCGTGACGCCGTTCGTCCCCGCCTGCGTGTGGGGCGAGCGCGAGCTGCGCGATATGTTCGGCCTGATCCCCGAGGGCCTGCCCGATCGCCGTCGCCTGGTGCTGCCCGACGATTGGCCCAGCGGCCTGTACCCGCTGCGCAAGGACTCCATGGACTACCGCTTCCGTCCCGCTCCCGCGAGCGACATGGAAAACTACGAGTTCTTGGCCGACACCAAGGGCAAGGAGACCACGCTCGTCCCCATGGGCCCGCTGCACATTACCTCCGACGAACCTGGCCACTTCCGCCTGTTCGTTGAGGGCGAGACGATCGTCGACGCCGACTACCGTCTGTTCTACGTGCACCGCGGCATGGAGAAGGTCGCCGAGACGCGCCTGAACTATGACGCCGTGACGTTCCTCGCCGACCGTATCTGCGGCATCTGCGGCTGCGCTCACTCTGTGGCCTATGCCGAGGCCGTCGAGCGCGCCCAGGGCATTCATGTCCCGCCGCGCGCCCAGTACATCCGCGCCATCATGCTCGAGGTCGAGCGTCTGCACTCGCACCTGCTCAATATTGGCCTCGCATCGCACTACACGGGCTTCGACTCCGGCTTCCAGCAGTTCTTCCGCGTCCGTGAGAAGTCCATGGACCTGGCCGAGAAGCTCTCCGGTCACCGCAAGACCTACGGTCTCAACGTGATCGGCGGCGTGCGTCGCGACATTTTGGCCGAGCAGAAGCTCTCCACGCTCACGACCATCCACCAGCTGCGCTCCGAGGTTCAGGAGCTCGTCGACGTCTTGCTCTCCACGCCCAACTTTATTGAGCGTACGAGCGGTATCGGCATTCTGGACCGCAAGATCGCACGCGACTTCTCGCCGGTCGGCCCGCTCATGCGTGGCTCGGGCTATGCCCGCGACGTGCGCTTTGACCATCCCTTCGACGGCTACGCCGATCCGGATGTTCAGAAGATGCATGCTGCCACGGCAGACACCTGCGATGCCTTCGGCCGCACCGCCGTCCGCATCCAGGAGGTCTACGATTCGATCGACATGATCGAGACCATGCTCGAGAACTGCCCGTCGGGTCCCATCCTTACCACGGATTGGGAGTACACCCCGCACAAGTACGCCATCGGCGCCACCGAGGCTCCGCGCGGCGAGGACGTGCACTGGGCCATGCTCGGCAACAACCAGAAGTGCTACCGCTGGCGTGCCAAGGCGGCCACGTACAGCAACTGGCCGGTCCTGCGCTACATGTTCCGCGGCAACACCGTGGGCGACGCGGCGCTGATCGTCGGCTCGCTCGACCCGTGCTACTCCTGCACCGACCGCGTGACGGTGACCGATGTCGCCGCCAAGCGCGACCACGTGCTCGACAAGGAGCAGTTCGAGAACGTCTGGCGCGACAAGTCGCCGCTTGCGGGCGAGGGCACCATGGCCGCTCCGCTCGATGAGGAGGCGCTCTAATATGCTGAAGCTTTGGAAGGTTAACGCCAAGGCCGGCGACGCGACGGTCAAGTACCCGTTTGCGCCGTTCTCCACCAACAAGGACATGCGCGGCAAGCCCGAGCACAATGCCGAGCTCTGCATCGCCTGCGGAGCCTGCGGCGTGGCGTGCCCGGCCGATGCCATTCGCATGGACACCGACCTTGCGGCCGACACCATCACCTGGTCGATCGACTACGGCCGCTGCATCTTTTGCGGCCGCTGCGAGGAAGCCTGCCCCATGGAGGCCATCAAGCTCACCGAGGAGTTTGAGCTGGCCGTCATGAGCAAGGACGACCTCACCAGCAAGAGCGTCTATACGCTCGAGCACTGCTCGCGTTGCGGCGAGCCGTTTGCCCCGCACAAGGAGATCGACTACGCCAAGCGCCTGCTGCAAAAGGCCGGCGGCATGGAGGCCGAGCAGGCTGCCCGTACCGTCGGTATGTGCCAGGAGTGCAAGCGCGAGCTCGATGCCCTGCGCGCCGCCTCGGCCGTAAAGACCGGCAACGCTGCCGGCATGGCTGCCAACGAGACGCTTGCGTCCGGCGAGCCCCAGGGCCCCGGCATGGAGTATCTGGGCGGCCACGGCGTGAACCCGGAGTATATCGACCGCGAGCTCAACCCCGATGCGCCCGAGATTCCCGCCGGTCCGGCGCCGGTCGAGGGCATCATCATGGATTTTGATACGAAGGAGGAGTAACCATGGCCGAACCCACGCTTTTGCCCGAGCGGCTTCAGTACCGCCCGACCAAGATCGAGCTCGACGAGAGCATCGAGAAGGCCAAGGCGACCCTTCTTAAGAAGATCAAGCGCTCGGTGTACGTCTACCGTGTCGACTGCGGCGGCTGCAACGGCTGCGAGATCGAGATCTTCGGTTCCATCACGCCCGTCTTCGACGTCGAGCGCTTTGGCATCAAGGTCGTGCCCTCGCCCCGTCACGCCGATGTGCTGCTGTACACCGGCGCTGTGACGCGTGCCATGCGCATGCCGGCCCTGCGCGCCTTTGAGGCCGCACCCGATCCTAAGATCGTGGTGTCCTATGGCGCGTGCGGCTGCACCGGTGGCATCTTCTACGACAACTACTGCGTCTGGGGCGGCACGGACAAGATTCTGCCGGTCGATGTCTACATCCCCGGCTGCCCGCCCAGCCCCGCGCAGACCGTCTACGGCTTTGCCATGGCGCTCGGTCTGCTTGACCAAAAGCTCCATGCCGAGACCACGGTGGAGGCCGCCGGCGAGCAGGCCGATATCCTGCACCCCGGTGTGCCGTACAAGCTGCGCGTTGCCATCGAGCGCGAGGCTCGCGCCATGAGCGGATACCGTTACGGCCGCGACCTGGCCAACGAGTTTATGGACACGCTCGAGGGTGCGCCCAAGGGCGATATCCGCGGTGCCATGGCGCTGCTCATCGACAAGCAGGACGATCCTCGCCGCGTTGAGGTCTACTCGGCGCTGCAGGATCTGGTGCTGGCCGGAGGTCGCTAGATGGAGCTCACGGACCGCTCTGGTTACTTTGCGGGCCCCGGTATGCTCGGCGGCTCCTTTGGCGATGCCTCGCGCGCAAGCGACGAGGCTGCCGAGGGCGTCGCCGACCCCTGCCTGGGCCATGCTCCCGACCAGGTGGTCTTCTATGAGCTCACGCGTAAGTTTGTGGAGACCGAGGAAGACGTTCCCCAGGAGGCCTGCGACGTGCTGTACTACACGCTCGCCGTGGGCCACCACACCGGCGTGCTCGACTGCTTTGAGCCGCGCCTGTCGGTGCCGGTGGATGTGTTCTATTCGCTCGTCGACGCGCTGCCGGAGGGGGAGGCTAAGACCAAGTTCGAGGCCATCCGCTCCTTTGGCGAGTGCCAGCTCGACAAGGCGGCGGTGCCGTCGCTGCTCGAGGCCTGCGATGCGCTGCTCGACGAGCGCGGTTTTCGCGGGTCGGCCAAGGCCGGCATCTCGGTGTTCGACGACGACTTTGGCCTGCATGCCCAGCAGGTCGCGTTTCTGATGAAGTTCCGCGATCTGGTTGAGCGCGTGCGCGATGTGTCGGGCGTGTATCTGACGGGGAGGTTGCAGTAATGGGTCGCGTTGTGGATGGCCGTGTGAACGGCGCCCCGTTTGCGGGTATCGTGCTCACGGCGGGAAGCGTGCTGCGTGCCGACGATGCCGCCGGCCCCGTGCTCTCCAAAAAGATGGAAGACGCACCCATCGCCGGTTGGTACACCATCGACGGCGGCCAAACGCCCGAGGACGACATCATCGAGGTCAAGCGCGAGCGTCCGCCGCGTTTGGTTTTGGTCGATGCCGCCAACATGGCGCTGCCCGTCGGTGCCATCCGCCTGCTCGACAAGCGCGATGTGGCCCGCAAGTCGATGTTCACCACGCATTCGCTTCCTTTGTCGATTCTGATCGAGGAAATCGAGCAATCGTGCGAAGATATCGTCTTCATAGGGATTCAGCCGGGCGATACGGAGTTTTACAACCCTATGTCCCCGGAGGTCTTTGACGCCGTCGACGCCGTGTACGACGCCGTGGCCGCCAACGACTTTTCCCTCTTTGTCCGCTTGGGACAAGAGCAATAGGAGCGCTTGTCCCTGCTGATTAGGAAAGAAGTGATTGACATGGCAGCTTCCAAGGTGGAGTACCCCGCTCCCGATTGCCTGGCACCCGCCGCGATCGAGGCCAAGACCGAGGCCGCCGGCGTGACCAAGGCCAACCTGCCGGTCGCAAAGGCCTTTGTTTTGGCGATGTTCGCCGGTGCGTTCATTGCCTTCGGCGGCCTGTTCTTTACCGTGTTCTTGAGCGATAGCACGCTGGGCTGGGGCGCCCAGCGCGTCGTGGGCGGCCTGTGCTTTTGCCTGGGCCTGGTGCTCGTGCTGGTGTGCGGCGCCGAGCTGTTCACCGGTAATTCGCTTATGGTCTGCGCGCTCAAGAGCAAAAAGATCACCCTGGTCCAGATGCTCAAGGCTTGGGTCGTCGTGTGGCTTGGTAACTTTGCTGGTGCCCTGTTCATCGTCTTTTTGGTGTACATGGCCGGCATCTATAAGCTCAACGGCGAGGCGGTCGCCAACTCCATGGTGAGCGTCGCCGCCGGCAAGGTGACGATCGAGTGGGTGACGATCTTCTTCCGCGGCATCCTGTGCAACATCTTTGTGTGCCTTGCCGTGTGGATCGGTACCGCAGGCAAGACCGTGGTCGATAAGGTCGTGGGCATTTTGCTGCCCATCGCCGCCTTTGTGGCCTGCGGTTTTGAGCACTGCGTCGCCAACATGTACTTTTTGCCCATGGGTGCCGTGATGCACGCGTGCGGCTATGGTGCCGACGTTGCCGGCGCCGATGCCCTCAACGCTGCGGGCATTGCGTTTAACTTGTCCGCCGCCACGCTGGGCAACATCGTGGGCGGCGCGGTTCTGATCGCGCTCGGCTATTGGTTTGTCTACGCTAAGAAGTCCGAGGCGTAATAAGCCGGAATGACGTACGGGCCTCCCGAGGGGCGTTTGCCTTTTGGGAGGCTCTTCGTGTCTTGCTGCGGTAGATGCTGCGGGCTTTGCGTCGCGGCAGCTGGCGGCAGAGCTGTGGTGCGGTGGGGCCTGAACCCCTGAGCTGGAAGGAATAATCGAGATGGCATCGATAACTATGCATGACGGTCGCTCCGTGGTGACGACATGCGGGGGATGCTATGCCGATTGCGCCTTTGCGGCCCATGTTGAGGATGGGCGTGTGGTGGCCGAGTTGCCGGTGCCGAGGCATCCGTGCGGTGCGCGTGCCCTGTGCGCCCGCGGACGGCATCGCCTGGCAATGCCGTTTGACGAGCGCGACCGCATTGTGCACCCCATGCGACGTCGCCAGGATGGCTCGGGGTTTGATGCGATTACCTGGGACGAGGCGTTTGCTCAGATTGCCGAGCGTCTTTTGGGGATTGTTGACGAGTGCGGGCCCCGTGCGCTGGGCATGACGCTCGGCGTTCCTTCGTTCGACCGCTACTGGGCCTATCGCCTTATGCATGCGCTGGGTTCGCCCAACGTGTACGGTGCCGATGGCGCCTGCGAGGTAAGCCGACTTACCGGTTGGGAACACAGCCTGGGTTATAGTCCCGCCTCCGACCTGGCACATACTGATTGCATTATGTACCTGGGGCGTTCCATTATCGATTCGTCGACGATGGGAGCCGTTGATGCGCTCAACGATGCGCGCCGGCGCGGGGCGAAGATCATCGTGGTTGATCCCCGGCGCAGCGGCTCGGCCGCGCTTGCCGATCGCTGGCTCCGCGTACGCCCGGGCTGCGACTTGGCGCTGCTGTTGGGTATTGCCCACGTGTTGATTGACGAGGGCCTGTACGACCGCGGGTTTGTGGACCGCTATACCATGGGTTTTGACGAGCTGGCACAGGCGGCCAGTGCTTGGACGCCCGAGTGGGCCGAGTCGATGTGCGACGTGCCGGCCGCAGAGATTGTCGCCACGGCGCGCGATCTCGCTGCCGCCGCGCCTGCCGCCGTGGTGGATGCGGGCTTTCATGGCGGCATCGGAATCGCGTATGCCAATAGCACCCAGACCGCGCGCGCTATTTGCTTGGTCGACGTGCTGCTGGGCTGCATCGGACACGCGGGCGGTGCCCTCAACCCGCCCACGCCGCTTGTGTTGGGCGACCTCGATCCCGCACGCTTTGCGACGCCGCCGGTGCCGCGCGGGCCCAAGCTGGGGTCCGAGCGCTATCCGCTGGTCGATCCGGTGCGCGGCCTGTGCACGACTATCGGTCAGTCGATTCTTGCCGGCGATTTGCGTGGGCTTATCGTCTATGCCAGTAACCCCGGTGCGGGCTATGGCAATGCACAGGCTTGGTTGAGTATTTTGCAGCAGCTCGACTTGCTCGTGACGATTGATATTCGCTGGTCCGAGACGGCGCGTGCTTCTGACTTCGTGCTGCCCGACGTGACGTATCTGGAGGCTGACCGCGGCGTGGGAACGGTGACGGGCGCCAACGATGCGCGCGTGTTCTACCGCAACGCCGTGCTGCCCGTGCAGCATGACGACACACGTCCCGGTCGGGAGATTTTTGCCGGTCTGGCGCAGGCGTGTGGCGTGGGCGAGTACTTCCAGTTTACGTCTGACGATCTGGCGGCTGCCCAGGTGGCGCCTTTTGAGATCGATCTGGACGAGCTCATGGAGCGCGGCTGGGCCGATACGGGCATGGCGCTGCCGACGCGCACGGGTGAGCCGGTGATTCCGCTTGCCGGCGGCAAGATTGCGCTGGCAAGCGACATATGGGAGCGAGCCGGCATGGGTCGTGTGCCCGACTGGATCGCGCCCATGGTGGAGCCCAGCCCGGGGATGTTTCGCCTCATTAGCGGCAATCGACCCTTTGAGTCGCATACCTCGCGCAGGCTCGCGGCAGCAGGTGCCGCCGAGGCGGGTTCCGACTTGGACGCCGTGCAGATGAATGCCGGTGTTGCCACACGCATGGGTATCGCCAATGGCGAGGTCGTCGAGCTGGTGAGCGATATGGGCCGCGACCGCGTGCACGTGGAGGCGACGCCGTATCTGCATCCGGCGTGCATCTTCACCTCGGCCGCCCCCGGCGGACGTTCGTTTGGCGCCGATGCCGGCGGCGCTCAGGCCTTGGGCGTCGGCCCACTCGACCATACACCGTTGCGTTGGGACCCATTGACGGGCGCCGCGCTCACCCAGGAAAACGCCGTTCGCGTGGAAAAGATCGCGGCACGCGAGGATAATAGCGATTGATTGACTCAGCCGATCGAATTGGCTGATAGTTTGACGTTCGAACGATTGATTCACCTTTGGTTTTGAAAGGTCGCACATGAGCGATAGCCAGAACATGTCCGATGAGGTGCGCGCCCGCCTGCGCGCCATTCCCTCCGTCAACGAGCTGCTTGCCGAGTGGCCGGTGGTGAAGGCGGCGGGGGAGACCTGCGACGCGGTGGTGCATGCCGCCGTCACGGCCGAGCTCGACGAGGAGCGAGCCGCCATTCGCGCCGGCGCCGCCCCGCGCTCTAAGCGCGACCTGGCTTCGGCCATCGAGTGGCGTGCGCACCGCTCCGCGCTGCCGAGCCTGCGCCCTGCCGTCAACGCTACGGGCGTGGTCATCCATACCAACTTGGGCCGCGCCCCGCTCGCGGAGTCGGCGGCAAAGGCCGTGGCCGAGGTCGCGCGCGGGTACAGCACGCTCGAGTACAGCGTGGACACCTGCTCGCGCGGGTCGCGCAAGGAACATGCCGCGCAGCTGATCCGCTCGCTTACCGGTGCCGAGGACGCGCTGGTCGTTAACAACAATGCCGCCGCTGTGCTGCTGGTGCTGGCGACCCATGCCGCAGGCAAAGAGGTCATCGTCAGCCGCGGCGAGCTTGTCGAGATCGGCGGCAGCTTCCGCATCCCCGATGTCATGGCGGCTTCGGGCGCCAAACTCGTCGAGGTCGGCGCCACCAACCGCACGCACCTGGGCGACTACGAGCGCGCCATCACGCCCGAAACGGCCATGATCCTTAAGGTCCATCCTTCCAACTATCGCATTGAGGGCTTTCACGAGGAGGTGGGCTCTCGGGAGCTTGCGGCGCTTGCTCACAAGCATGGCCTGCTGTTCTACGAGGACCAGGGCTCGGGCGCGCTGTTGCCCGACGACATCTTGGTGCGCGGCGGCGAAGAAACCACGCCGGCTTCGGTTTCGGCAGGGCTCGATTTGGTGTCGTGCTCGGGGGATAAGCTGCTCGGTGCCGCACAAGCGGGCATTATCATGGGCCGTCGCGATCTGGTCCAGGCCTGCGGGTCGCATCCGCTTATGCGTGCCCTGCGCCCGGGCAAGCTCGCGCTGGCGGCGCTCGAGGCCACACTGCGTATCTACATGGACGGCGCCGATGTTGCCCATCGCGATATTCCGGTGCTCAGCATGCTTACGCTGCCGCAGGCCCATTTGGAGCGACGTGCCTGCAAGCTGCGCGATCGTATGGTCGCCGGGCTCGATAAGGCTGGTTGCCCGTGTGCCGTTCAGGTGGAGATCGTCGAGGAATCGTCGACCCCCGGTGGTGGCTCGCTGCCTACTGTGGAGTTGCCCACGATGTGCGTTGCCGTGCGCCTTGTTGACGAGCGCCTGACGGTCGACGCGCTCAAGCGCTCGCTTGTCCAGGACTTCGACACGCCGGTCGTCACGCGCGCCTCGCACGACCGCATTGTGTTTGATGTGCGCACACTCGTGGGCGACCGCGATATCGAGACGGCGGCATCGACGTTCGTAGCGTGCGTTGAGAAGGCGGTTGCACGATGAGTGAGGTTAAAGCGCTGGTGGAGTGTCCCGTTATCGTTGGCACGGCGGGCCACGTCGACCACGGTAAGTCGGCGCTGATCGAGGCGCTGACCGGCAAGAATCCCGATCGCCTTGAGGTCGAGCGTCGCCGCGGCATGACGGTGGAGCTGGGCTTTGGCGAGCTGGCGCTGCCGAGCGGCAAGATCGTTGGCCTGGTCGATGTGCCGGGGCATGCCCATTATCTGCGCGCCATGGTGCAGGGTGCGACGGGCATCGACGTTGCCGTGCTGGTGGTTTCGGCCGTCGAGGGCGTGATGCCGCAGACCCGCGAGCACGTGCATGTGCTGGAGCTGCTGGGCGTTACGCATATGGTGGTCGCGCTGACGATGTGCGACCTGGCCGATAGCGAGATGGTTGATCTGGCCGAGCTCGATGTCGATGACTATTTGTCGGGTACTGTGTTTGCGGGCGCGCCAATTGTGCCCGTGTCGTCTAAGACGGGCGAGGGGATTGACGGGCTGCTTGCGGTGCTCGACGAGCAGGTGGGTGTCTGCTGGGATACCTGTCGCGAGCGTGCCGAGCGGAGCGATGCCGCGCCGCGCCTGCCGATTGACCGATGCTTTACGATCAAGGGCGCCGGCACCGTCGTGACGGGAACGCTGCATGATGCGCCGGTTACGGTGGGCGACGAGCTGATGGCTTTGCCGTCGCGTACGGTCTGTCGTGTGCGCGGGATTCAGGTGCATGGCGATACGCCGCGCGCGCTGCCTGGGCAACGCGTGGCACTCAACTTGGTGGGCGATGCCGTCGCCGCGCTCGATCGCGGTGAGATGCTCGGCGTGGCGGGCCGCTTTGGCCAGACGATGCGATTTATGATGGCGTTTACGTATTTGGGTCGCGAGGGAGCCAAGCCGCGTGTGCTCGAGTCGGGTGCGCGTGTGCACGTGATGGCGGGTACAGCCGAGGTTGTCGGTCGCATCATGTTCATGGAGGGCGAGGCCCCCATGGCGGTGGGCGAGACCCGTATTGTTCAGGTGCGCTTGGAAAACTCGCTGCCGCTGCGTGCCGGGGACCATGCCGTGGTGCTGTCCTATTCGCCCGTGATGCTTATTGGTGGCGGGCGTGTGCTGCTTTCGCGCTGCCGTCGCTCGCGCGAGCTTGCCGAAGGGGAGCGTGCGCTGTATGCGGCGATCGAGTCCGGCGATATCGCGGGCGGTGTGGGCGCTTGGCTGGCGCTGCAGACGCTGCCGGTTACGGCGGTTGATGTTGCCGACGCTTTGGATCTTGGCGTCGGCGATGTCGATGCTGCACTGCGCGGGTTGGTGGCGCAGAACTCCGTTCGCAAGCTTGCCGTGGGTGATGAGGGCCTCTTTGCGGACGCCGTCGTGCTCGACGCCGCGATGGATGCACTGGCGGCGACCTTGTCAGCCATGCACGCGACGGCTCCCAAGGAGACGGGCTTTACGCCTGGTGCCGTTGCCCATGCTGCGTGGCCTGCCGCTGATGAAGGCGTTGCCGCGGCCCTGATTGCCGAGGGCTGCTCGCGTGGTGTGTGTGCCTCGGAGGGCGCCGAGGTATTCGATCCGCATTCGGCCGCCGCGGCGGCACGCGTGGTTCGCGAAGCCTGCGAACGTATCGTTGCTTTGCTGGACGAAGCCGGCCTCGATGCGCCGACGTTGCCCGAGGCGGGCGAGCAACTGCAGCTCGATCGCGACACCATGACGCGTGCCCTGCGCGAGCTTTCGCTCAATCGCTCGATCGTTAAGGTTGAGCGCGACGTTGCCCTGTCTGCCGCCGCCGAGGCCCATGCGCGCGAGCTCGTCGCCGCCGCCATCGCCGATGCCGGTGGCGCAGCCACCACGAGCGTGCTGCGTGAGGCTCTGGGCGTGTCGCGCAAACGTGCCATCAGCATCTTGGAGCACCTGGATGCCGTGCGCTTTACGGTGCTCGACAAGGATGCCGGCGGCCTGAGGTCCCTGCGCTAGGCCGGTTACCCGCTCCCGCCTCCTCAGTTGCGGTGAAATAGTTCCTGTTTTTGGGGTCTTGCAGCCTAAGCAAGAACTATTCCACCGCAACTTCTTGCTTGTCTATTTGGGATGGGGCCCGCTCGGTTTGGTAAAATACCGCCGCACTTGGGAACGGATGGGCTCCGGTGGGCTCCGCGGTCCTCAAAACCGTTGCGAGGCGTGCAAAACGTCTTGGATGTGTTCGATTCACATACGTTCCCGCCATACGCTACCAGCGCTTTTGTGCTCGCGGTCTTGCTGCGTGCCGCAAAGGCGCTGTTTTGTTTTTGCACGAGCTTTTCGTAGCGCCGTTATTTCGGCGGCGGTATTTGGCTTCGTGTGTCGGGTTTCGAACATGCCGATGGAGGTGTTTTGCCGTATGACTACCGTAAGACGTGCCGATCTTTCTTGTGTCGTCCAAGCGGGCGGGATGTCCTCGCGCATGGGCTGCGATAAGGCGCGCTTGGCGTTTTGCGGCGAGCCGCTCATCGAGCGTGTGCTGGGTCGGCTGGCGCCAGTTGCCGGCGAGTTGGTCGTGACGACTTCGCGTCCCAGCGAGCTTGCCTATCTTGAGGAGCGCGCGTTTGGCGGCCTGGTGCCGCGTGTGGTGGCGGACCTTGAAGGACCGGCGGGTGCCATGCGCGGCATCGCGAGCTCGTTGGCCGCGGCCCGATTGCCGCTCGTGGCGATCGTCGCCTGCGATATGCCGTTCGTCTCGCCAGAACTGATCGGCGCGCTTGCCGATCGTGTTGAGGCCGAGGCACTCGACGTGTGCGTACCGCGCGAGGAGCGGGGGATTGAGCCACTGTGCGCCGTCTGGCGCCGCGAGGCCTGCGTGCCGATCGCTTGCGAGCTGCTTGCCGGTGACCGTCAGCGAATTCGCTGCCTGATCGACCGGGTGAACGCCGGGTATTTGGATGAGCCGCAGATCGTTAAGGCCGCGGGCTCCACGCTCTGCTTCGAAAACGTCAATACACCCGAGGAGTTTGCGGCAGCCGAGCTGCTCGCCTAGACGATTGGAGTTGCCATGTCTCACGATATTTGTCCCGACACGGGAGAGCCTTGCACTTGCGATGGTTCCGAGCCCTGTACCTGCGGCTGCGGTGGCTGTGGGCATACTGCGGAAGAGGAAGCGGCCGCCGCGGCGTATCGTGAGGCACACCTCGAAGGCCCATCCGGTGATGCCCTCGACCACGAGCGCAAGATTATCGTTTCGTTCGATAGCACCTTCGATGTGATGGAATGCGAGCAGCTGTGCCTTGCCGCCGGTGTGCCCGGGCGCATCATGCCGCTGCCTGGCTCCATCACCGCCGGCTGCGGACTGTGCTGGGCTATGCCGTTCTCGGGCGATGCCCTCGCCGCCTTCCGTGCCGCCACCGAGGGCCACGTAACCCCCGCCGACTACCATCAGCTCGTCCTCTAACCACCAAAACCACCACAAAGGTGCCTGTGAACTGCCTCCCATTTCTTGGACATCGGGAAATGGGAGGTTTGGAGTGGGTATGATGAATTGGACACCTAGTTAAGAGCGAAAGGTGTTCAAGATGACCCAAAGAAGAAAGCGATACGACAGGCAGTTCAAGGTCTCGGCGGCAAAGGTGGTCCTGTCCGGGGAAATGACGGTCAAAGGC